>JAEKKI010000314.1 GCA_019510485.1 Catenulisporales bacterium
GGAAGGGGCAGCGCGGAGCGTCAGCCTTCTCGGGTGCGGTCATGACGAGAACTCCTTGGAGGACGTGCGCGGGAGGGAGCTGACGGTCTTCTCGTAGTCGGCGAGCAGGGTGGCGATGGTCTCGGCGACGGTGCGGGTCTCCGCGAAGGAACCCACCAGCTGGCCGATCGGGGTGCCCATGAGCTCCTCGCGGCCGGCGTGCCGGATCCGCTCGAGGGCCTCGGAGCAGAGCATGTACTGCAGCGGCATCCCGAGGGGCTGCGGCGTCGAGGGGTCGTCCCAGGCGTCGGTCCACTCGGTGCGCAGCTGACGTGCCGGCTTGCCGGTGTAGGCGCGGCTTCGCACGGCGTCCTGCGACTTCGCCTCGTGGAACTTCTTGCGCATGATGTCGCTCTGTCCGCACTCGACCGTGTTGAGCCACATCGACCCGGTCCAGACGCCCTGGGCGCCGAGGGCGTACGCCGCCGCCGCCTGCCGGCCGCTGCCGATGCCGCCGGCCGCGAGCACCGGGGTGCCGCTGACCGCGTCCACGATCTCGGGCACCAGGATCATCGTCGCGATGTCGCCGCTGTGGCCGCCGGCCTCGGTGCCCTGGGCGACGATGATGTCGACGCCGTTGGCGACCTGCTTCAGCGCGTGGTCCTTGCGGCCGGTGAGCGCGGCGACCCGGACACCTGCCTCGTGGGCCTGGTCGACGACGTCCTTCGGCGGTGGTCCGAGGGCGTTGACGATGAGCTTGACCTGCTTGCGCTCCAGGGAGACGTTGACCTGCTCCCGCGCCTCGGTGTCGTTCCACGACAGCAGGTCGCGGTTCTGCCGGGCGCCGTCAGGCAGCTTCGGCACGTCGTACCTGTCGAGCACCGACTCGACGAAGTCCTTGTGCTCCTGCGGGATCATGTCCTCGAGCATCGTGTGCATCGAGGCGACGTCCATGCCCGCCTTGGCCTCGGTCTTGGCGGGCATCACGACGTCGACGCCGTAGGGGCGGCCGCCGACGTTGGCCTCGATGTAGTCGAGCGCTTCCTTCAGCTCGGCCGGGGTGAAGCGGACGGCGCCGAGGACGCCGAGGCCACCGGCCTTGCAGACCTCGATGACGACGTCGGGCATGTAGTTGAAGGCGAACAGGCCGAAGTCGATCCCGAAGGAGTCGGAGAGCTCGGTGCGCATGGCGGCTGCCCTTACTGGTCGATCGACAGGATGCACCCGCTGGTGGGGACACCGGTACCAGCGGTGACGAGGACGTTCTCCACGTCCGGCACCTGGTTCACGGACGTACGGCGGATCTGGCGCACGCCCTCGGCGATGCCGTTCATCCCGTGCAGGTAGGCCTCGCCGAGCTGGCCGCCGTGGGTGTTGATGGGCAGGCCGCCGCCGAGCTCGATGTTGCCGCCGGCGATGAAGTCCTTGGCCTCGCCACGCTTGCAGAAGCCGAACTCCTCCAGCTGCTGCAGGACGAACGGGGTGAAGTGGTCGTAGATCACCGCGGTCTGGATGTCCTCCGGGCCGAGGCCGGACTGGGCCCAGAGCTGCTTGGCGACGAGCCCCATCTCCGGCAGGCCGGCGAGGTCGTCGCGGTAGTAGCTGACCATCGACTGCTGCCCCTGGGCCGAGCCCTGGGCCGCACCGCTGATCAGCGCGACCGGGTTGGGCAGGTCGCGGGCGCGCTCAGCGGTCGTGACCACCAGGGCCTGGCCGCCGTCGGTCTCCTGGCAGCAGTCGAGCAGGTGCAGCGGCTCGACGATCCAGCGGCTGCTCTGGTGGTCCTCCAGCGTGATGGGCTGC
>JAEKKI010000012.1 GCA_019510485.1 Catenulisporales bacterium
GCTGATCCGCGCCGAACACCTGGAGGCCGTCGAGGCCGCTCATGGCAGCGCGCAATCTCAGGGAGGGATAGGCGCATGATCACCCCCACACTGTCCGCCTCGCCGACCGTGGCGACGGCCGCCGCCGCGGCGACGAAGAGCACTGCCTGGACCGGCCACGACACCCGCCTGATCGTCGTGGCCCTGGTCGGCATCGCGCTGGTGGTGCTGCTCACCGCCGTCGTGAAGATCCACCCGTTCCTGGCTCTGCTGCTCGGCGCCCTGTTCGTCGGCATCGCCGGCGGCATCGCGGTGGACAAGCTGATCAGTACCCTGACCACCGGCGTCGGCGGCGTGCTGGGCAACGTCGGCGTGATCGTCGCCCTCGGGGCGATGCTCGGCAAGCTGCTCGTCGACTCCGGCGGCGCGGACCGGCTGGTCGGCGCGATCGTCGACCGGGTCGGCGTCCAGCGCGCCCCGTGGGCGATGGTGCTGGCCGCGATGGTGGTCGGCATCCCGATGTTCTTCGAGGTCGGCCTGGTGCTGATGGTCCCGATCATCTACCTGGTCTGGAAGCGCACCGGCGGCTCGATCCTGCGCGTGGGCATCCCGGCGCTGGCGGGCCTGTCGATCCTGCACGGCCTGATCCCGCCGCACCCGGGCCCGCTGGTCGCGATCAGCGCCCTGCACGCCGACCTCGGCACCACGCTGCTGCTCGGCGTCATCGTCGCCATCCCGACGGCGATCATCGCCGGACCCGTCTACGGGACCTGGATCGCCAAGCGCGTGCACCCGCATCCGCCGGAGAACCTGGCGAAGCAGTACACGGTGACCGAGCGCGAGGACGGCACGGCCCCGTCGGTGTGGACCACGCTGTCGGTGATCCTGCTCCCGGTGGCGATCATGCTGGTCAAGACCGTGGTCGACATCGCCGACGACAACGCCGAGTCCGAACTGCACCGCGTGATGGACTTCATCGGCGATCCGATCACCGCCATGGTCGTCGGCGTCATCTACGCCGCCCTGGTGCTGGGCTTCGGCCGCGATCGGACCTCGGGCATCATGGGTGCCGCGCTGGCTCCGATCGCCGGCATCCTGCTGATCATCGGCGCCGGTGGCGGCTTCAAGCAGATGCTCGTCGGCACCGGCATCGCCGACTCCATCGGCAAGGCGGCCCACCACTCCCACCTGTCGCTGTTGCTGCTGGCCTGGCTGATCGCCGTCGGCATCCGGCTGGCGACCGGCTCGGCGACGGTGGCCACGGTCACCGCCTCCGGCATCATCGCCCCGATCGCCGCCACCAGTACGAACACCTCCACGGCGCTGCTGGCGCTGGCCGTCGGCTCCGGCTCGCTTTTCCTGTCGCACGTCAACGACGCCGGCTTCTGGCTGGTGAAGGAATTCTTCGGGATGGACGTCAAGCAGACGTTCAAGTCCTGGTCGGCGATGGAGACGATCCTGTCGAGCGTGTCGATCGTGGGCATCCTGATCCTGGGAACGTTCGTGCACTAAATTGCGGCGGCATGGGACTGCTCATGCTGCCGGCACTGGCACTGCTCACGCTGGCCGCAGCGTGGGCGGTGTCGTTCTCTCCCTTCTGGCTCCTCGCCCTCGTCCCGCTCGCACTACTGCTCGGCGTGGGAATCTGGGACGTCGTGCAGAAGAGGCACTCGGTGCTGCGCAACTATCCGGTCCTGGGCCACCTGCGCTTCCTGCTGGAGGCCATCCGCCCGGAGATGCAGCAGTACTTCATCGAACGCGACTACGACGGCCGCCCCTTCGACCGCAACACCCGCTCGGTCATCTATGAACGCGCCAAGGGCATCCACGGTGACAAGGCGTTCGGCACCGAACTGGACGTCGAGGCGTCCGGCTACGAGTACTTGGAACACTCGATGCATCCGGAGCTGTCGACGCCGGAACAGCCGCGCGTCATGGTCGGCGGCCCGGCCTGCACGCAGCCCTATGCGATGGCCCTGCTGAACGTCTCCGGCATGAGCTTCGGTGCCTTGTCCGCGCACGCGATCCTGGCCCTGAGCAAGGGCGCCAAGGCCGGCGGCTTCGCGCATGACACCGGCGAGGGCGGCATCTCGCCGTACCACCGCGAGGGCGGCGCCGACCTGATCTGGGAGATCGGCAGCGGCTACTTCGGCGCCCGCACCGCTGACGGCGATTTCGACCCTTCGCAGTTCTCGGACAAGGCCGCCGACCCGCAGGTCAAGTGCGTGGAACTGAAACTGAGCCAGGGCGCTAAGCCGGGCTTGGGCGGCGTGCTGCCGGGCGCGAAGGTGAGCAGTCAGATCGCTGAGATCCGCGGCGTGCCCCAGGGCGTCGCCTGCATCAGCCCGGCCGCACACCGGGAGTTCCAGACGCCGCGCGAACTGGTGCTGTTCATCGCCCGGATGCGGGAGCTGGCCGGCGGCAAGCCGACCGGGTTCAAGCTCTGCGTCGGCTCGCGCCGCGAATTCCTCGCGGTGTGCAAAGCGATGCTGGCCGAGGGCGTGACACCGGACTTCATCGTCGTCGACGGCTCCGAGGGCGGCACCGGCGCCGCACCGCTGGAGTTCGAGGACAACATCGGGATGCCGCTGACCCAAGGGCTGCTGACGGTGCACAACGCGCTGGTCGGCGTCGGACTGCGGGACCGGATCCGGCTCGGGGCCAGTGGCAAGGTCGCCCGGGGCACCGACATCGTCAAACGCATCGCCCAGGGCGCCGACTACACCAACGCCGCGCGCGCGATGATGATGGCGACCGGCTGCATCCAGGCCCAGAAGTGCCACACCAACCACTGTCCGGTGGGGGTGACGACGCAGGACCCGAAGCGCTACCGGGCGCTGGACGTGGCGGACAAGTCGAAGCGGGTGCAGCGCTTCCAGGCCGCGACGGTGGCCGAGGCGCAGCAGATCATCGCGGCGATGGGGATGGCGGGACCGCATGAGCTGCGTCCGGACCTGGTGCATCGGCGGGTGAGTCAGCGGAAGGTGAGTAGTTATACGGAGTTGTATCGGTATCTGAAGCCTCGGGAACTGCTCGCCGGGCCGGTTGAGGGGTGGGAAGCGGATTGGCAGGAGGCTGATCCGGATACGTTCCGGGCGGTTGCCGGGAAGTGAGGGGCCGGCCGCGGCTCAGTCCTGCTCCGCGCTCGCCATCCGCTCCGTACCGAGCACCCGCAGCAACGCAAGTGCCTGATGCGCCGGCGTCCCCGCCCGAGCCGAGTGGATGATGAGCCGCTGGTCGTGGTCGGGCGAGAACATGACCTCGCAGTCCAGGTCGATGCGGCCGACGACCGGGTGCAGCACGGTCTTGTGGTCCGAGCGGCGCAGTTCGACGTCGTGCCGCTCCCACAGTTCGGCGAAGCGCTCGCTGCGCATCCTGAGTTCTTCGATCAGCGCCCGCAACCGTGTGTCGTCGGGGTGGGCCGCGAGCCGTGCCCGCAGGTCGGCCACGGCGTTCTCGCCGTTGCGCGCGAAGTCCTCCGGCAGGAAGAGCGCGGCGGCGTCCGGGTTGCAGAAGTGCTGCCAGGCGACGTTCCGCTGCTCGGGCGGCAGGCGCCCCGGGTCGCCGAGCAGCGCCGCGTGCATCGCGTTCCAGGCCAGGAAGTCGCCGCGGTCGCTCACCACCATGGCCGGCGTGTCGTCCAGCTTGTCGAGCAGATGCAGGACCCCCGGACGGACGTGCCCGGTCGGGGAGCGGCGCTCGTTCTCCGGCATCAGGCCGGACAGATGGAACAGGTGATCGTGCTCGTCCTTCGTCAGCCGCAGTGCCCGCGATAGAGCATTCAGCAACTGCGCCGACGGCTGTGGGCCGCGAGCCTGCTCCAGCCGGATGTAGTAGTCCACGGACATGCCGGCCAGCATCGCGACTTCTTCCCGGCGCAGGCCGGCGGTGCGGCGACGGGTGCTCGCGGGCAGGCCGAGGTCCTCCGGGCGCAGGCGCTCCCGGCGGCTGCGCAGGAAGGCGGCGAGTTCGGGGCGATCGATCTTGAGCACGCTTCCAGCATCGCCCACCGGCCGGCGCTTATCCAGGGACCGGCGGTCCCAGGATGTCCGGGTCTCTGCACATCGGCTTCGACCCGCGGCAGCGTTCTGCGTGTCGGAAATCGATGAAGGAGACGACGAAGATGACGAACGACACTCAGCACCCCCAGCCGATCCTGGTCACCGGCGCCACCGGCTCCGTGGGCAGCCGCCTGATCCCGCGCCTGCTCGCCCAGGGCGAGGCGGTACGGGCCCTGGTACGCGACCCGGAGTCCGAGACCGCGCTGCGGCTGCGACGGGCGGGCGCCGCGCTGGTCGTCGGCGACCTCGCGGAGCTGGACGCGGCGGGCCTGAAGGAGGCCGTCGAGGGCACCTCCGCGGTGATCCACCTGGCGGCGGCGTTCCGCGGCGGCGAGAACGCCGAGGTCTCGACCGCGGTGAACACCGACGCCACGGTGGCGCTGGCCACGGCCGCACTCGACGCCGGCGTGACCCGCTTCGTGTTCGCCAGCACCAGCCTGGTCTACGGCTCCGGCCAAACAGCCCCGGCGACCGAGGAGGCGGAGCTGCTGCCGGTACCCTGGGCGACGCCGTACCCGGCATCGAAGATCGCGGCCGAGCAGGCGCTGCGGGAGCTGCGCACCGAGCGCGGCCTGGACGTGCGCATCATCCGCCTGGCCTTCATCTACGGCGACGGCGACCCGCACATCGAGGCCTTCATGCAGCGGCCCCTGGACTGGCACCCCTCCCGCCGCCTGCAGATGGTCCACCACGCCGACGTCGCCCAGGGCCTGACCCTCGCCCTGCGCACCGAGGGCGTCAGCGGCGAGACGTTCAACATCGCGGACGACTCGGCGGTGACCCTGGCCGAGATCTACACGTACATGGGCCGCGAACTCACGCCGGAGATGACCGAGCGCCCGGTGACCGATCCGTGGTTCGGGATCGCGGACAACTCGAAGGCGCGGCGGATGCTGGGATTCCGGCCGATCTACCCGACGATGCGGCAGGCGCAGGACGCTGACGCGATGTGAGGTGAGCTGAAGCGGAAGCTTCCAGGAGCGCGTACTACCGGTCCGCGTGCCGCGACGGACGTCGCGGACCGGCGGTGCGCGCCAAAGCCGTTGGCATGGGTGGCGGAGGCATGGGTGGGGGAGGCATGGGTGGCGGACCGGAGCGCCGCCGCCTGGCCTGGCCCCTGACTCGTTGCCCGCTGCCCTCGACGGACGCTGCTATATCGAGCACGTAAAAAGTGCCCTCCGGCGTTGTCACGACCTTCACTCGAATGGCCCACGGCGCCCGCGATAGGGCTGGCGGCGCTCGCACGCCCGCACTTCGCCGACGCCCGGCTCCGCGCCACGTGCCACATCACCGCGACGCGGATGTCCGGGGTCTGATTCTCGACCCCGCCTCAGCCCTCGTACCCCTGCCCCGTCACGTCCCACAAGTGATGAATCGGATCGTGAATGAAGTACCGCGCGATCGTGTCCACCGTGAACCCCGACCCGTCGCCACGGCGGCCGGTCCGCTGCCATTGCTCGCCCGACACCGACTCGAACCGCGTCGCCAGATGAGCGGCAGTCTCCACCAGCTCCGCGACGACCTCCGTCGGGTCCTGTTCCTGGTACTTGCCGTGCACCGCCGACTCGTCCTGGTCCCAGTTCGGGTACTGCGGGTCGTCCTCCGACAGCATCAAGTCGATGCGGTGGAGGTACACCTTGTTGCAGTCGCGGACGTGGCAGGCGTACTCCAGCGGCGACCACTTCGTCGGCTCCGGACGCGTGCGCAACTCCTCGGCGCTCCCGGCGGCGAACAGCGCGCGCCAGGCCTCGGCGTTGGCACGGAGCAGGCCCGGCACGTCTTCGGGCGCGATCTCCCCGGCCGCGAAGCCGCACTCCGGGCAAGGCCGCTCCAACACCCATGTCCAGTTCTTGGTGTCCGGTGTGATGGTCATGGTCACCACCCTAGTTGCCGGGGCCGCTCGATAGCATGCGTCTCATGTCCAGTCTCACGCCCCCGACCGCCCCGCGCCGCGTGTGGGTCCCGTACGAGCGCTCCGCGAAGGATGTCCCCGACGGCCTGGTGGCCGACGTGTTCACCGGCGCGGAGATCCCGGACTCCATCGGCGAGGTCGAGTTCCTCGTCGTGCCGTACGCGTTCGCCGACGCCCATCCGCAGCTGATGGCCCGGATGCCGCGGTTGAAGGTGGCGCAGACGCTGACCGCCGGGTACGAGCACGTCCTGCCGTTCGTGCCCGACGGCGTGACGCTGTGCAACGCCCGCGGCCTGCACGACGCGTCCACGGCGGAGCTGGCCCTGACCCTGACGCTTTCGGCGCTGCGCGGCATCCCGCGCTACACCCGGTTCCAGGATCAGGGCGACTGGTCGCCGGCTTATAAGGACGGCGCCAACACGGTCGACGACGCGCTGGCCGACAAGACCGTGCTGATCGTCGGCTACGGCTCCATCGGGTCGGCCATCGAGCGCCGCCTGGCCGGTTTCGAGGTCGATGTGGTGCGCGTGGCCCGCTCCGCGCGCGACGGTATCCACGCGTTGAGCGATATCGACACGCTGCTGCCCCAGGCGGATGTGGTGATCATGGTGGTCCCGGCCACCGACGAGACCCGGGGCATGGTCGACGCCGCGTTCCTGTCCCGCATGAAGGACGGCGCACTGTTGGTGAACGTGGCGCGCGGCATCGTGGTCCGCACCGACGCGCTGATCGCCGAGTGCGCCTCCGGCCGCCTGCGCGCGGCGCTGGACGTGACCGACCCCGAACCGCTGCCGCCGGACCACCCGCTGTGGCGCACGCCGAACGTGCTGATCACGCCGCACGTCGGCGGTGCCTCGACGGCGTTCCTGCCGCGCGCGCTGAAGATCATCGACGAGCAGCTGCGGCGGTTCGCGAACGGCGAAGAGCTGGCGAACGTGGTGAAGGCGGGCTGACAACGGCGAAGAGCTGGCGAACGTGGTGAAGGCGGGCTGACCCGAGGTCATCCCGCCTTCACCGGAGCTGGAAACGGAGCCGGAACCGCCAGCGCGATTACCGCCTCACCCAAGCTTCCCGCTTCCGTCGCCGACACCGACGAGCTCAGGCGTCCGCGTACCCTGCGCCCTCTCGCTCTCACTCACCCCAACCCGCGCGTGCAACCGCCGCAGCGGTCCCGGAGCCCACCAGGCGTGCGTTCCGAGCACCCGCATCGCGGCCGGGACCAGTACACCGCGGATCAGCAGCGCGTCGATCAGAATCGCCAGACCGCAGCCCAGCCCGAAGAACTGCAGGAAGCTCACCGAAGC
>JAEKKI010000313.1 GCA_019510485.1 Catenulisporales bacterium
CTCCGCGTTCACCACGTTCGCCGCGCTCTCCCCGGCCGGCGCGCTCGTCGTGCCGACGGTCCCTGGCCTCCTGCGCCCGGCTTCGGAACTCCTGCTGGATCTGGTCTCTCAGCTCCCGCTCGCGGGCTGCCGCCTCTTGCCGGAAGCGGCGGGTCTCCTCGTGCAGCGCCCGGAGCTGCTCTCGCAGTTCCTGCTCACCGGCCACGCCGGTGACCTGCTGCTCGTCGCGTTCGTCGGGTTCGCCGTACTCGTCTTGTTCGTCTTGTTCGCGCTCCTGGCGCGGTTCATCCTTCTCGTCGGCCATCGCGTCGCCTCCCATTCGACTCATCGGCAACTGTCGCCGTACTTCAACGATATGTCGTTAACTGTCGCCAAGCAAGCCCTGGAAGCGGATACGCCAGAATGAGCGCCGTGCTGATCCTCCTTCCGCCCTCCGAGGGCAAGGCCCCGGACGGAACCGGCCCGGCCGTCGACCCGGCCGCGCTGGCCTTCCCGGCCCTGGCCAAGACCCGCAAAGCCCTGATGGCGGAGCTGACCCGGCTGGCCAAGGGCCGCACGGCCACCGCGCTGACGGTGCTCGGCCTGTCGCCGAACCAGACCGGGGAACTGGAGCCGAACCGCGCCCTGGCCACGGCGCCGACGCTGCCGGCCGCCGACCGCTACACCGGCGTCCTGTACGACAACCTCGACCTGCCGGGACTGCGCGCCGACGACCCGGACGCGTTCGCCCGCGCCGAAGCCCGGATCCTGACGTTCTCCGGCCTGTGGGGCGTGGTGCGCCCCGGCGACGCGATCCCGGCCTACCGCTGCTCCGGCGGCGTGACGCTGCCCAAGGCCGGACCGCTGGCGAAGCTGTGGCGGCAGGCGCTCACCCCGGCACTGGCCCCGGCTGTCGCGACCGGCCTGGTGGTGGACCTGCGCTCGTCGACGTACGCGGCGATGTGGCGCGCCCCGGCATCGGCGGCCGAGCGCACGGCGACCGTCCGGGTGCTGCACGAGCGAATGGTGGACGGCGTGGCGAAGCGCAGCGTCGTGAGCCACTTCAACAAGGCGACCAAGGGCCGGCTGGCGCGGGAGCTGCTGGTCGGCGACGTGACGGCCGGAACGCCGAAGGAACTCG
Organism: Catenulisporales bacterium; assembly: GCA_019510485.1. Classification (GTDB taxonomy): domain Bacteria; phylum Actinomycetota; class Actinomycetes; order Streptomycetales; family Catenulisporaceae; genus Catenulispora. The sequence continues at coordinate 1,121 of JAEKKI010000313.1, forward strand.
CGGAAGCCTTGCAGGATCTGGGCTTCCGGACCGAGACCACCGCACCGGCCAAGCCGGGGACGGCGTGGACGATCGACGTGGTAGTCGACTCAGTGGTCTGAGGCGCCGTGAGCTCCCGCTTCTAGCTCTTGGCGCCGCACAACGTGTCCAGCGGCTTCGAAGCCTCCGTGACCTTCTTCTGATCGTTCTCAGTCGAAGCGTGCGCGATCGTGTCGTTGCCGAGGCCTTGATAGGCCGAGGCCAGCGCCTCCAGCGTCGTCTTCAGCTCGCTGTTCTTCGTCTTCGCCGCCTGAGTTCGCAGCGCGCCGGCAGCGGTCCGGTAGTCCGTCCCCATGTGCCGCGGCGATTCCTTGTCGGCGGCCACCTTCTGCTGGGCCGTCAGAAGCGCCTCACGGACCGCGGTGCAGACGGTGTGGTCGACATCCTTGCCGACCGAGGGCGTGCTGGTCGGCTTGTCCGGGGTCGGAGTCGGGGTCGGCGTGGACGATGCGGCCGAGCTCGATGAAGTACCCGAGCTCAGCGGGTGGACCGCGGCGGCGTTCTTCGGTTGCACCGTCACCGAGCAGGCCGTCAGGAAGGCGGCGGTGACCGTGGCCACCGCCGCGAGCCGGGCGGCTGAGTTCCGTTCCATGAGGCGCGAGTCTATCGACGACGC
>JAEKKI010000182.1 GCA_019510485.1 Catenulisporales bacterium
CCGGCCGGACCGCTCCCGCCGATCTCCGGCGCCGGCGGCACGTTCACGCCGTTCGACTTCCTCAGCGAGCTCGGCCCGCTGTTCGGCGGCGGTCCGCGCGGCGGGGGCCGGCGGCGGCACGGCGGCCGCAGCCGGGCCGGCCGCGGCGACGTGCGCATAACGGTGCTGATCCTGCTCGACGAGGGCCCGGCCAACGGCTACCAGCTGATGCAGGCCATCGAGCAGCGGACGAACGGGGCGTGGAAGCCCAGCTCCGGGTCGATCTACCCGGCGTTGCAGCAGTTGGAGGACGAGGGCATCGTCCGGATCATGGAGGGGGAGGGGCGCAAGATGTTCGCGCTCACCGACGAGGGACGGCAGTACGTGCAAGAGCACCGCGCCGAATGGACCGCGCCCTGGGAGGGGATCGGCGAGGACGACGGCGGCGCTTCGGAGGAGGCCGTCCGGATCCGGGACGTCATCGCGCAGCTGGCGATGGCCTACATGCAGGTGATCCAGGTCGGGACCGAGAGCCAGCGGGAGGAGGCGGCGCGGGTGCTGGTCGGCACGCGTCAGGCGCTCTACCGGATCCTCGCGGCCGACTCGCCGCAGGAGTCAGAGGCCTGAGTCGCCTGGACGTCGAGGGCCGACGGTGCGGGGTGGTGTGCGAAACCGCACGCCACCCCCGCTGAGCACGCGATGCGGGCACGGCTCAGGCCGCTCGGCATCGCCGCCGACGCGGTCGTGATGATGATCGCAGGACGCGTGTAATGGCGGCCCCGGACCCGTAAGGTGCTGGCATGCCGCAAAGAGTCCTCACCGTCGAGTCGCCGGTCCCGGCCGCCGACATGCGCGCCGGCTTCGACGCGATCCGCGTCGAGCTCCAGCTCCCGGGCAGGTACCCGCCCGAGGCCAGGGCCGAAGCGGAAGCCGCCGTGAAGGCGCCGCGGATGCCGGAGGCCGACGCCACCGACCTGCCGATGGTCACCCTGGACCCGGCGACGTCCCTGGACCTGGACCAGGCCATGTACCTGGAGCGGCGCGAAGGCGGCGGCTACCGCGTGCACTACGCGATCGCCGACGTCGCGGCGTTCGTGACGCCCGGCGGCGCGCTCGACCAGGAGACGCACCGGCGCGGCGAGACCTATTACATGCCGGACATGCGCATCCCGCTGCACCCGGAAATCCTCTCCGAGGGCGCGGCCTCGCTGCTGCCGGACCGCGAGCGCCCGGCGCTGCTGTGGCGCATCGACCTGGACTCCTCCGGCGAGACCACCGACATCGACGTGCGCCGGACGCGGGTGCGCAGCCGGGCCAAGCTGGACTACGCCGGCGCGCAGGCCGCACTCGACGCCGGCCGGGCCGATCCGGTGCTGGAGCTGCTGCGCGAGATCGGCACGCTGCGCCAGGAACGCGAGGCCGAGCGCGGCGGCATCAGCCTCAGCGTGCCGGCCCAGGCCGTTGTCGCGCACGGCGACAGCTGGTCGCTGGAGTACCAGACGCCGCTGCCGGTGGAGAACTGGAACGCGCAGATCTCGCTGCTGACCGGCATGGCCGCGGCCGAGCTGATGATGAACGGCGAGATCGGACTGCTGCGCACCATGCCGGACCCGCCGGCGCTGGCCTACCACCGGCTGCACCGCGTGGCCCGCGCGTTGAAGATCCGCTGGCCCGAGGGCGTCACCTACAGCGAGCTGATCCGCACCCTGGACCCGGCGGTGCCGAAGCACGCGGCGTTCCTGCAGGAGACCACGACGCTGATGCGCGGCGCCGGATACACGGCCTTCGACGGCGGCGTGCCGGAGCAGGCCGGCCACTCGGCGCTCGCTAGCCCGTACGCGCACGTCACCGCCCCACTGCGACGCCTGGCCGACCGATACGCCGGCGAGGTGTGCGTGGCGCTGTGCGCGGGGACGGAGGTGCCGGACTGGGCCCGCTCAGAGCTGCCGAACCTGCCGGCGGTGATGGAGGCCGCGGACCGGCGCGGGTCGTCGGTGGACCGGGAGTGCGTGGACCTGGTCGAGACGATGCTGCTGAAGGACCGGGTCGGCGAGGAGTTCGACGCGGTGGTCATCGACCTGAACGAGCGGATCGACTGGGACCGCAACGGCAAGCCCGATGTGGGGGTCGTGCAGCTGACGCAGCCCGCGGTGCGGGCACGGTGCGACGGGCACGATCTGCCGCTGGGGCAGCAGATCCGGGTGCGGCTGGCCGACGCGGATCTGACGACGCGGCGGATACTGTTCGAGGCTACGGATCCGAGGTACACGGTGCGGGATCGGCCGGTGCGGAATGGGAACGGCGGCGGCGTTGCCGGGTCCGGTGTCGACGTCGGCGCCGGCGCTAACGGCGCTACCGGCGGCAGCGGCAGCGGCAACGGCATCGCGAGCAAGGGTGCTGAGAAGGTCTGATGGTCTGATCAGGCGCCTCGTCGTAGCCCCCGTCGTCGCGATCATCGCGTAGCCGCTTGAGAGCCGCGTCCGTCCACCGGCCGCGGCTCGTTCCCGGTCGATCAGCGTCTGATCAGCGGCCTGCCGTTCAGCCCGCCTGTTGTGCTTCCCGCTCAGCGCTGCTTCGCTCGATACAGAAGGCATTCCCCTCGGGGTCCTCACACCACACCCAGCCGGCACCGTCGGCCTTGCGGTGGTCCTCGACGACCTTCGCACCGAGGCCCAGGACCCGGTCCAGCTCCTCGTCGCGGGTGATCTGCGGCTGCAGGTCGAAGTGCATGCGGCTCTTGGCCGTCCTGGGTTCCGGCACCTCGATCAGCAGCAGGTTCGGCAGCCCCTCGGGGGACTGCAGCAGCACTTCGCCGTCGCCGGGCGCGCACTCGGGATCAATCGGCCAGCCCAGCACCGCCTCCCAGAATGTGGCGAGCTCGTAAGGGTTGTTCGCGTCCAGGGTGATGTTGCGTATCACGGTCATGGCCGCCACTGTCGCGTCAACGGCGGCCACGACGCAAATCGCTTGAGTCACGTCCCGCTGACCACCCCTGCGCCCCTATACTGGATCTGCGGCGAGTCGGCGAGGCGACCGCGGCACCGGTCCACCGGTGTCGAGGAAAGTCCGGACTCCACAGGACAGGGTGGTTGGCAACACCAACCCGGGGCGACCCGCGGGACAGTGCCACAGAAAACAAACCGCCCGCCCGCCCCGGCGCCAGTCGGAGCGGCAGCGGGTAAGGGTGAAACGGTGAGGTAAGAGCTCACCAGCGCCCGGGGTGACCCGGGCGGCTCGGTAAACCCCACCCGGAGCAAGGTCAAGAGGGACGCGGGCGACCGCGTCCTGCGCAGGCGCCCGAGGACGGTCCGTCCGAGCCTGCGGGTAGACCGCATGAGACGCACGGCGACGTGCGTCCTAGATGGATGGTCGCCACTGTGCTTCGGCACGGGACAGAATCCGGCTTATGACCGGCTCGCCGCATGAGCCGCACCGGTACGGTGATCTTGTTGGCCGGGCCGTGGATCCGACTCGCCACCCTGGACGGTTGCGCTCAAGGCAGGGTTCTGGCTTGTTGCTGTGGCGCTTCGCCGGCGGCGCCACCGCCGTCCGGCTTGAGCGGGTTGAAGGTGGCGTCGGGAATCTCGAACGGCCCATCCTTCGATTCCCGCACCACCGGCAACCCGTCGTCCCAGGGCCGCATGAAGTGGCGCTGCTGATACTGTTCGAAGATGTCGCGGTGCAGGGAGTCGTGGTCGTTCGGCTCCTGATGGACGCGCTTGACGATGAGCGCGAAGCTGCGGTGCGCCTCCGCGCCGTACGGGTAGGGATTCAGCAGCATTCGCTCGCGGGTCGCGATGGCGAAGACGGTTGGGGAGGCCTGGGTCATCCGGACGCTGGCGGCGTGCACCCCGTGGCCGTGCAAGAACTCCAGGGCCTCGTCGATCTCCTCCGGGATGGCGCTCCCCGCGCGGTGCTCCTGCCGGGCCCGGACGCGGGCGAATGTCGGGTGCGTCAGCAGCACTCTGAGATCCAGGAGATCCAGGGCGGCCAGGGACGCGGCCCAGGAAAGGATGCCGGCGCCGTCGAATCCATGCGCCGACGCCTCCAGGATTCCTTTCAACGACGTGCCCACGAACCACAGGCGGGCACGGGGACCGTCGTGTTCATCGGCACCGTCGGCCCGCGCCTTCTCCCCGGCGGCGCTCTTCAGCTCATCGCGCAGGTGCTGCTCGAAGTCGATCAGGGCGTCGGTTCGTGTCAGGAAGATGTTGTCAAGCCCCAGATCCCGACCATTGCCGAACAGCGGGAGGAAGGTCTCTATGGTCCTTCGGAACTCGCTTTGCACCTCGTTCATGGTGACCGCGACGTTTTTGACGTGGGCGTTCAGCCGGGTGTTCAGCTCTCCCAGAAGTTGATGTTCCAGCTGTTGGGACGCGATGACCGTGACCAGCAGAGTCGTGAACCCGAACAGGGCCAGGTTGACGCCCACCTCCAGAACCACGTTGTGGATGTCCGAGCTGGAGCCCAAGTGGTTGCGCAGGACGACGAACGCCACGCCCAGGGCCGCCATCGCCGCGGACACCGCCATCAGCAGCATTCGCCAGGTACGCTTCAGCTGCGTCTTCAACACGTCCGGCCCGGTGAGGCTGCGATCCGCCATCTTTCCCTCCAAGCCCTCGCCGACATTGTGGCTTTTGCCGGGGCTGTCGCATAGCTCTGAATCGGCTCAGGGCGGGAAATCTCTGAACGAATCGAACCTGCGTTTCAAAGTCGGACCTATGCGGCACCCGGCACGCGGCCGCTCGACGAGGCGCAGCTCGGCGACGGCGATGGCGACGCAGTATCGACGTAGCACAGCTCGCCGCTACGATGAGTGATGGCATCGTTCCGCGATTCGGGTGGGGGCCATGGATCTGCGCCACTTTCGGTACTTCCGGGCGGTCGCCGAACAGGGCGGTTTCACGAAGGCCGCTGTTGTGCTTCATGTGTCGCAGCCGACGCTGAGCCAGCAGATTCGCGACCTGGAACGCGAAGTCGGTGCCACTTTATTGTCCCGAGGCCCCGACGGCGTTCGGCTGACCGCCGCCGGCGAAGCCTTCTACTGTCGCACCGGTGACGTCCTGGCGATGGTTGGTGAAGCGGCGGCCGAAGCACGAAGGATCGGGCAGGAAGCCGAGGTGCTGCATATCGGATGGTTGGTGCCACTCTCGCTCCCCATACACGTCCCCATAGCCAGCGCCTTCGCCGCCGCGCACCCCCGAACCAGGTTGGTCTGGCACGAGCTTGGACTGCCGGAGGTGGAGAGGCCGTTGCTCGACGGGAGTCTGGATGTGGCGTTCGTCCGGTTGCCGCTCGACGCCGAGCGCCTGGTTTGGGAGGCGCTGGTCGAGGAGTCGTGCGGCCTGGCTGTGCCGCCACGGCACCGGCTGTCCGGGCTGGACGTGATCGACGTCGCCGAGGTGCTGGAGGAACCGATGCCGCTGGTCGGCGACGCGGTGTCAGATCGGATGAAGGCGTGGTGGCTGCTGCACGGCCTCCGCAACGATGAGCCGCCCAGGACTGTGGGCCACCCTGCGAACACCGCCATGGAACTGGCACTGTCGGTCATGTTGAACACGGTGGTGTGTCCGGCTCCCTATGTCTTCGTGAAGACCGGCGGCGCGAACGGCTTCGGTGCCGCTGTGCTTCGCGGCGGACCGGACGCTTCCACTGGCGTCGCGCGCCGCCGAGACGACCCCCGCGAACTACCGCGCGAGTTCTGCGAGATGGCGCGGCGAGTCGTCAGAAGCATCAGGGTGGACGCGGCCGGCCAGCAGCTATAGGCGCTGGCGATATGCGATAGGCACCACGTCTTGGACAAGTCGTCCACGGTGGCAGAACACTGATTGGTGAAGAGGCCGCGCGTCTGGAACGGAGTAATACGCATGACACTTCGCGAGCACAACGAGATCTCTCGTCGAGGGTTGTTTCGGATGGGGGCGATCGCCGGCACACTGATCGTCGGCAGCGGGATCGCGCTGGACGCAGCGCCGGCCGCCGAGGCCGCGCAGCATCTGTGGCGCTGGTGCTATCGCTGTTCTGGATTGTGGTTCTCCGGCAACGGGACGGCGGGCGGCTGTCCGGCAGGCGGGGGCCACGATGGCAGCCGCAGCGGCGACTACGATCTGAAATTCGACACAGACGGCGGCCAGGGCCAAGCGGGTTGGGTGTGGTGTGGCTTCTGCCAAGGCTTGTGGTTCGGCGCCACCTTCGGCTTCGGCGCCTGCCCCGCGCGCTCTGACGGCCACTCCATCGGACGAATCGACACGCGGCCACCACAGTTCAGCGGCAACTATCTGTTGGAATACGTCGGCTTCACGGACGGACCGGGCGGGCAACCCCAGTGGCGCCAGTGCGGAAAGTGCTACGGATTGTTCTTCGACGGCAACACGCCTGGCGCCTCCGGCGTGTGTCCGCAGGACCACGGCCGCCACAGCACGGCCGGAACCAAGAACTATGTGTTGCGCGAGCTATGACACACGGTGCGTTTGCCGCATCCGGCAACGCCTTGCCTTCGCCCGTCCGCGGCGCACCAGCCGCAGAGCCGGGAACAGATAGATCAGCCCTCAGCGTCCCTCCCCGCCGGGCACCACCAGCCCCGTCTCGTACGCCGCCACCACCGCCTGCGTCCGGTCGCGCAGCCCGAGTTTGGTCAGGATCCTGCTGACGTGCGTCTTCACCGTCTCGTCGGTGACGACCAGCTGCGCGGCGATCTCCGGATTGGACAGGCCGCGGGCGATGAGCAGCAGCACCTCCGTCTCGCGCGGTGTGAGGGCGGCCAGACGTGGCTCAGGTGCCGAATTCGACGGACGTGCGGGGTGCGCCGTACCCGTCCGGTCGGGCGCGGCGGCGCCGCTCGGCCGCAGGCGGGCGAACTCGCTGATCAGCTTCCTGGTGACCCCGGGCGCCAGCAGCGCCTGCCCGGCCGCGACCACGCGTACCGCCTCGAACAGCCGCTCGGCGGTGGCGTCCTTCAGGAGGAAGCCGCTGGCTCCGGCGGACAGCGCGTCGTAGACGTACTGGTCGAGGTCGAAGGTGGTCAGGATCAGGATTCTGGGTCCGCCGGCGCCGCGTGATCGGGCTTCCTCCATCACCCGCCGGGTCGCCTCGATGCCGTCGGTGCCGGGCATGCGCACGTCCATCAGGACGACGTCGGGCGCCGCCTCCCGGCACAGGCGCACCGTCTCCTCGCCGTCGGACGCGGTGCCGACGACGACGAAGTCGGGCTGGGTGGCCAGCAGCGCCGCGAAGCCGGTTCGCACGACGTGGTGGTCGTCGGCGATGACGATGCGGATCGGCGGCGGCGGTGGCGGCGGAGGCAGCGGCGGCGGCGGCGGTTCGGCGGTCATCAGGCGCTCCGATCAAGAGACGATGACGCCGCCGAATCCGGAGCCGGATCGGCCGGCAGCCAGGCCTCGACGAGGAAGCCGCCGGCGGGGGAGGGACCGGCGTCGAGATGGCCGCCGACGGATGCGGCCCGCTCCCGCATGCCGGACAAGCCGTGGCCGGTGCCGGCCCCGGCCGAGGCCGTAGGGCCTGAGCCGGCGCCGGAATCGACGACACGCAGGCGCAGAGTGTCGGGGGAGAAGCGCAGCTCCACGTCGACCGGCGCACCGGGGGCGTGACGCCGGGCGTTGGTAAGGGCTTCCTGCGCGATGCGGTACGCGGCCAGTTCGACTCCGGGATCGAGCGCGGTCGGCGGGCCGGAGACGATCAGCCGGGTAGTGGTCGCGGACGTGCGGCGGGCGTCGTCGACCAACGCAAGGAGCTGATCCAAACCCGGCTGCGGTCGCCGTTCCCATGCGTGGTCCGACGGTCCGACATCCTCCTTCAGCACACCGAGCAGCCGCCGCATCTCGGTGAGCCCGGCCCGCGCGGTGTCCCCGATGGCCAGCAGCCGCTCGGCCCCGGCCGGCGGCATGCCGGGCGTCGCCAGCCGTGCGGTCTCGGCCTGCACGGCGATCATCGAGATGTGATGCGCCACGACATCGTGCAACTCTCGCGCGATCCGAGCCCGTTCGCCGCGCGCGGTGTGGTCGACCAGCGACCGGGCCACGGCCTCCCGCGCCGCGTGGTGCACGCGCGCCTGGGTGCGGGCCTGCGCGGCGTCGCCGCCGAAGGCCGCCGCCGGGACCAGCGTCGCGAGACAGACGGCCAGCGCATCGGAGTAAGGACTCCGCGATCCGACGAGCGCGACGACCAGCAACGGAATCGACATCGCGATCGGGGCCGAACGTCTGAGCCACGGTATCCGGAACGCGTCCGAAGCCCATCCCAAGCGACACGACGCCAGCACCACAGCGCACGCACCGGCCACGGTCAACGACGACGCGGTGCTCAGCGCCAGGACCGCCGCCGCACTCGCCGACATCGCAGCCCCGGCCGCCCCCAAGAACCTGAGCGGCACCGTGGCGCACAGCGCCAGGAACAGAGCACTCGCCAGCGCTCCCGAGGAACCGGAGCCGCCGACCAGTGCGACCACCGACCGGATCAGCGCCTCACCGACAGCCGCGACGCTGAGCACGGCGACCGGCACGACCGGCACATGCGGTGCCTCGACCAGCTCACGAACCGACTCGGCGAAAGTCCTGACGGAATCAGCCACCGCGATCGGCCGATCGGCGCGCGCGGCTGTCGCGCTCGGCTGGTCGGCGTCGGCGTCAGCTGTTGTCTCTCGCCGCGCCGTCATCAGCGTGTCGCCCTCGCCCTTGCCGCGTTCCTGGAGCACATCCCCATTCTCCTCGCGACCGCGTGACCACCGCCTCCCCCGAAGCGGGGATCACTCTCCCCCACACGGGGGACGTGCAGGACTGCTCTCCTGCGGGACGATTCCGGTGTCCACCCGAACCTAACCTTCAGGACCATGACCTCAACATCCGCACCAGCACAACCCCCGCCGCCCGCCATCGCGGTCCAGGGCTTGCGCAAGCGCTTCGGCGCCACCGCGGCCCTCGACGGCATGTCCTTCGCCGTCGCCTTCGGCACGGTGACCGGGTTCGTCGGGCCGAACGGGGCCGGCAAGTCCACGACCATGCGCGTCATCCTCGGCCTGGACACGCCCGACGAGGGGCGCGCGCTGATCGGCGGGGTGCCGTACGCCAAACTGCGGCGGCCGCTGAGCCACGTCGGCGCGCTGCTGGACGCCGCCGCGGTGCAGCCCGGCCGCAGCGCACGCAACCACCTGCTGTGGCTGGCACACTCGCAGGGCCTCGGCGCGAAGCGCGTCGACGAGGTGATCGAGGCCTCCGGGCTGGGCTCGGCGATCCGGCGCAAGGCCGGCGGCTACTCGCTCGGGATGCGGCAGCGGCTCGGGATCGCCGCGGCCATGCTCGGCGATCCGCCGGTGCTGATGCTCGACGAGCCGTTCAACGGCCTGGACCCCGAGGGCATCGTCTGGATCCGGGGCTGTCTGCGATCGCTGGCCGCCGAGGGCCGGGCGGTGCTGGTGTCCAGCCATCTCATGGGCGAGCTGGAGGACTGCGCCGACCACCTGGTGGTGGTCGGGCGCGGGCGGGTGATCGCCGACACCGCGGTCGCCGAGCTGATCGCGCGCTCCTCCGGAGGCCGGGTGGTGCTGCGGACCGCCGCCCGGGCCGGGGCCACCACCGCGCTGGCCGGGGCCGGCGGCACCGTGGCGGTCACCGGGCCGGACACGCTCACCGTCGACGGCCTCGGCGCCGAGGAGGTCGTCAGGGTCCTGAGCGCCGCCGCCGTGCCGTTCGCCGAGGTGTCGGCGCACCGGGCCTCGCTGGAAGAGGCGTACATGGACCTGACCCGCGACTCGGTCGAGTTCCGTGCGGCCCAGAACGAGGCCCAGAACGAGGCCCAGAACCCGGCCCAGAACGAGGGAGCGGCGTGATGGCGACCGCCCCGCACGACGGTTTCGCGCAGCTCGTGCACGCCGAGTGGACCAAGCTGCGCACGGTGCGCGGCTGGCTGGTCGGCCTGCTGGTGGCCGTCGTCCTGACGATCGGCATCGGCCTGCTAGGGCCGCTCGGCAGCCAGATCTCCTGCGTCCACGTCGATGGTGGAGGCTGCTCCGCCCAGTCGCCGCCGAAGGGGCCGGACGGCCGCGAGGTCGTCGACGACAAGACCATCGTGTACCGCTTCTTGTCGGGTGACGGCAGCATCACCGCGCGCCTGACCGACTTCGACGGCGAATACGCGCCCACCGGCGACGTCCAGGCCGGGACGGTCCACGGCCTGCAACCCTGGTCCAAGGCCGGAATCCTGATCAAGGACGGCATCAAGCCGGGCTCGCCCTACGCCGCCGTGCTGGCCACCGGCAGCCACGGCGTGCGGATGCAGTACGACTACGTGCACGACCTCCCGGGGCTCGCCGGTCCGGTCTCCGCCGCCACGCCCCGCTGGCTGCGCCTGGTCCGCACCGGCGACGTGATCACCGGCTTGAACTCTGCCGACGGTGCCATGTGGACCGCCATCGGCACCGTCCGCCTGGCGAACCTGCCGCATGACCTCGTGATCGGCGTGTTCGCCGCCTCGCCGCAATACGAGGTCATCAAGAGCTCCTTCGGCGGTACCCGGAGCAACGGCGGCCCGACCACGGCCACCGGGACCTTCGACCGGATCGCGCTGACCGGGCAGACTTCCGGCGACTGGACCGTGCCGCCGACATACACCGGCTCCGGCCCCGACGGCCAACCCCTGCGGCCTCAGGGCGGCGACGGCCCCAAGGCGCCTACCGGCGCGGTGCAGCACGGCTCCGACGGCTTCGTCATCACCGGCAGCGGGAACATCGCGCCGATGGCGGTCTCCGAAGGGTCCGGCAAGACCGTGGAGAGCGCCCTGGCCGGCACCTTCGCCGGGCTGATCGCGGTGATCGTGGTGGCGGCGCTGACCATGACCGCGGAGTACCGGCGGGGCCTGATCCGCACCTCGCTGGCGGCCAGCCCGCGCCGTGGCCGCCTGCTCGCGGCCAAGGCCACGGTCCTCGGCGGCGCGTCATTCGTCACCGGCCTGGCGGCGGCCGCGATCGCGGTGCCGTCCGTGACCGCGCTGGAGCACCACAAGGGCCTTTACGTCTTCCACGCCTCCGCCGGGGCCCAGATCCGGATAGTGGTCGGCACCGCGGCGCTGCTGGCCGTCGCGGCCGTGCTGGCGCTGGCCGTGGGCACGATCGTGCGGCGCGGAGCGGCCGCGGTCGCGGCGGTGATCGTGGTGATCGTCCTGCCCTACATCCTGGCCGTCGCCTCGGTCCTGCCGGCCGGTGCCGCCCAATGGCTGACCCGCCTCACGCCGGCGGCGGCGTTCGCGGTGCAGCAGACGGTCACGTCCTGGCCGCAGGTCACCGCCGTCTACACGCCCACCAACGGCTACTATCCGCTCTCGCCTTGGACCGGTTTGGCAGTGCTCTGCCTCTACGCGGCAGTCGCCTACGCGCTGGCGCATCGGCTGCTGCTCCGGAGGGACGCGTGAGCGTCTGTCTGGACTTCACCGACTTCCCCGACGCGCTCCACGCCGAGTGGACCAAACTCCGCACCCTCGCCGGCACCGCCTGGCTGCTCGCCGCCGCCGTGGTGCTGACCGTCGGGCTCAGCGCGGCTTCGGCGGCCGGCGTCACCTGCGACGGCGCGCACTGCGGCGAGGACCCCGCGAAGGTGGGCCTGCTCGGGGTGACGCTCGGGCAGGCGGTGGTCGCCGTCCTCGCGGTGCTGGCGGTCGGCGAGGAGTACGGCACCGGCATGATCCGCGTGACCTTCGCCGCGATGCCCCGGCGCGAGGCGGTGCTGGCGGCCAAGGCCGTGGTCGTCGCCGGACTGACCGCCGCGGCCGGCGTGCCGGCCGTCCTCGGCTCGGCACTGATCGCGCTGGCCGTACTGCCCGGCAACGGCTTCACCGCCGCCCACGGCTACGGCCCGCACCTGGCCACGGCCGCGACCGCCAGGGCCGTCCTCGGCTCGGTGCTGTACCTGGTCCTGGTGGCGCTGCTCGCCCTGGGCGTCACGGCTATGCTCCGCGATTCGGCGGCGGCGGTCGGGACGGTGCTCGGCCTGCTGTATCTGTTCCCGATCGTGGCGGCGGTGATCTCGAACCCGGACTGGCACCGGCACGCCGAGCAGATCGGCCCGATGCAGGCCGGCCTCACCGTCCAGACCACGATCGACCTGGCGCAGCAGCCGTTGTCACCGTGGCAGGGGATCGGGGTGCTGGCGGTGTGGGCGTTCGGCGCGCTGGCCGTCGGCGCGGTGGTGATGCGGTCGCGGGACGCGTAGGCGTCAGCCGCCAGAGCCCGCGAAAGAGAAAAGCGGACAAGCGAACAAGCCCGGGACCGATACCGATTCGGTCCCGGGCCACCGGCTCGCTACTCGCCCCGCAACGTCTCCCGAGCCCGCATCAGCGCCTGCCCGAGCAGGTTCTCGCCCCGCCACGTCGCCGGATCCTGAGCCCGCACGTCATCGGCCGCCAATCCGATGCCCCAGACCCGGTCCATCGGACTGGCCTCGACCAGCACCCGATCCCCGGTCGCGACCAGGAACGCGAGCAGGTCCGGGTTCTGCCGGAACTTCTCGACGTTTCCCGCCGTGACGATGTCCAAGCGGTTCGCGACCCACATATCCTCATCGAACCCGCGCACCGCCGAGCGGCCCAGCGCCTTGGCCTGGCGCGGGTGATTCGCCTTGACGATCTTCTCCGCGGCCTCCGCGTCGCCGAACAGCCGCGCCTTGCCCCACATCATGTAGTGCTCGGCCGTCGCGAAGCGGACACCGTCCACCACGAACGGCGACGGGAACCACTGGCTCAGGCACTCCTTGCCGACCGCTCCCGGCTGTCCCGCCCCCGACTGCTTCGGGGTATGTCCCCAGAAGAACAGATACTTCGTCGCCATGCCGGGAAGTCTTCCGCAAGCATCCGACACAAGCCACGGGATTTGATATTCACTGGAGAACTATGAGCACTGACTCCGATTACGCCCCCAGCCCTCGCGACTACGTACGCGACACCGTCGAGCTCTACGAAAGCTCCGGCGGCACCGAGGGCAACACCCAGATGGGCAAGCCCATCATCATCCTGACCACCGTCGGCAACAAGTCCGGCAAGATCCGCAAGACGCCGCTGATGCGGGTCGAGCACAACGGTTCCTACGCCGTCGTCGCCTCCCTCGGCGGCGCGCCGAAGCACCCGGTCTGGTACTACAACATCCTCGCCAACCCCGAGGTCGAGTTGCAGGACGGCGCCGAGAAGAAGCGCTACACCGCGCACGAGGCCACCGGCGAGGAGAAGGCGCAGTGGTGGGCGCGCGCCGTCGAGGTGTGGCCGGACTATGACAACTACCAGGCCAATACGGACCGGACCATCCCGCTGTTCGTGCTCGAACCGCGCTGATCGGCTCCGAACCGCGCTGACCGCCGCACGGCCCGCGGGCCGGTAGGCTGGGGCGGGTGGAGAAAGTGCACGACAACCCGGCGGACCCGACTGGTTCCCCCGACCAGCGGCGGCACGCCCGCCATGGCTTGATACGCACCTTCCACCCGCGCCGCGGTCGCGCCAGCGCCACCCAGGCCGACGCGCTGACCAGGCTCTGGCCGGTGTACGGCTACACGATCGCGGATCCGCACCACAGCTACCACACCCCCGAGGCGGCACCGGACGGCCCGTTCGACCGCGAGCGCCTGTTCGGCCGCCGTGCCCCGCTGGTGCTGGAGATCGGCTGCGGCATGGGGGAGGCCACCGCCGAGATGGCCGCCGCCGACCCGGACCGGGACTACCTCGGCGCCGACGTCCACACCCCGGGGTTGGGCAACCTGATCGCGATGGCCGAGGCGCGCGGGCTGAGCAACGTCCGGGTGGCCCGCGGCGATGTGCTGTTCCTGCTGCGTGACGGCATCGAGCCGGCGTCGCTGGCCGCCGTGCACGTCTTCTTCCCAGACCCCTGGCCCAAGGCCAAGCACCACAAGCGCCGCCTCATCCAGCCGGACACGGTCGCGCTGATACGCGACCGGCTGGAGCCCGGCGGCGTCCTGCACTGCGCCACCGACTGGGCCGAATACGCCGAGCAGATGCTCGCGGTGCTCACCGCCGATCCGGGCCTGCGCAACCGCTACGCCGGCTACGCCCCGCGCGCGGCCGTCGGCCGGCCGATGACCGGCTACGAGCGCCGGGGCCTGCGCGACAGCCGCCCCATCGCCGACCTCGTGTTCGAGAAGATCGACAGCTGAGTATCCCCGAGTGCGGAGGAAGGTTGCCGCGGACATCCGGCGCCGCTCCCGTCATCCCTCCAGGAACGCCAGCAGTTCGCGATTGAACTCGGCGGCGCGGGTGACGGTCAATCCGTGCGGCGCGCCCGGTAAGAGCACCAGGCGGCAGCCGGATACCGCCGCGGCGGTACGGGCACCGGTGGCCTCCACCGGCAGTACGGCGTCGGCCTCGCCGTGCACGACCAGCGTCGGCACGGTGACGGCCCGCAGGTCCTCGCGGAAGTCGGCGGTCGCGCCCTGGCTCAGCGTCTGCATCAGGCCCCGGTGGCTGGCCGCGGCCGCCAGCATGATGACCCGGGTGTGCAGCGGCCGCGGCGGGCCCGGACGGCCGGCCGAGGTGCCGGCGACCTCGAAGAACCGGGTGGCGAACCGGTGCAGGAAGCTGACCCGGTCGTTGGCGAGGCAGCGCTGGACCTCCCGCAGCTTGCCGTCCTCCAGGAACCCCTCGGGGTGGGTGTCGGTGCGGCGTAGGTAAGGGCCGGCGGCCGACACCAGGACCAGGCGCGCCACCCGCTGGTTGCCGAACCGGCTCAGGTAGCGGAGCGCCGCGCCGGCCCCGGAGGAGAAGCCGACCAGCGTCGCGGCCCGCACATCCAGGTGCTCCAACAGCATGTGCAGGTCGGCGGCCAGGGTGTCCGGCTCGTAGCCGCCGCACGGCTTGGCCGAGGCCCCGAAGCCGCGCTGATCGTAGGCCACCACCCGGTGCCCGGCCGCCAGCAGGTCCGGGATCTGGAACTCCCACTGGCCCAGCGACAGCGGCCAGCCGTGGATGAGCACCACCGGCCGGCCGGTTCCCCGGTCCTGGTAGTGGAGGTCGATGGGAAGGTGGTTCTCCTTGTCGACGGTCACCCGCGCCATGTCTCCGCACCCTTTGCCCGGTCCCCCGGGGGCGGGTACTTCCCGCCCACACGTGAAGATGGTCGCGCCAAAGAGCCCTCGGGTCACTGTTCTGATGCACATGACTCGCGGCTCGCCGTTGTGGGCGCGGATAACGCCACGGCGCGCGGCCGGGCGCGCACTATGCGTGCGCTGGGGTGCGCGCTGGAGCGCCGGGCCGTAGCCTGCGGTCTATGGGATCTGCTGAAGCGCACGTGGAAACCGGTGGACGCAGGGTGCGGATCTCGTCGCCGGACAAGCCGCTGTTCCCCGAGGCCGGGATCACGAAACTGGACCTTGCCACCTACTACGCGGGCGTGGCCGACGCCGTGTTCCGCGGACTGGCCGACCGGCCGGTGGCGCTGAACCGGTTCCCCGACGGTCTGGACGGCGGCAAGTCGTTCTTCACCAAGGCCGCGCCGAAGGGCATGCCGGACTGGGCGGCCACCGCCCGGGTCACCTTCCCCAGCGGCCGCACCGGTGACGAGGTCTGCATCACCGAAGCGGCGACGATCCTGTGGACCGTGCAGATGGGCGCGCTGGAGCTGCATCCCTGGCCGGTGCGCCGCGCCGACACCGACCACCCGGACGAGCTGCGCATCGACCTGGACCCGCAGCCCGGTACCGACTTCAGCGAGGCCGCGCAGGTAGCCCGCGAGGCGCACGCCGTGTTCGAGGAACTGGGCATCCGGCCTTATCTGAAGACCTCCGGCGGCCGCGGCCTGCACCTGCTGGTGCGCATCGAACCGCGCTGGACGTTCGTCGAGGCCCGCCGCGCGGTCATCGCCCTGGGCCGCGAGCTGGAGCGGCGGCGGCCGGAGCTGGTGACGACGTCCTGGTGGAAGGAGGAGCGCGGCGAGCGCATCTTCATCGATTTCAACCAGATGGCCCGGGACCGGATGACCGTCGCGGCCTACTCCACGCGGGCCCGGCCGCAGGCGACGGTGTCGATGCCGCTGCGGTGGTCGGACCTGGCGGACGTGGAGCCGAGCGACTTCACGGTGCGGACGGTGCCCGCTCTCGTAGCCGAGAACGGGGACGCGAACGCCGAGATCGACGACGTCGCGCACAGCCTGGAGCCGTTGCTGGAGATGGCCGAGCGGGACGAGAAGGACCGCGGCCTCGGCGACCTGCCGTATCCGCCGGACTTCCCGAAGATGCCCGGCGAACCGATGCGCGTCCAGCCGTCCAAGGCGCGCCACAACGGCAAGGGCGAGAAGGACTCCGAAGGGAAGGCACGCTGATGGATCTCCCCGTCATGCCGCCGGTCGAGCCGATGCTGGCCAAGTCGGCGGCGAAGGTCCCGATCGGCGACTACCTGTATGAGCCGAAGTGGGACGGCTACCGCTGCATCGTCTTCCGCGACGGCGCCGAAGTGCTGCTGGGCAGTCGCGGCGGCAAGGAACTCAGTCGCTACTTCCCCGAACTGGTGGAGTCGCTCCGCGAAGCGCTGCCCGAGCGCTGCGTCGTCGACGGCGAGATCGTGGTCGTCCAGGACGGACGCCTGGATTTCGACCGCCTCAGCGACCGGATCCACCCGGCCGACTCGCGCGTGCGGCTGCTGGCCCAGCAGACCCCGGCCTCGTTCATCGGCTTCGACCTGCTGGCGCTCGGCGACCGCGACCTGACGGGCCTGCCGTTCCGCGAACGCCGCGCGGCTCTCGTGGACGCGCTGGGCCGGCAGGAGCACGAGCACGTGCGCGTCACCCGCATCACCGACGACGACACCCAGGCCGGCACCTGGTTCGAGCGCTTCGAGGGCGCGGGCCTGGACGGCGTCGTCGCCAAACCGGCTCAGGGCCCGTACACCCCCGGCGAGCGCACGATGGTGAAGGTCAAGCACGAGCGCACCGCGGACGTGGTCGTCGCCGGCTACCGGCTGCACAAGACCGGTCCGATCGTCGGCTCCTTGATGCTCGGCCTCTACGGCGCCGACGGCGTGCTGAACTACGTCGGCGGTGCCAGCGCCTTCACCACCGTGCGTCGCAAGGAGCTGATCGACGAGCTGGCGCCCTACCTGCTGCCCGAGGGCGAGGCCCATCCCTGGCTCGAAGCCGACGAGACCGACGAGCACCGCCGCCCGGGCACGCTGAACCGCTGGAACGCCGGTAAGGACATGTCGTTCGTGCCGCTGCGGCCGCAGCTGGTGTGCGAGGTGCGCTACGACCAGCTGCAGGGCGACCGGTTCCGGCACAACGGGCGGTTCGTGCGGTGGCGGCCGGACCGGGAGCCGGACTCGTGCCGGTACGACCAGCTGGACGTGCCGGCCTCCTACGACTTGGGCGACGTGTTCGGCTAGGCGTCCAGGAACTCCTCGATCGCCGGCATCAGCGCGGGCGCCATGAAGATGCTGTAGTGCGTGGTGTTCGGCAGGATCGCCAGCTGGTGCTTCCCCGGCCGCCCGGCCCCGTCCCAGCCGGCGTCGCGCTGCCCGCCGCCGAGCAGCGCCCAGAAATCGCAGATGTGCTGCGGGGAGCAGATGTCGGCGTCGGCGAAGACCAGCTCGGTGGGGACCTCGATCTTGCGGATCTCCTCGGCGTAGTCGAAGGGCTGCCGCAACAGCTCGCCCATCTTGCCGATCAGGACGCTGAAGTCCTCCGGGCGCGGCGCCGTGCGCTCATATAGCTCCCACATCGGCGTCTCCTTCATGAACTGCGCGGACTCCGGCGTCATCTGTGCCTGCTGCCTGCGGATGTCGTCGTAGAAGCCGTCCGCGCGGAACGTGAACGAGACCACCACCAGCTTGCGCACCACGTCCGGGTGCTGGATCGCGCAGCGCAGGGCCGCGCCGCCGCCGAAGGAGTAGCCGACCAGGTCCGCGGGCCCGATCCCCAGGTGGCGGATCAGCTCCGCGACGTCGTCGCCGCAGGTCTCCAGCCGGATCGGCCGGTCGATGTCGGCGGTGTGCGAGTGGGCTTGCAGATCGGCGGTGATCACCCGGCGGTGCGCCGTCAGCCCGGGCAGGATCGGGGCGAACATGTCGCCGCCGCCCAGGCCGCCGTGCAGCAGCACCAGCGCGGGGCACTCGGGGGTGACCGGGGCGTCGCCGTGCACCTCGTAGTACATGGACAGGCCGTTGATCTCGGCGTAGCTCATTTCCTTCTCCTCTCGGCAGGGGCTTCGAGCAGATAGACGACGCGGCGGCGCCGGACTCATCGGTCGGCCGCGAAAGCCCTCGCGTTACCTTGACCGGTATGGAACTGCGCCAGCTCGAATACTTCGTGGCCGTGGCCGAGGAGCTGCACTTCGGCCGGGCCGCCGAGCGGCTGCACATCGGCCAGCCGGCCGTCAGCCAGCAGCTGCGCCGTCTGGAGCGGGAGCTCGGCGCCGAGCTGTTCGACCGCTCGCCGCGGCACGTGCGCCTGACGCCCGCCGGGCAGGCGCTGCTGCCGCAGGCCCGGGACGTGCTGGCGGCCGTGGCGCGGGCCCGGTCGGCGGTGGCCGCCGCGGCCGGGGCCCAGGGGGCGCCGCTGCGCCTCGGCACCAGCTCCGGGCTCGGGGACCGGCTGGAGGTGGTGCTGGACGAGCTGTTGCGGCTGGCACCGGAGCTGAAGGTCGAGCTGGTGATGACCGGGCCCATCCACGAGCGCCTGGACCGCGTGGCCGACGGCACCCTGGACGCCGCCTTCGTCCGCGGTCCGGTGCCGGACGACGGCCGTGGCCTGCGCGCGGTCCAGCTGTGGCGGGACGAGCTGATCGCCGCCGTTCCGGCCCGCCATCCGATCGCCGGGGAGGAGTACGCCACCTTCGCCGCCCTGGCCCCGCTGGGCCTGCGGCTGACCGAGCGCCGGAACAATCCGGCGCTGGTCGACCTGGTGGTCGGTGCCTTCCACGCCGCGGGCCGCGAACCGGTGTCGGCGAGCCCTTACACCCGGCTGGCCGACACCCTCGCCGCGATCGGCGCCGACGGCACCAGCTACACCGTCGTGTACGCCGCCCACGCCGCGCAGATCCGCAACCGCCGTGTCGCGTTCCTGCCCTTCGCGCCGCCGGGGCTGGGGTTGATGACGCATCTGGTGGTGCGCCGCTCGGCACCTTCGCCCTATTTCAGCCTGCTGATGCAGGCCTGCGATCAAGAGTCCGATCAAGAGTCCGATCACGATTCGTGATGCCTGCCAGTCCGGAGCTCGTCTGGTTCGCAGCCCGGCTCCGCGATGGAATCGATCTCGCGAGGGGGAGCCGGAAAAGACCGGAACCGCCAAGGGAACCCAAGGAGATCACCATGCCGAACGTCACCATCCAGCAGATGCCCAAGACCGTCGAGCAGAAGCGCGAACTGGTCGCCCGCATCACCGACGCCATGGTCGACGTCTACAAGGCCCCGGCCGAGACGGTGCACGTCTGGTTCCAGGAGGTCACCACCGAGGATTACGCCGCCGCCGGCCGGCTCGTCGCCGACAAGCTCGCGCAGAACGCCCAGAAGTAGCCCGCGGCCTGCTAGAAACGTCCGTATGCGGATCTACATCAGCGCGGACATGGAGGGGGTCACCGGGCTTGTGGACGCCGAGGACGTCCAGCCCGGTGGCCGCGACTATGAGCGCGGACGGCGGGCGATGACCGCTGACGTCAACGCCGCCGTCCGCGGCGCGGTGCGGGCCGGCGCCGCCGAGGTCGTGGTGAACGACGCCCACGGCCCGATGCGCAACCTGCTGTCCGACACCCTGGAGCCGGCCGTCCGCCTGATCCGCGGCAAGCCCAAGACCATGGGCATGATCGAGGGCCTGGGCCCCGGCTTCGACGCGCTGGTCTGCGTCGGCTACCACGCCCGGGCCGGGGCCCACGGCGTGCTGAGCCACAGCTTCCTGGGCCACGAGATCGAGGACATGTGGCTGGACGGCCGGCCGGCCGGCGAGATCGGCCTGGTCCACGCCGCGGCGGCGGCGATGGGGGTGCGGCTGGCCGTGCTCACCGGCGACGACGCCGCCTGCGCCGAGGCCACCGCCTGGGATCCGGCGATCGCCGCCGTCCCGGTGAAGTACGTCCGCAGCCGCTTCGCCGCCGACCTGCGCCCGGACGCCGAGGCGCGGGCGGCCATCGAGGAGGCGGTCGCCACGGCGCTGGGGCCGATCCGCACCGGCGAGCCGGCCGAACGCCCCGGGCCGTCCACGGCGACCGCCGCCCTGGCCGTCCGCTGGCAGTCCTCCGCCGTGGCCGAGATCCTGCTCGGCATCCCGGGCGTCATCCAGGTCGACACCCGCACGGTGCGGACGGCCGGCACGCCGCCGGAGCTGTTCCGCCAGTTCGGAGTGTGGATGCGCGTCGCCTCCGCCCTGACGAACCAGCCCCCTTATTGCTGAGGCCTGACTACGGCTTCAACAGGACCTTGATGGCGCGCCGCTCGTCCATGGCGCGATAGGCCTCGGCCACGTCGGCCAGCGGCAGCGTCAGGTCGAACACCCGGCCGGGCTCGATCCGCCCGGACAGCACGCGCTCGATAAGGTCCGGCAGGTAGGAGCGCACGGGAGCGGGACCGCCGCGCATCGCGACCATGGAGAAGAACAGCTCGGTGGGCGACAGCTCGACGCCGTGCGGGACGCCGACGAATCCGATGTCGCCGCCGGGCCGCACCGACTTCAGCGCCTGCTGCATCGACTCGTCGGTGCCGACGCACTCCAGCACCGCGTCCGCGCCGAGCCCGCCGGTCAGTTCCTTGATCCGCTCCACGCCCTCGGCGCCGCGCTCGGCCACGATGTCGGTGGCGCCGAACTCGGCGGCGAGCTGCTGGCGCGCGGCGTGCCGGCTCATGGCGATGACGCGCTCGGCACCCATCTCCTTGGCCGCCAGCACCGCCGACAGCCCCACCGCGCCGTCGCCGACCACGGCGACGGTCGACCCGGGCCGCACCCGCGCCGCCGCGGCCGCGTACCAGCCGGTGCCCATCACGTCGGACAGGGCCAGCAGGCTCGGGAGCGTCTTCTCATCCGGCTCCTCCGGCAGCGCGACCAGCGTGCCGTCGGCGAGCGGCACCGTGAAGTACTCGCCCTGACAGCCGCGGACACCGGTGCGCTGCGCGCAGGCGGTCTGATAGCCGGCCTGGCAGATCGGGCAGGTGTTGTCCGAGGCGAAGAACGAGCCGACCACGTACTGGCCGGGCCGCAGGGTGCGCACCTCGGAGCCGACCTCTTCCACGACGCCGACGTACTCGTGGCCCATCGCCATCGGCTCGGACACGTCGTTGATGCCGCGGTAGCTCCACAGGTCGGAGCCGCATACGCAGGCGACGACGGTGCGGATGACGGCGTCGGTCGGCGCGGTGATGACGGCGTCCGGTACTTCCTCGAAGCGGATGTCGCCCGGTGCGTGCAGAATTGTGCCAAACAATGTTCTGACTCTCTCTTATCGGCTATCGGCTATCGGCTATCGGCTATCGGCTATCGGTTATCGGTTATCGGTCACGAAACGGTGCGGGTGCTGGTACGCGGCCCGCCGTAGTCGGCGTCGGTGACCTTCTCGGCCCACGCCGTGTCGTCGCCTTCCCACAGCGCCAGATGCGCCATGAACCGGTCGGGCGACGCGCCGTGCCAGTGCTTCTCGCCCGGCGGGGTGTAGATCACGTCGCCGGGGTGGGCTTCGATGATCTCTCCGCCCCGCGGCTGGATCAACGCGATTCCCTCGATGACGTAAAGGGTCTGCCCGAGACTGTGCGAATGCCACGCGGTGCGTGCGCCGGGCGCGAAGCGCACGGTGTTCAGCCGGGCCCGCGACTCGCCCTCGCCCCGGTAGAGCACATCGGCCCACGCGTCGCCGGTGAACCATTCCTCCGGCAGTTTCCACGTGGCGGGCTGCTTCACGATCTCCATGGATCCTCCTACCGGTCTGACGTCTCGACCATGCCATGCAATCCCATGACTCGCCGCCGGAGGAGATCCTGTCGAGACAGGTACTGCCAGGACCTCCCTGTCCGCCCGGCGCGGCCGTAGCCTGGAGATCATGGATGGTCGAGACGAAATGCGTGACTTTCTCACCTCCCGCCGCGCGCGCATCACCCCCGAACGGGCCGGACTGCCGCTGTACGGCACCACCAACCGCCGCGTCCCAGGCCTGCGCCGCGAGGAGGTGGCGCTACTGGCGGGAGTGAGCGTCGAGTACTACACGCGGCTGGAGCGCGGCAACGCCAAGGGCGTATCGGAAAGCGTGCTGGACAACCTGGCCCGCGCGCTTCAGCTCGACGAGGCCGAGCGCGAGCACCTGTTCAACTTGGCGCGCGCGGCGAGTAGCGTCAGCAGTCGCCCCCGGCGTCCCGCGAAACAGCAGGTGCGGCCGTTCTTCCAGCGCATTCTGGACGCGATGGAGAGCGTCCCGGCTCACATCCGCAACAGCCGCTTCGAGACCTTGGCGATCAACCGTATGGGGCGTGCGCTGTTCTCGCCGATGTTCGACGGCAAGGACCTGCCGGTGAGCCAGCCTCGTTTCATCTTCCTCGATCCCCGCGCCGAGACGTACTACGGCGACTGGGAGAACACGGCCAACGATGTGGTCGCCGCCATGCGCACTGAGGCCGGCCGCAATCCCTACGACAAGGCTCTGACCGACCTGATCGGCGAGCTGTCTACGCGTAGCGAGTTCTTCCGTACTCGGTGGGTCGCGCACAATGTGCGCCTCCATAACAAGGGCATGAAGCACTTCCACCACCCGGTTGTCGGCGATCTGCATCTGGAGTACGAATCGCTGGATCTGAAGGACGGCAGCGGGCTGGTGCTGAACGCTTACAGCCCGGTGCCGGACACGCCGTCGCAGGATGCGATGAAGCTGCTGGCGAGTTGGGCGGCTACGGTGGATCGGGAGCGGGTGGAGGCTCGGGGGGCGGGGGACTGACTCAGTCCTGTTGCTCTTTTGTGGCGCTCATGACGTGTATGTGGGTGGATGGTCGGTTCGTTGGTGCGGTTGGTGCGGTGCTGCGGTTGGTGTGTGGTCTTCAGGCGTTTACGGCTTCGCGCGGGGTGTTGATGGTCTGTGGCGTCCCTGGCTCGGGTGGGGTGCTGCGGCCTGGCCGGTGGTCTTGTCCAGATCAAGGTCAACAGCGACAGGCTTTCGCGCCCAAGAGCAGGCGCGATGCCTCCGGCGGCGCCTGCGCGGCGAGCGGCCTCGCTCCGAGGGGTGGCCGGGACACTGTCCAGCTCGCGTGCTGCTTGTGGTCCCGGCCCGGATCCCTCGTCGCGTCGTCGCCT
>JAEKKI010000013.1 GCA_019510485.1 Catenulisporales bacterium
GGTCCTCCAGGGGCACGTCCGGACGCACCCACGCACGCCCGGCCGCCACCACCAATGCCAGCGGCAGATGGGCACAGTGCTCTGCGATGGCGGCGACCGCGTCCTCCCGGCCCTGGGTGCGCTCCGAGCCCAGCCGCACACTCAACAGCTCGCGGGACTCCAGCGCCGACAACGGTTGCAGCGTCACGGTCCGCGCCAGATCGATGGTCACCAAACTGGCCAGGGCGTTGCGGCTGGTAGCCAGAATCTGCGCCGGACCGGACGGCGGCAGCAGCGGCCGCACCTGGTCGGCGTGCCGGACGTTGTCCAGCACGATCAACACCTGCTTGTCCGCGATCACTGACCGGTACAGCGCGACCCGGCCGGCGGCGGTGGCAGGAAGCTGATGATCCAGGATCCCGAGGCAGTCCAACAGGATCCGGACCGCGTCATCGGCGGACAGCGGCGCGCCGCGCTCGGCGAATCCCATCAGGTCGACATACAGCCGGCCGTCCGGGAACGCCGCCGCAGACCGGTGCGCCCAGGTGAGCGCCAATGCGGTCTTGCCGATCCCGGCCATCCCGACCAGCAGCGTCAGCCCCGGCAGCTCCGGCGGATGGTTGTCGGCCATCGCCTCGCTCAGCCGCGCCAGCTCGGCGGCGCGGCCGACGAACCGGCGCGGTTCGGGCGGCAGCTGGTGAGCCAGCGGCGGAAGCGTCTGAGGCTCGCCGGTATCGGATTCCGTAGATATCGGCACTGACACCGGAGCAGACGAGACCGCGCCATCCGTGGCGCGCGGCAGCCGCCGCGGCCCGAGCAGCTCCGCGACCAGCGCCTCGACACCGACGCCGCGCAGCGTCTGGTTGTAGAACCGCCGCAGCAGCGGCGACGGCTCGGTCCCCAGCTCCTCCCGCAACCGCCGCCGCACCTGGCGGTACCACTCCTGCGCGTCGGCGTGGCGGCCCGCTCCGTACAGGGCCAGGAAGTGGCGCTCGTGGAAGGGTTCGTTCAGCGGATGGGAGCCGGACAGGGCCCGCAGCGCCGGCAGGATGGCGACGAACTCACCGCACGCCAGATCCGCGTCGATCCGCAGCTGCTCCAACCGCAGCCGCAACTCCGCCAAGTACGGCAGGAACTCTTCGCGCAAGCCGTCGGACTCCAGATCGGCCAGCGGCTCCCCGCGCCACATCCCCAGCGCCTCGGCGGCGGCGCTCCCGGCGTCCGCCCACCGGCCCTCCTCGGCGGCGGACCGGGCCCGGCCCTCCAGCTCGACCGCGCGCACATGGTCGATCTCGTCGCCGGGTTCGGGCGCGAACAGATAGCCGCGGCCCTCGTAGCGGACGCGGGAAGCCGGGCCGGCGCCCAGCGCCGTCCGCAGCCGGGACACGTACGTGGCCAGCCCGGACCGCGCACTGGCCGGCGGCCGGTCCCCCCACAGCGCCGCGACCAACGTGTCGAACCCCACCACCTGCCCCGGCCGCAACAACAGCGCGGCCAGCACGGAACTCTGCTTCCCCGCCGGCACCGGGATCTCGGCGCCCGCATCGTCCCAGACCCGCAGCGACCCCAAGAGCGCGTAACGCATGTCGAGACCTATTCCCCTCCGGACCACACCGCCGGCGCGCAAGCGGCGCGCAATGCGGTGCGGCCATCATGGGCAAGAACCCTGTCCGCTGTCGAGGAGCGACCACGATGCCCACCCAGCCCGCGTACCAGCTG
The DNA here is from genome assembly GCA_019510485.1 of Catenulisporales bacterium. Classification (GTDB taxonomy): domain Bacteria; phylum Actinomycetota; class Actinomycetes; order Streptomycetales; family Catenulisporaceae; genus Catenulispora. The sequence continues at coordinate 1,699 of JAEKKI010000013.1, forward strand.
ACCGAGCGTGTCTGGCGCATCCCGGTCGGACCGTTCGATTTCGTCAACAGCTTCGCGATCCTGGAGGACGACGGCGGCGTGACGCTGATCGACACCGGAATGCCGAGTTCGCTCAAGCGCATCGAAGCCGGTCTGGCCGCGATCGGCAAGGCATTTCCCGACGTCCACCGCGTGGTTCTCACCCATGCCCACGGCGACCACGTCGGCGGCGCGGCGAAGGTGAAAGAGAAGTCGGACGCCGTCATGGCGATCAGCGCGATCGACGCCCCCTTCGCCCGCGAGGGCTACGCGCCGCCGCGCGACGGCTCGACGCTCGGCGGCAAGTTCCTGAACCTGCTGGGCAAGAAGGGGAACAAGTTCGCCCCGGTGGTGATCGGCGAGGAGTTCGCCGACGGCGACGTGCTGCCGGTCGGCGGGGGCTTGCGCGTGTATCACACGCCCGGGCACTCGCCCGGTCACGTGGCGCTGCGGCACGAGGCCGACGGCGTGCTGATCACCGGCGACTCGATCTGGAACGTGCGGAAGATGAAGTGGTCGGTGCGCGCGTTCTGCACCGACATCAAGCTCAATCAGCAGACTGCCAACATTCTCGGCGAGCTCGACTATGAGATCGCCGCGTTCACTCACGGCAAGCACGTGACGCAGAACGCGCGCGAGACGGTGCGGCGGTTCCTGGCGGAGGCGAAGCGGGACGCGTGACGCCGCGTCCTTACTCGGATCCGTCATCGCACACCGCTGATTCTTAGGCCTGTGGTGCCGTGGAGCCCCGGACGACGAAGTCGGTCGGGATCACGACGGGCTCGGTCGGGAACGGCTCCCCGGCCAAACGCGCCAACAGCAGCCGGGCCGCCCGCACCCCCATCTCGCGCAGGGGCTGGCGGACCGTGCTCAGCGGCGGCGTGGTGAGCGCGGCGAGGTCGACGTCGTCGAACCCGACGACGGCCACATCGCGCGGCACCGCGCGCCCGGCCTCTTCCAGCGCCTGCACGGCGCCCGCGGCGGAGAGGTCGTTGTGCGCGAACACGGCGTCGAAATCGACGCCGGCGGCGACGGCCCGCGCCACGGCGGCGCGGCCCGACTCCAGGGTGAAGTCACCGTCGAGCAGGGCCTCGGCCGGCAGGGGAAAGCCGGCCTCGGCGAAGGCTTCGGCGAAGCCCTCGGTCCGCTCGGTGACACAGCCGAACCGGGACGCGCCGGTGACGACCAGCGGCCGCCGCCGGCCGAGCGCCAGCAGGTGCTCGGCGGCCTGCCGGCCGCCGGCCCGGTTGGTGGTGGCGACGGAGGGGAACCGCGGTCGCGACTCGCGGTCGTCGATCAGGATCACCGGCAGGCCGGCCGCGTGCAGCTCCGTGATGTAGTCGAGGGTGCCTTCGGGCTCGATCACCAGCAGGCCGTCGAACGCCCTGGCGTCGACCTGGCCGGCGAACCGGCGCATCGAATCGTCGCCCTGGTTGCAGGTGAAGAGCATCAGGCCGTATTCGCCGCTCTCCACCGTGTCGACGGCGCCCTGCAGGACCTGCCCGATCCACGGCCAGGTCAGCGAGGGCACCAGCATCCCGATCACGCCGGTCCGGCCCCGGGCCAGCGAGACCGCCCGCGCGCTCGGCACGTATCCGAGCTCGTCGATGACGTGCCGCACCCGGGCCTCGGTGGACGCGTCCAACTCTCCGCGCCCGTTGAGCACCCGCGAGACCGTGGTCTTGCTGACGCCGGCCCGCGCCGCGACATCGGCGATCGTGATCGGCATGGTGGACTCCCCCTGGCGATGGCTGCGGAACGCGACGGTCGGGATTCTGGCACGGCCGCTTTCCGCCACCGGTTCCGGAATCGGTTCGGCGATCACGGAGTGATCACGGATTCTGCGCGATGGCGATCTGGGCATAACGGTCAGGAGCGGAGCGAGAGCACGGTCTGCCCGGTATCGAGAATCCCGGCCGCCGAAGTCGTCGCCGGGACACCGTCACCGTTGCCGACCACGACCGCCGCGGTGTGATCGGGAGCGTTCGTGGTCTGACGCACCGCGCCGGACGCGTCCGCGGCACCGAGCTTCACCACGTGCCGCGATCCGGCCATCAGCAGGAACGTCCGGCCGTCCGGAGCACGCCACCGCGTTTGCGTGACGACGTCCTGATCGAAGCGCGAGCACGACTTGCCGCCGTCCTCGGTCCCGGTGACGCTGATCGGCGTCCGAGCGGCGGGCGGCAGGAACTCCCCGGTGGCCGATCCGGTTCCGGACCAGTCATCGGCCCGGAGACAGACCCAGGTGGCAATGCCCTGATTCTGCGGCAGCGTCTGCTGCGCGAAGGCCCAGGTGTTGACCTGCTTCACGTCCCGGTCCGGCAACGACGCCAGACCACAGACCGCCCGCGCCTCGACCGCCAGCGCGTCGGCGGCGGTGCCTTCGCGCGGTGGCTGGGCCGGACCGGCCTTCGGCGGCGGGGTGTAAGTCAAGTGGGCTCCGGTCACACCGCCGAGATCGGCCAGCAGGAAGCTGTAGTGCTCGGCGACCATCGGCGACGCTTGCAGTTGCAGCACCGGCCAGGATGCACACGTGTCGACGGCCGGCCGGGTGACCGCGGGTGTGACGCCGTCGGTGACCAGCATCGGCTGCACCGTGGCGTCCGGCGTCCGCAGGTCCCGCATCGAGGCCGCTTCGATCCACGGCGCGACCAGCCAGCGGTCGCCGTCCGCCGTGGAGCGGAGCACGACGGCTCCGGCCGTGGTGAGGTCCGAGTCGTCCGCGCGGACCAGGTCCAGCCGTACGGCGTCGGCGGCGGTGGGGTGGTCGGGGACCGTATAGCGAGCCAGGCGGGTCGTGTCGTACAGCAGGACCACGGTCGCGCCGTCCAGGTGCCCGGTCCACAGGATGTGGACCGGCAGGACCGGCGGGGTATCCGACGCTCCGGGGCCGAGGTGGAAGGCGTCGGGGTGCTTCTCGGTCCAGGCTTCGAGTGCTTGCGGAACCGCGTTGGCGGCCGTGGTGTCGTCACCGCGCGCGGGCCAGGTTCCGAAGTCGATCCGGGCGCTCGTCTTCCAGGCATCGGCCGCTATCCGGATGGGCGCCTGGGCTCCGGCTTCTCCACCGGTCAGCGCGTGCGAGTCCGAGCTGCTGAATCCGATGACCGCCGCCACCCCGACCGCCACGACGGCGGCACCCGCACTCGCCACGCCGCGCACGCGACGCCGACGGCGTGACAGGTCCGTGGGGCGGGTTCGCAGGGTACAGGGGTCGAACTCAGAGGACTGCAGGACGTCGGCCGGGTGCTCGGCCAGCAGCCGCTCGGCAGCGTACAGCGCCGCCGGGATGCCCCGCGCGCCGGCGCGGGACAGCAACGCGGCCGTGGCGTCGGCGTCCAGGCCCTCCAGGCCCAGCAGCACGTACGCCATCCGCGCGGTCGTGCTCAGGCCGCGAAGCGCGGCGTCCACCTGCATTTCCTCGGAGCCGCCGCCGAGCGGGAAGAGTCTCAGGCCCCAGACATGGGGCTGCCGCGTGGCCCGCAGCCACCGGTTGCCGCGCAGTACCGAGCGGACGACCGCCGTACGGAGAACAGCGTACGAATCGCTCTCGACCGGCCGGAGGGTGCGGCGGCGCAGCAGATTCGGCCGTTCCGCGCCGAGCCGACCGCCCAGCCGGCTGCCCAGCCGACCGCTCAGCCACCCGGTGCCCGGGAGCGTCCGCTGCACTATGGCGTGCGCGGCCAGCACCCGGCCGTGCCGGTCGCCCTCCGGAGGCAGCGCCACGTAGGCGATGCGGACCAGGCGGGAGTAGTGCAGCACCAGCGCCGCCTCGAGATCCTCGCGCCCGTCCGCGGGGCGGTCGCGATCGTCGAGCACGAAGCCCTCCCTTCTCCGCCGTGGAGAACGAGTCTGTGAGCGATTGGTCACCGCCGGCGGGTGCGTCTCCGGCGCCGGCCCGCAGTGGCCCTGCCAGCCTAGAGCAAGCTTTGTCAGAATCTTGATGGGGGTCCGGTTCTGGACGCCGGGGGCGGCGGGCACGAGGTGCGGCGGACGTAGCGGCGAAATAGGGTCGGCACCATAGTTCGGAACGGTAAGGAGAACAACCATGCGCATCGCCGTCGCCGGCGCCACCGGCCACATCGGAAAGCTCACCGTCGCCGCCCTGATCCGGGACGGGCACGAAGTCGTGGAGATCAGCCGGTCGCAGGGGGTTGATCTGACCACCGGCGAAGGTCTGGACAAGGCGTTGACCGAAGTGCAGGCGGTGGTCGACGTCACCAACGCCCCGGTCGGGGACGCCGACCAGACCGTGGACTACTTCGGCCGGACCACCGGCCACCTGGTCACCGCCGAGGAGCGGGCCGGCGTGCGGCACCATGTGCTGCTGTCGATCGTCGGCATCCACGGCATCGAGGGCAACGCCCACTACGCGGGCAAGCGCGAGCAGGAGCGGCTGGTCGAGGCCAGTCCGGTGCCGTACACCATCGTCCCGGCCACGCAGTTCCACGACTTCGCCGAGATGGTCGCCGGCCGGACGGAGTACGACGGCGTCTCCCCTATCGCCCCGCTGCTGGTGCAGCCGATCGCCCCGGCTGACGTGGCCGAGGTGCTCGCCAGGGTCGCGGTCGGCGAGCCGCGGGGGCGGCACGTGGACATCGCCGGTCCGGAGACGCAGGACCTGGTCGACATGGCGCGCCGGACGCTCGCGGTGCGCGGGCGCAGTGTGAAGCTGGTGCCGACGTGGGACGGAGCGTTGTTCGGGCTCTCCATGTCCGGAAACGTGTTGCTGCCCGACGAGAACGCGTGGCTGGCGCCGACGACGTTCGACGAGTGGCTGGAGCAGGAGTTGCTGGCCGGGGTCGGTCCGGTGGAGTGAGCACCGGTAGCTGCTTCGTTCAGTCCACGACCTTGCCGACGAGGTCGAGGAGCCGGTTGGACGCCTCGGGGCCCACTTCGCGGTCGGTGAGGTGGACGACGGCCGCCCCGGTGCGTAGCGCGTGGACGAGGTCGTTGTCCGAAGCCATACCGGCCGGGACCGTGTAAAGGACGGTCGGAGCGAGGTGGAGGCGCTCGTAGGCGCGGAGCCATTCGACCACGCCGGAGCGGCGGCGGCGGACCAGGGTCAGGTTCATCACCACGAGTTGCGGGTGCTCGGCCGAGAGCGCGGACATGGCGTCGTTCTCGTTGGCGGCCT
>JAEKKI010000183.1 GCA_019510485.1 Catenulisporales bacterium
TGACGTCCAAGGACTCCGCCGGCGGCGGCGCCATCACGGTCGGCGACGCCATCCAGACCTCGGCGGCGATCAACAACGGCAACAGCGGCGGCGCGCTGGTCGACCTGTCCAGCGAGGTCGTCGGCATCCCCTCGGCCGCGGCGCTCAACCCCGAACTCGGCGACAGCGCGGCGGCGGGCATCGGGTTCGCGATCCCGACCGCGACGGTCACCCGGATCGCCGACCAGCTCATCGCCGGCGGGAAGGTGACGAACTCCGGCCGCGCCGCGCTCGGGGTGAAGGTGAGCGGCGTGGTGGACGCCTCCGGGAATCCGGTCGGCGTGGGCATCGCCGAGCTGGAGCCGGACAGCCCCGCCGGGAAGGCGGGGCTGGCGGTGGGCGACGTGATCACGGCGGTGAACGGCACCGCGACTCCGGATCCGACGACGCTGTCGCAGGTGATGGTGACGTTCAAGCCGGGGCAGCAGGTCAAGGTCGACTACCTGGCGCCGGACGGGTCGAAGAAGAGTGCGACGGTGACGCTGGGGCAGCTGAACGGATAGCGCCGGCTCAGATCGTCCACGGCGGCACCATGCCCTCGCCGTCCTTCGGCACGACCCATGCCCGGACTCCGGCCGCCGACGTGACGATGGCGGTGAACCCGCGCTCCGGATCTCCGGTGACGCGGCGTTCGGCCTCCCCCGGCAGCACGATCGTGTCCCCGGCCCGCACTTCGAAGGGTTCGCCGTCGAGCTCGACCCGCGCGCCGCCGGCGGTGAAGGTCCAGATCTGTTCGACGTTGATGACGTGCAGCGGCCCGGCCGGGGCGCCCGGGGTGACGTCGACCCGCCACAGCGGGCGCTCGGCGGCGCCCAGCGTCGGCGAGGCCAGCGTGGTCATGGTGGCCGAAGGGGTTTCGGCACGGCGGTGATCGGCGGCATGGATGACAGGCATGTGATGGCTCTCCTAGAATCGACAACCGGGTTGTCCTAACTAGACAATGAGGTTGTCGATCGTGTCAAGCAGTATCCCGCCGCCGGGCTCCGACCTGCCGCTGCTCCTCCTGCTCGGCTTCCGGGCGCTGATCGACGACGTTCACACCGAACTCGACGCCGCCGGGCACCCGAGCTTCCGCCCGCTGCACGGCGTGGCGTTCAAGGCGATCGGCGACGGCACCACCGCCGCCGCCCTGGGCCGCCGGCTCGGGGTGTCCAAGCAGGCGGCCGGCAAGACCATCGAAGGGCTCGAACGCGACGGGTACGTCGAGCGGGTGCCCGATCCCGAGGACGCCCGCAGCAAGATCGTCAAGCTCACGGCGCGCGGCGCCGAGCTTCAGCGACTCGCCTACCGGGTCATGGCCGAGCAGCGGGCCCGCTGGGCGAAGCAACTCGGCGAGGAGAAGATGGCCGCGCTGGAGGAGGGGCTGCGCGCCATCACCGCCGATCGAGAGGTGCGGTTCGACATCCCGGCGTGGTTCAACGGCTGACAGCCGTGTTGTAAGCTCTCTCGGCGCTCGGGATGGGGCGCGGGGGATCTTTCGGGTGGGGACACATTCATGGTTGGAGAATTGCTGTGCGCTGATCCGGTGTGCCGGACGATCGCGGGCATCCCGACGAGCGTGCTGCGCTCGCGGCTGCGCATCGTGGTGCAGCCGGCGGGAACGCCGATGGGTCAGGACCCGTTCGTGGCGGCGTTTCACCCGGACCTGGTCGCGGCGCTGGTGGTGAAGGGCCAGCGGGATGAGACGCTGGTGGTCACCCGGCATCTCGCCGGCACCTGGCCGGTTCCGCCGGCGCGGTTGTGGGACGACGCACTGGACGCGCTCGGTGTTGAACCGCTGAACGTGCAGGGGTTCCAGCTGTCGACCGCGAACGCACCGGCCTACGCGATCAACGGCCAGGGCTGGCCCGGGGCCGCGCACATGTTCCGGCTGGATCGCGCGATCGGGCGGCCGCTGCCGCATGGCGCGCTGGTGGTGCTGACGACCGACAACGCGTTCGTGACGCTGCCGCTGGAGTCGAACGCGACGCTGCGGGCGACGGCCGCGTTGTGGGAGCTGAACGGTGCGCTGGCCCGGGACACGCCGCGGGCGCTGCCGGCCCGGCTGCTGTGGGTCCGCGGGTGGACCGTGCACGATCTGGGGGCGGGCGTGGCCGACGGGAAGTTCTCGTTCGACCTGCCGCAGGACTTGCGGGCAGTGCTGGCGGCGTTGCCGTAGTTCACAGGTCACAGTTCACAGTCGCGCGAGCCGCGCGGCACCCACCAACAGCACCAGCGCCAGGCCGAGCGCCGCGCCGACGCCCCGGTGCAGCACGAGCAGGCCGCCGGCCAGGGCGCCGAGGAACATGCACGCCAGGGACAGCAGGCGGCGGACCGTCGGCTTGCCGAGCGGATCGGCGGTCAGGCCGGTCACCGTCATGGTCAGGACCGTGGTGGTCAGGTCCGGGACGGCGATCCTGCGGACCACCGCGTTCTGGACGCCGAAGCCGAAGGCGAGGATCGCGGTGAGCTGCGCGTGGGTGGCGGTCTTGGCGTCGTCCTCGAACGCCGCCACCAGCAGCGCGAGGGTGACGAAGGCGGCGTGCGCGGTCACCGCGCGGGCCAGGCGGCGGTTCTCGTCACCGCCCGGGGTGCCCCGGCCCAGCCGGGTCTCGGTCCAGGCGCCGGCGGCGAAGCAGGCGACGGCCAGGCACGGGGCCCAGACCGTCAGGCCCTTGGCACCGGCCACGGCGAAGCCGAGGAAGACCACGTTGCCGGTCATGTTGGCGACGAAGATGTGGCCCAGGGCGAGGTAGCTGACGGCGTCGACGGTGCCGGTGACCAGGGTGGCGGCGATCAGGGCCGCCGGGAGGGTGCCGTACTTGGCGGCGCCGTCGTCGTAGAGGAGGTCTGTCAGGCGCAGCAGGGCGGCTCTCACGCTGGTGATTAGATCACCTGCCGCCGAACGCCCAGCCGTCTCCCACCGCCGCCCGCCCACCCGTCGCCCACCGCCGCCCGTTATGGAGACGCTACGCGCCGCTGTGTTTACCGGTAGGCGCTACGCGCCGCAGTATTCATGTGCGCCATGCCGGGTATGGGGCGGTTGTGACGAAAGGAACCGACAGCTTCGCCTTCCCCGCCGGCGGGACGGTGGTCGAGCTCGCCTCCAGCACCGAGAGTCCGCCCGAGATCCGGGAACGGGCCCTGCGCGTGCTGGCGGGCCGGGCCCGCGACGCCGACGACGCGCGGTATCTGATGCAAGCGCTGGGTCTGGTCCCGGAACCGCCGCGGGAGCGTGCGCCACGGCGGCTCGGGGAGGGCTCTGTCATCCGTTCGGTCCGCACCGAGGGTGAGGACGCCGAAGCGGAGTGATGCTGGGGCTCAAGAGCGTGGCCGCTCGCCGAGCCATCAGGAGACATCATGAGCGACAACCTGCCGCCGGCTCCCCCGCCGCCGCCGGACTCGCCGGATCAGCCGTCTTACGGGCAGCAGCCGGGTTACGGGCAGCCCGGTCAGCCATACGGCCAGCGCCCCGACTACGGCTATCCGCAGTACCCGGCCGGCGGCGACCTGTACGGCAGCCCGCAGCGGGAGGCCGAGGTCCAGCTGGACGTGCACGGGCTGCGCCCGCAGCAGCGTTGGACCGTGCTGATCCGCCTGATCCTCGCGATCCCGCAGCTGATCATCTTGTACTTCCTGTGGCTGGCCGGATTCTTCGTCCTGATCGTCGGCTGGTTCGCGGCGCTGTTCACGGGCCAGCTGCCGGAGGGTATTCGGGGCTTCCTGATCGGAATCCTGAGGTATCAGGTCCGAGTGCACGGCTACTTGTTCTTGCTGGTGGACGAATATCCGCCGTTCGCGTTCTTCGACGCCCCGACCTATCCGATCCAGATCGAGGTGCCGGCCCCGACCAGGTTGAACCCGCTGGCGGTCCTGTTCCGCCTGATCCTGATGATCCCGGCCGCGATCGTCTCCACCGTGGTGATGGACGGCGCCATCGTCGTCTCGATCGTCGTCTGGATCATCATGCTGTTCACCGGTCTGCAGCCCGAGCCGGCGTTCGGCGCGACCAGTGCGGCGCTGCGCTACGAGACGCGGTTCCTGGCGTATCTCGGGATGCTGACACCGACCTATCCCAAGGGGCTGTTCGGCGAGCCGGGCGCCACGGCCGATCGGATGTCGCCCACGCGTCCCCTGCGGCTGAGCAGCGGTGCGCGGGTTCTGCTGATCGTGATGATCGTGCTCGGCGTGATCGCCGCGATCGGGGGGAGATCGAACAACTACAGCTCGAACAACGGCTCCCTGCGGCCCACCAACTCGGCGGTGCAGCCGCGATAGCTCAAGAGTGCAGGCGCTGATAGAGCTCGCCGAGCAGGCCGCCGATGAGCGCGGCCAGCACGACGAGCTCTGTCGTGCTGCCGGACCAGCTGCCCCGATACCACTCTCGCGCTCGCGAAGCGGTCGTCGCGACCGCCCGTCCCAACAGCGCGACGCCGACCGCCGCCCCGATCCCCACGATGACCACCGCCATGGCCCCCTCCGTCCCTCGCTGCGGATCCGTGATTCCAGGTAACCGCGCGGTGCGGCGGGTGACCAGGAAGGCGGGGCGGAAGTTGCGCGGACGATTAGCCGCACGTCACGCGGGCAGACTGCCGCTGTGGAAGAGGGGGACGGGGACGGCCGCTCCGGATTCGCCGAGGCGGTCCGGGCCTGGCGCCAGCGCCGCGGCTGGACGCAGGAGCAACTGTCGCACGCCAGCGGGCTCAGCACCCGGGCGATCCGCAGCCTGGAACGCGGCAGGACCCTGAGTCCTCGGCGGACCACCGTACAGATGCTGGCAGATGCCTTGCAGGTGCCGCAGTCGCGGCTGATGGCGAGGATGCGGCGGGTCCCGGCGACCGACGTCGAGCCGGACTTCGAAGCCGCGGGCGAGTACGTCTCCGGCATCCCGCGCGAGCTGCCGCCGGACCTCGGCGACGCGACGTTGGACGCCCGCCATGTGGTGACCGCGCTGGTCGCCGAGCCGGCGGAGCCGTATCGGGGCGCCGTGGTGGAGATCGAGGGGCCGCACGCCGCCGGGCTGGCGGTCCGCGCCGCGCACCACGTCTCGGCGAAGTTCCCCGACGGCCAGCTCTACGCCGACCTCGCCGGCGCGCCGCCGGTGGCGCCGGCGGCGATCCTCCGCAGGCTCCTGCGATCGCTGGACCAGCCGGAGCGCCCGGCCGACGGCTCGCCGTTCACGACCGACGAACTCGCCGCCGCGTTCCGCAGCGCGCTGGCCGGGCGGCGGATCCTGGTGGTGCTGGTCGGCGCGCGGTCGGAGGCGCAGGTCAGGCTGCTGATTCCGGCCGAGTCGCGGTGCGCGTTGCTGGTCGCGTACTCGACCGGGCCGCAGGACCCCGCTACTCCTCCGGCGGCACGAACGTCGTGAAGTCCCCGCCGAGGTATTTGAACGACGGGCTCTCCGGATCCGGCTCCTCGTCGGCGCGCGCCTCGATCTTCTCGGCGAACACATCCGAGTCGTCCCTCGGCTCATAGCCGAGGCGGCGCGCGTTCTCCAGATCCCACCAGGCCGTCTTGTTGGCGGAGATGCCGTAGACGACCTCGTTGCGCAGGTCCGGCGCCGTCGCCAGGGCGTGGAACAGGCGGACGGCGTCGGCGGGGCTCAGCCAGGTGTCGAGCATGCGGCGGCTGCGCGGCTCCTGGAAGCAGGAGCCGATGCGGACGCAGGCCACGCGCAGGCCGTGGCGGTCGGCGTAGAACGAGCCGATCGCCTCCATGAAGACCTTCGAGACGCCGTAGTACGTGTCCGGGCGCGGCCGGATGTCGACGCCGATCGGCGCTTCCAGGAAGTCCGCGCGCTCGTAGTAGCCCACCGCGTGGTTGCTGCTCGCGGCCAGCACGCGGGGCACGCCGGCCCGCACGGCGGCGTCGAAGACCTGGTAGGTGCCGTCGATGTTGGTCTTCAGGATGCGCTCGAAGCGGTCCTCGCCCGGGATGCCGGCCAGGTGGATCACCACGTCCACGTCGCGCATCGCCGCGTCCAGGGCCGCCGGGTCGCCGATGTCGCCGGCGATCCACTCGACCGGGCCGGGCTCCGGCGGGGTCGTGAGGTCGAAACCGCGCACCGTCCAGCCCAGCTCGGCCAGGCCGGTCCGCAGGAACGTGCCCACTCCCCCGGCCGCTCCGGTGATCAGCATCCTGCCGTACGTCTCAGCCATCCGTGGTCCCCGCCTTTCCCGAGCGCGAGCTCATACCGGGTCGATCCCGTGCTCGACCAGTACCCGGCGTCCCTGGGCCACCAACTCCGCGAGCCGCGCCAGATGCTCCGGCGCCGCCTCGCTCAGCGGCGGGCGCACCGGCCCGGCGTCCAGGCCGGCCAGCCGGACTCCGGCCTTCACCAGTGCCACAGCGTAGCCCGCGCCCTGGTTGCGCAGCTCGACCAGCGGTCGGTAGAAGCGGTCGAGCAATGCTGTGACCAGGGCTGATTCGCCGTCGCGGTAGGCGTGGTAGAAGGCCAGCGCGATGTCGGGCGCGAAGCAGAAAACGGCCGAGGAGTAGCCCGGGACGCCGACGCCCCGGTAAGCCGGCTGCGACATCTCGGCGGTCGGCAGGCCGTTGAGATACAGCAGCTTGCCCTCGCCGTGGCGGTCGCGGACCGCCGAGACGATGCGCTGCATCAGGTCCAGGTCGCCCTTGCCGTCCTTGAAGCCGACGATGTTCGGGATCTCGGCCAGGTCGGCGACCACTTCGGGGGTGAAGATCGCGTTGTCGCGCTGGTAGATGATCAGCTCCAGGTCGGTGGCCTCGGCCACGGCCGTGTAGTGGTCGCGCAGCCCCGCCGCCCCGCCGGCCACCAGATACGGCGGCATCACCAACAGCCCGTCGGCGCCGGAATCCTCGGCCGCGTCGGCGAAGGACGCGGCGAGCGCCGCGCCGTAGCCGACGCCCGCGACCACCGGCACCCGGCCGCCCGCGACCTCGGCGGCGACGCGTACACATTCGGCGTACTCGTCCAAGCCCAGGGAGAAGAACTCGCCGGTTCCGCAGCAGGCGAACACCGCCGCCGGGCCCGGGCGCTCGGGCGTGTCGAGGAACGCCAGCCGGGAGCGCAGGTGCTCGGCGTACGCAGCCAGGTCGACGCGCCCGGCGCGGTCGCCGGCGCCCCGGACGAAGGGGGTGACGGGGAAGTACAGCAACCCGTCCAGTCGCTCCACGAGTGATCCCATCGGCTCCCTCATCCCTTGAGTAATTCACATATGTGAATGACGATCATATACTTGAAAGACGCCGCAGACAGTAGTGTGAGGCGCCAAACCTGTCAACGAAGGGGCTCCATGGCAGACACCGACACCGCGGCCGGTGTGAAGTCGGCGCGCCGGGCAGTGGAACTCCTGGAAGCGTTCGGTGCCGATCACGCCTGGCTGTCGCTCACCGACTTGCACCACCACACCGGCATCCCGCGCTCGTCGCTGCACGGCCTGTTGCGCACACTGCGTGACGTCGGCTGGATCGAGTCCGACGAGGCCGGAACCCGTTTCCGGTTGGGAGTTCGCGCCCTGATCTGCGGTACCGCGTACCTGGACCGGGATCCGGTGATGCCGTACGCCACCGACGCCCTGGAGCGGCTGCGCGACCAAATCGGCTACACCTGCCACTTCGCGCGGCTCAACGGCCCGGACATCGTCTACTTGCAGACCCGCGAGTCGCGCACCTCGGCGCACTTGGTCTCGCGGGTCGGCCGCACGCTGCCGGCGCACGCGACGGCGCTGGGCAAGGCCCTGCTGACCGAACTCGCCGACGACGAGCTGATCGCGGTGCTGCCCAAGCAGCTGTCGGCCCTGACCGAACTGACCATCACCGACCGCGAAGCACTGCGCTCGGAGCTGGCGTTCATCCGCGAGCGCGGTTATGCCACCGAGCGCGGTCAGAGCTCTGCGGACGTCGCGTGCGTGGCCGCCGTGGTCCCGTACCGCATTCCCGGCACGGATGCGATGAGCTGCTCGATACCGGCCGAGAAGGGCACCGACTCCGAGCTACGGCGAGTGGGCGCTTTACTGCGAGCCGTGGCCCAGGATCTGAGCCAGCAGCTGCGACGCGCCGGAATTCGCTAAGCGAACGCGGCCTACGGCGCCGCGAACCGGCTGGGGCTGACCCCGACGACGCGCTTGAAGTGCCGGTTGAGGTGGGACTGGTCCCAGAATCCCGACTCCGTCGCCGCCTGCGCCGCCGGCATCCCGGCCAGCAGCAGGCCCCGCGCCAGGTCGACGCGTCGCGACGTCAGATACCGGTGCGGGGCCATGCCGTATGCGCGGGTGAAGCTGCGGATCAGATGCACCGGATGGAAGTGCAACTCGCCGGCGGCCGCCTCAAGGCTCACGCCTTCGACGACCCGGGCGTCGATCAGGTCCCGGAGAAGGCTCGCGGCCTGGCGGGAGGGTGGCTCGGCCGGCGGCACGGACGCGAGGGGCGTCAAGCGCTCGCGGAGGCGTTCGCGCACCAGGGTCAAGCGACTCTCGGCCTCCAACTCCTCCCCCGGCGCGCGCAGGGCCCGGTGGACCTGGTGGATCCGTTGGCGCAGCAGCGGATCGGCGAAGGCGGGCCGGTCCACGGCGGCGCCCACCAGGTCCGCGCCGAGGCTGTCGCGCTCCAGGTAGAGCACGCGTTTACGGAAGCCGTCGGGGTTGCCGGGATCGGCCGAGCGGCCGTTGTGCGGGACGTCCGGCGGTAGCAGCGTGACGACGCCGGCCAGCGCGCCGTGCTCGTGCCGGTCCAGGTCGTAGCGCACGGCGCCGTCGTCGACGATGAGCAGGGTCCAGGTGGAGTGGGCGTGCATCGGGTAGACGTGCTCGGTGAAGTGCGCGTGGAAGACCTCCGCGACGCCCGGCACCGGCGGTCGCCAGGCCCTCACCTGCTCCATGTTAGAAACGTACAAGACCGGGACCGGGGCAAGTCGGAATGATCGACGTATGAACACGAGCATGACCGACGAGACTGCCCAGCAGACCCCGCAGACCCCGCAGACCTCGGCCGCCGCCGGCCGCTTCGACACGAAGATCGCGGTGCTGCTGCGCGACGACCTGGCGGTGTGGCAGCGTTTGAACGTGACCGCGTTCCTGGTCAGCGGGCTCGGCACCGAACGGCCGGAGGTCGTCGGCGAGCGGTACCAGGACGCGGACGGCCATTCCTATCTGCCCGAGTTCCGCCAGCCGGTGATGGTGTTCGAGGGCGGCAAGGAGATCCTGGCGGCGGCACACGACAGGGCCCTGGCCCGCGGCTTGGCCGTGGCGGTCTTCATCGCCGACATGTTCGCCACCGGTCACGACGCGGCCAACCGCGCGGCGGTGCGCGCCGTACCCGCCGCCGACCTGGACCTGGTCGGGATCGCCGTGTACGGGCCGCGCAACGCCGTCGACAAGGCGTTGAAGGGCGCGGTCAAGCATCCGTGAGGACTTGCTCAGGGCTCACCCCTGCGGAGCCTTCTGGTCGGTGAGCTCGGCGCGGAGAATCGCATCCAGCAGGCCGGGCCAGCGCGCGTCGACCAGTTCGCGCCGCAGCCGCACATGCTTCTTCGCACCGACCCACCACATCACGACCAGGCCGGCCTCGCGCAGCACCTTGTAGTGGTGCGACAGCGTCGACTTGCTGGCGGTGAAGCCGCCCTTTTCCCGGACGTCCAGGCACGTCATGCCGTCGTCCGCGCCCACGGCCTCGATGGTGCGGACCATGTTCAGCCGCATCGGCTCGGCCAGCGCCGCGAGCACCGCCGTCAGTTCCACCGCGTCGGCGCTCGGGTGAGTCAGCTCATACTGCTCGACCTGGGATTCCATTGCCACAGCCTAAACCCGCTTGCGTTGAGTTCGATAGACGTCGTACAGTTCGATACTAGTCGAACGGTTCGATGTGCGTCGAACTGATTTTCCCGAGCGAATGCGATGGTCCTCGTGTCAGCCACCACGGAAATCGTGATAACCGCCAAGAGCGCGTCACCGGCTGCAACGCCGGCGCCTGCCGAAGCCTTCCCCGAACCGGACCCGCGCCGCTGGCGCATGCTGCCGGTCATCCTGTCCGCGATCTTCATGGCGATGTTCGACTACTTCGTCGTCAACGTCGCCGCCCCCTCATTCCAGCAAGACCTGCACACCACCGACGCCGGGCTGGAACTCGTCGTCGGCGGCTACGGCTTCGCCTACGCGGCCGGGCTGATCACCGGCGGGCGCCTGGGCGACCTGCTGGGCTACAAGCGGATGTTCGTCTACGGCATGGCCGCGTTCACCGCCGCCAGCCTGGCCTGCGGTATCGCCACCTCCTCGGCGATCCTGATCGCGGCGCGGCTGGTGCAGGGCGCCACCGCCGCGGCGATGGTGCCGCAGCTGCTGGCCCTGATCAACGTGGTCTACCCGCTGCACGAGCGGCCGCGGGCGATGGCCTGGTTCGGCGCCACCATCGGCATGGGCTCGGTCGCCGGGCAGGTGCTCGGCGGCGTGCTGCTGGAGGCGAACCTGCTGCACTGGACCTGGCGTCCGATCTTCCTGGTGAACGTCCCGATCGGGGTGCTCGCGGTGGCGCTGGCGGTGCGCTGGCTGCCGGACACCCGCGGCACGCATCGACCGAAGTTCGACCCGATCGGCGCGATCGGCATCGCCGCCGGCATCGGGCTGGCGCTGGCCCCGCTGATCCTGGGCCGGGCCGAGGGCTGGCCGCTGTGGACCTGGGTCTCACTGATCGCCTCGGTGCCGGTGATGATCGTGGCGCTGCGCTGGGAGTCCCGGCTGGCGCGGGCCGGCGGGGCGCCGATGGTGGACCTGACGCTGTTCAAGGAGCGGACGTTCAGCGTGGGCCTGGCGCTGTCCGGGATGATGCTGGCCATGTTCGGCGGGTTCATGCTGGCCATGACGCTGTTCCTGCAGGGCGGGATGCACATGAGCCCGGTGCGGGCCGGGCTGCTGTTCGGGCCGCTGGGGGTGGCGTTCGCCGTGACCTCGCTGGTGGCGCGCCGGGTGTCGGGCCGGTACGGGGCGCGGGTGATCGCGATCGGCGCCTCGCTGAGCGCCACCGGACTGGTGCTGCTGGGCGTGGTGCTGGCCTGGCGCGGCGCGGATCTGGCGGCCTGGCAGCTGCTGCCGTCGATGATGCTGGTCGGCGCCGGGAACGGCTTCGTGCTGCCGTCGCTGGTCGGCTCGGTGCTGGCCGGCATCCGGTCGAAGAACGCCGGAGCCGCTTCCGGGATGCTGGTCACGGCGCAGCAGTTCGGCGGCGCGGCCGGGGTGACGGTGCTGGGCACCGTGTTCTTCTCCGCGCTGGGATCGCACCCGGGCGGGTTCGGGGACTTCGTGACCGCGATGCGGTGGGTGGACGCGGTGGACGTGGTCGTGATCCTGGCGATCCTGGGCCTGGCGTTCCTGCTGCCCAAGCAGGCCGCCGGGATCGCGGCTCGGGCTCGGAGCTGAGCCCGCGCTGAGCGGTCGCCGCTCCCTCGCATCTCGCCTCGCACCGGATGCCCGGCCGCATCGGCTCCACAGCCGATGCGGCCGGGCATCGGCTTTGGGCGCGGTTCGATGACAGTGACCAGGGGGCCGGTCTGAGGAGGAACTCGTAAACCGCACCCATCGGCTTTTCGGCGTCCGACAAGCGAAAGGCCCCGCCGAAGCGGGGCCGTTCACTATTTCAGCGTGTTTCTACTGTGTCCGCGTCTTGCGGCTGGTCCGCAGGCCCAGCCAAACCAGCGCCGCGACCGCCAGCACCACCAGGCCGTCGGCGCCCAGACCCAGCTGGATGCCGCCGGTGAGGGCGTCCTTGGCGGTGTGCCCGGCCGCCTTCAGGCTGTCGGAGCGGGCCGAGGCCAGGGCGCTGAACAGGGGGATGCCGATGGTCAGGCCGACCTGCTGCGAGGTGGTCACCAGGCCGGTGGCCAGACCCTGCTCGCTGTCGCTGAGGCCGGAGGTGGCGGTCACGCCGTAGGCGACGATCGCGGCCAGGTGGCCGAAGGCGGCGGCCGAGGCCACGGTCAGCAGCAGGATCGTCGCGGTCGAGGGGCCGACCAGGGCCAGCGGTGCGGTCAGCAGGCCCTGCCAGACCAGGCCGCCGATCAGGGTGGCACGGGTGCCGAAGCGGCCGATGAGCTTGGGGGCCAGGACGCCGCCGACCGCCGCGGCCGTGCCCATGACGCCGAACACCAGGCCGGTCAGCGTCGGGGACATGCCGTTCACCTGCTGCAGGAGCAGGGTGCCGAGGAACACCACCGAGCTCATGGTGGCGAAGGTGACCAGGCCGCCCAGGTTGCCGACCGCGACGCTGCGGCGGCGCAGGATCCGCAGCGACACCAGCGGTTCGGCGGTGCGGGACTCGATGGTGACGAACGCGGCCATCAGCACGACGCCGGCGACCAGGCCGCCGACCACGTCGGCGCGGCCGAAGCCGACCTGTGCGGCGGTGGACAGCGCGTAGATCAGGGCCAGCAGCGCCGTGGTGACGGTGACGGCGCCGGGGATGTCGAGCTTGGTGCTGTGCGGATTGCGGCTCTCGGTGAGCAGCCGCGGTGCGCCGACCAGCACCACCGCGCCCAGGACCGTGTTCAGCACCATCGTGGAGCGCCAGGTGAAGGCCTGGGTCAGGACGCCGCCGAGGACCATGCCGGCGGTGAAGCCGACGGTCATCAGGGTTCCGTTGATGCCCAGTGCGCGCTCACGCTGCGGGCCTTCGGGGAACGACGTGGTCAGCAGCGCCATGCCGGTCGGCACGATCATCGCCGCGCCCACGCCCTGCAGCGCCCGGGCCGCCAGCAGCACCGCCGGGATCCAGGCCAGCGCCGCGATCAGGCTGGCGACGGTGAAGACCACGGTGCCGGAGACGAAGACCTTCTTGCGGCCGGCCAGGTCGCCGATCCGGCCGGACAGCAGCAGGAAGCCGCCGGAGGGCAGAGCGAAGGCGGTGGAGACCCACTGCAGGTTGGCCTCGGAGATGCCGAGGTCCTTGCCGATGCTGGGGACCGCGATGTTCAGGATGGAGAAGTCGACGGCGACCATGAAGTTGGCCGCGCACAGCAGGAACAGGACCAGCTTGGCGCGGGTGGACATGCGCGGGGCGGGCTGGGCCTGGATCGGGTAGTCGGGGGTGACGGCGGGGGTGGGGGTGGTTGCGGCGGTGGCCGCGGTGGCTGCCGCGTCGTCGTCGTTCCGGGCCGAACTCGACCGGTCGAGTACGTCTGTCATGGATCCAGGATTCGGCCTGGGAAGAAGACGAAGGTAGCGCGTAGTTATCCTGGTGGTCCTTACACCAGGCTCGGATCCGGCGGCGGAGGCGGCCGCCGGCCCCGGCGGTGCGGGGGCAGCTTCGGCCGGATTGCGCACGTCCGGGGCACTGACCTGCTTGAGGGGAGAAAGCCGTGTCGATGACGGGTCCGATCCACATCGATCCCGACACCGTCCGCCGGGCCAAGCTGCGCGAGTTCCTGATCGCGCGGCGCGCCCAGATCACACCCGAGGAAGTCGGCCTGGCTCCCGGCGCGCGCCGGCGCACCCCGGGCCTGCGCCGCGAGGAGGTCGCGGTCCTGGCCGGGGTCGGCTCCTCCTGGTATCAGTGGCTGGAGCAAGGGCGCGACATCACGGTGTCCTCCCACGTCCTGGACGCCATCGGCCGGGTGCTCAAACTCAACGAGGCCGAGACCCGCCACCTGTACGCGCTGGCCGGCTTGAATCCGCCGCCGATGGGCGTCATGTGCCCGGCCCACGCGGGCCAGCCGGTCGACGAGGCCCTGGTCCGTTTAGTCGATGCCTGGCTCCCGAACCCCGGCCACATCGTGGACTGCTACTGGAACATGGTGGTCGCCAACCGCACCGCGCAGCTGGCCCTGCACATGACCGAGCCGGGCGTGAACTGTCTGCACCAGTACTTCCTGGACGAGATCTACCGGGAATCCGTGGAGAACTGGGCGGAACTGGCCCCCACCGTCGTGGCGAGCTTCCGCTCGGAGATGACGGCGAATCCCGGCGACGGCGGCTTCCAGGAGGTCGTCGAGACGCTGCTGGAGCAGAGCCCGGAGTTCGCCGCGCTGTGGGAGCGCCATGACGTGGCCCACCATGGCGTGAACATCAAGAGCCTGAGTTCCAGGGTCGGCGCTCTGCAGTTCGAGTCGGTGCTGCTGTCCGTGCCGAACCGCGCCGATCTGCGGATCGTGCTGCACAATCCGCGCGCCGGGACGGACACGGCGGCGAAGCTGGAGCGGCTGCTGGCCGAGGACGACCGGCGGAACGGGTTGCGGCTGGTGGCGGGGTAGGCCGGGGTGGATCGGGTTTCCTGTTTCCTATCGGCCCGGTCCGACCTACCCTGAAGAGCGCATGGCAGTCCAGCGCGAGGGGTAGGCGATGTCAGAAGCCGAGCGGACCGATCTGAACCGGTTGCGGGACATCATTCGGAACGCGCAGCAGCAGGGTGATCAATATCCGGTGGACCCGAAGGCGCGGGTGTCGGTCGGCTCCGAGGGCGAGATCTACACCGGGGAGGCGCCCGCCGGCCGGCCGTTGAGCAAGGTGCAGCACGGGACGTTCGCGGCGGGGGTGCGCGGGCGGGAGGTCGAGGATCTGCGGTGGGCGGCGCGGCACATGCCGCGGAACACCCGGTTCATCGACGACCGGGAGGCGCGGGGGTGGTGTTACAGCTTCCGGTCCCAGATGGGGCGGCCCTACACCATGTTCGCGTACTTCGACGGGCTCAGCTATCAGGTGAAGCTGGTCGAGCCGCGGTTGGAGGGGCTGGTCGGGGTGCATTCCTCGCACCTGTTCGCCGATGGGAAGCTGTGCCTGAGCCAGTTCGGGGGCTCGGGGCAGCCGACGCTGGAGGAGGCCTACTCCAAGTCGGTGCTGTGGGCCACCGGAATGGATGTGGTGCTGGCCGGGTATCCTTTCCCGTTCTCGGTGAACAACGAAGGCGAGTACGACCTCTGAGCCGCAGTGCTATCCCTGATCGGGGGCGTGGATGCTGACACCGGTGCGGGTCGCCGATTTCGTGCTGGACGCGATCGCCACGCGGATCGGGGCGGTCGCGCCGGAGCAGGGCGGGGCACTGCTGGGGCTGCCGGGGCTGGACTACGTCACCGGTTTCCTCCACGACGCCGGGGCGGCCGCCACCGGTACCCGGTATCAGAACTCGGATCGGCTCATCGCGGCGATCGCGGAGCGGGAGTCCTCGACGGCGGCGCGGTTCAAGGGCATCGTGCACTCGCACCCGGCCGGGATGCCGGTGCCGTCGGCGCAGGACCGCTCCGAATACGCCGAATCGCTGCGGCTGAACCCGCAACTGGCGCGCTACCTCGCGCCGATCGTGACGCACGACGTCGACACGCCGCTGGCCGGGCACGAGGTGCGGCTGGGCCCGGCACGGATCTCGTTCTACGGGGCGGAACGGGCCGACGGCGGAGTCGAAGTGGCGCCGGTACGGCCGGTTGTCGTCCCGATCCTCAGAATGCTGCGACGAGCCGGCGTGCAGCCGGACGCGGACCCGGCGGCGGTGGACGTCGAAGGCGCGGCCCTGCTGGCGACCGATGCCCGGATCCCCGGCTTCGGCGCGGTCACGATCCTGTTCGGCGCCGACTTCCCCACCACGGCGCCGGTGGTGCTGCCGGCGGACGGCGACGGGCCGCTGTCGGTGCGCTGGGACCTCGGCGTGCCGGCGATCGAGCGGATGGCCGCGGCGGTGCGGGCGGTGCGCGGGGGCGGGCGGGCCCGGGACCGGGAGGCCGACGATGCCTCGCATGATGCGGCCCCCTTGTTCGCCCGCACCGAGGGCATCCTCTCCCCGGCGCTGGCCGACCGCAGAGTCCTGATAGTCGGCGCCGGGTCCGTCGGCTCCTACCTCGCCGAGACCATGGCCCGCAGCGGCGTCGGCGCCTTCACCGTCGTCGACCCCGACACGGTCGAGCCGGCCAATCTCGGCCGCAGCGGGTATCGCGTCGCCGATGTCGGTCTGGCCAAGGCGCGGGCGTTGGCCGATCTGGTGCTGTCGATCAACCCGCGGGCCCGCGTCGCGCTCCATGCCGCGCGTCATGACGACGTCGACCTGGCGGCGTCGGTCAGCGAATCAGACCTCGTCGTCGCCGCCACCGACGACCCGCGGGCGCAAGCCCGGCTCGGTCACTTCGCCTACTGGCTCGGGCGTCCGGCCGTCTTCCCCGGCCTGTACCAGGGCGCGCATGGCGGCGAGGTGATCGTCGCCGCGCCCGGAACCGCCTGCTTCACCTGCGCGACCGGCGGCGTCCGCGCCGATCTCCAGGACACCGCGAGCGGCTCGGTCGCCGCGCCCACCGACTACGGCACCGGCCGCCTGGTCGCCGAACCGGGACTGCTGGCCGACATCCACCAGGTCGCGGCGGTGGCCGTGAAGATCGCACTCGGGTTGCTGCACGACGCCGACGACGAAGCCACCGTCGCCCGTTTCGCGCAGGGGATCCTGAAGGCCGGCACCACCTACGCCGTCCTCGGCCACGAGCCGGACTACTGGATCTTCGCCGACCTGATGCGCGGTACGCCGGCGCAGTACGCGTACCAGTCGCTGTGGCTGTCGGTGGTGAGCCGGCCCGACTGCGCGGTGTGCGGCGAGCCCGAGGGGCGCACCGATCCGAGCGCTTACCAGGAGCCGGATATAGACGTGATCCGAGCCCTGCGGGGCGCGCGATGAGCGCGCTGTATCCGACACCGTCACCGACCGCCACGGCTTGGCTCGTGAGACTGCGGGCCACGCTCGGTGAGCTCGGCGGAGCAGTCGGTGACGCTCCCCCGATCGACCTGGAAACCGTTGCGGCACAGGTGGAAGCCGCCTCGCCCGAGGGCGCCGAAATCGGTGAGGCGCTGCCGGCGACGCTGAACGAATTCCGGGCGACCATCAGCGGTATGACGGCGGCGTTCGGGCTGCGCGCCGCCACGATCCTCATCGCGCTCGGCCGGGGCCAGCCGCTCGGCGAACTCGATCCGGTGGTCGCGGCGGAACTGGGACGGGTGCCCGAGTTCGATCCGCTGACCTCCTCCGGGACCGTCACCATCGAGAGGGACGGCCGCGCCACGACGCTGATCGCCGCGACCACCGTGGGGCCGCCGACCGGCCCGGTGCGCCTGGCCTGGCCGGATCGCCATGACGAGCGCGGCGATCGCGACGATGTGTGGCTGTGCACAGTGCCCGTGACGGCCGTGGCGGCCGGCCCGGCCGCCCAAGTCCTCCAGGCCGCCAGAGCCGCCCTGGAGCGCGTCCTGCCACATGTCGGCGTCATCCACGCCACCATCCGGGAGAATGTCCACGCCGGGCACCGGAACGCCCTCCACGCCGCGCTCCTCACCATCGACCCCGCCGCCGATCCGGACCTCGTGATGGCCCGGCTGGAAGGCTGGCGCGCGGCGATCGAGCAATTGCACGGCGGCGCCGTCGAAATCCACTGGGAGCAGGCTTAAGAAGATGGCCGACCACGACATAGAGAACAGCCGCACGGTGCTGGCCCAGGAGCCGGGCGGCGGCCGGTTGATCCGGCGGAACAAGCGCCATCGTCCGCACCTGCGCCCGGCGCCGAAGACGCGATGGGAATTCGTGCTGGCACTGGCCTCGATCGTGCTGACGTTCCTGGCGCTGCTGTTCGCGATCAGCGCGGCCCAGCTGGCCGCGTTCTGGATCGGGGACCACGCGCAGCACCACGGCAGGCCGTGGCCGGTGTTCCGCGCGCTCGGCTACCGGCCGTGGAACCTGGGCGGCGAGGCATACCTGTTCCACGCCATGTACGAGGAGTTCCGGCTGCTGCCGTGGATCATGATCGTCGCGGTGCTGACCGCGGCGGTGGCCCGGCCCTATCAGGCCGTGCTGGCGGCGTTCGCGGCCGGGATCGTGGAGAACAACTGGTGGCTGCACCTGCCGACCTACGACTTCCCGAGGTGGTTCGCCGACCTCGTCGACAAGCAGCGGACGATGCTGGTGCACCTCAACCCCTGGCAGACCTTCGGGATCCTGCTCGGGCTGGCCTTGGTGGCGATGGCCTGGGCGGAACGGACCCAGGCCACCTAGTGATCCATGTGACCGGTAAACCGATCAGCCGTACTGAAGGAGGTAGTCCAGCACCTCGGGCATCGAGGCGGTGGCCACCGCGATGACCGAGTCGCCCGCGCCGTAGTACAGGCGCAGGTCGCCGGTCTCCTCGTCGTGGATCATGCCGGTCGGGAAGACCACGTTCGGCACGTCGCCGTGCGTCTCGTAGTCCGTGGCCGGGCCCAGCACCCACTGCGGGGAGCGGCGCAGCACCTTCGCCGGGTTGTCCAGGTCGAACAGCACCAGGCCGGCGCGGTACAGCGGGCCCGCGGCCATCTGCTTCACGCCGTGGTAGACGCCCAGCCAGCCGTGCTCGGTCTCGATCGGAGCCGGGCCCAGGCCCATCCGGGTCGCGTCCCACCAGGCGCCGGTGCGGCTGGTCATGACCGGCTCCGGGGCGCTCCAGGTGCGCAGGTCCTTCGACCGGGAGAGCCAGACGTCGGCACGGCCCTCCGAGGGCGAGACCGGTCGGTGGTACAGGATGAACTCGCCGCCCACCCGCCGGGGCAGCAGCGAGGCGTTCTTGTCCTCCGGCGGCATCACCACGCCCAGCTTCTCCACCGACTGGAAGTCCTCGGTGGTGGCCAGGGCGACGCACGGGCCCGCGGGTCCGTAGGCCGTGTAGGAGATCACGTAGGTCGAGAGCTCCGCCATGTACGTGATGCGGCAGTCCTCGACCCCCCACATGCTCGTATGGTCGGCCGGGTCGTCGGCCAGCAGCGGCTTGGCCTCCACCCGCCAGCCGTGCACACCGTCGGGCGAGCGCGCGACGGTGAGGTGGGACAGACCGCGGCGGTCCTCGACGCGGCACAGGAGTACCGTCTCACCGTCATGGGTGGTGGCACCCGGGTTGAACACGGTGTTGATCTGGTAAGGCCAGTTGTTGGCCGTCAGAATCGGATTGGCGGGTTCCCGGCGGAAAAGTTCGCCGTGGGGGCTGGTGGTGCCGAGCGGTGTCGACATCTTTTGCCTCGCAGGGTGTCTGGTTGCGAACAGGTTTCGATCTTCGCAAACGGCACAGTTCGCCGCTGGAAAGCACCGACTGTAGCGCCCGTGATCACACCCTGTCTGGACAACACGCTAAACACCCGCCCCACGTGGGGGTTTCCATGGTGTGCGATGCTGCCGCAGCTCCAGGTCGATTCGCCACGACCCGCCATGCCCCGCCTATTTGCGGACCAAGACGGTGCCAGGGTGCGAATCTGTGACGAAGTGAGCACAGTGCGAATTCGAGCGTCCGCCCCATCGCGCCGTGATCACGCCACATGTGTGAGCGCTCGGCTTTTGAATGATCGATGGGAGCATACATCCCGTTCACGGCAAAAATGCAACCTTGGCCGTCGCTATCCCTTGACGTCCCGAATAGCGGACGAACGCGCGGTGCCGCGCTCCCGGTTCGGGAGCGCGGCACCGGGTGGGCCGGGATCAGAGCAAGGAGGCCCGGCGCAGCGACAGCAGCGCCTGGTAGTACGCCAGCGTGGACTCAGCGCCCTGATTCGGGTTGGCGTCGGTCTCGCGCAGCCCGTCGCGGCCGCCGCCGCTGGCCGCGTCGTACAACGGGATCCCGAGCCGGTTGGCGCCGAGGAACCAGGCGAACGCCCGCCGGGCCCGGTCGGCGTAGAACTCCCGCCCGGTCACCCGCCAGGCCTCGACACAGGCCTCGACCACGGCCGCGGCGTCGATCGGCTGCTCGTCGCCCTCATATGCGGGCTGTGACAGTCCCGCCCGCCTCCCATCGCCATCCGTAATGGAGGCGCTACGCGCCGCAGTATCAGCTCTGCGTCGCCAAAGGTTCCCGACCAACCGCAGTTGGCCGTCGGCCTGGTCGGCTCCGAGGCCGACCTGCCCCAGATACCAGTCCAGGGCCCGCAGCGCGCGCTCCATCACCGCCGCGTCCCCGGCCCGCTCGCCGCCGGCCAGCAGGACCTGTGGGAGCCGGGCGTTGTCGTAGGTGAGTTCGTCCTCGAACCACGGCCAGTCGTCGGTGGCGACGGCCTGGAAGGCCGCGTCCAGCCGCCGCACGCCCAACGCCAACTCGGCAGTGGGCTCCGGGGCCCGCACCAGCCCCAGCAGGCAGTAGGCGGTGGAGCGGACGGTCGTCAGCTCGCGCAGCGCCGGGCGCGCCGCGTCCAGCAGCACCGCGGCGCGCTCGCGCAGCTTGTCCGGCACCGCGCCGCCGGCCGCCACGTCGCCGAGCCCCCACAGCAGCCGCCCGACGTGGTCGCCGCGGTGCGGCTCGTCGAGCCACTGCCCGGCCGCGTCGCGCATGTTGCGGGCGGCCGACGTGTCCGGGTCGTAGCCGGCCTCCAGGAAGTCCAGACAGGTGTCCAGCCAGGCGTGCGGGTCGGTGCCCTCCAGGTCACGGACCGGCAGCTCGCACAGCCCGGCGGCGACGATCGCCAGCCGGGCCACGTCATCGACACAGTAGCCGGACGTCATGTCCGGCTTGGCGCGGTCGCTGAACTGCACGATGCCGCCGGAGTCGGTGATCCGGTTCAGGTGGGTGAGCTTGAGCTTCGGTACTTCCACGTGCGCCTCCCCTTCGGCGTCGACGGCGGTGACGTCGGCGGGCCGCCGCGGCCGGCGGGCGGCGACCGAGCGCGCGATGCCGGCGAAGCGGCCGGCGACCGCGGTCCAGTGCAGGCCTGCCCCCTGGGTCCGGGCAGCTTCCCGGGCGCGCTCCAAACGCTCCGGGTCCGACAAGAACGTGTGCAACGCCTCAGCGTAAGCGACCGGATCCTCCGGCGGCACGATGATGCCGGCGCCGCCGGCGAGCATGTCCTCGGCGTAGTAGTACGAGGTGGACACCACCGGGCAGCCGGCGGCCATCGCGAAGGTGAGGGCGCCGGAGGAGATCTGCTCGCGGGAGCGATAAGGGGTGCAGAAGACCTCGGTGCGCGCCAGGACCGCCGAGATCTCGGCGTCGGACAGGAAGGTGTCCAGGAAGACCACGCGGTCCTCCAGCTCCGCGCTCTTGACCGCCTGGACCAGGCGGTCGCGGTAGTGCTCCCCGTCCTGGCGGGCGATCTCCGGATGGGTGGAGCCGGCGATCAGGTAGCTGACGTCCGGGTGGTGCCCGGCGATCAGGCCCAGCGCGGCGATCGCGGTCTCCAGGCCCTTGCCGGGCGAGAGCAGGCCGAAGGTGGACAGCAGCCGGCGGCCGCGCAGAGCCTCCAGCGTCGCCTGGACCTCCTGGCGCACGTCGCCGCCGCTCCCGGGCGGCGGCGCTCCGTGCGGGACGTGGACGATGCGCCCCGGCGGCGCGATGGCGGTGGCCACGGCCAGCCGGCGCGCGGTCTCGGTGAACACCGTCACGGCCGCGGCGTCGCGGCACAGCCGGTTGAGCGTGGCGGCCTGCGATTCGGTGGGCTCGGAAAGGACTGTGTGCAATGTCACCAGGTACGGCACGCCGAGCCGGTGGAGCTCGGCGGCGAAGCCGGTGATCCAGGCGCCGTCGACGCCGCCGAAGATGCCGTACTCGTGCTGGATGACGACGGCGCCGACGCCCGAGGCGGCCAGTTCGGCCGCCGCCCGGCGGTAGTCCTCGCGCTCGTCCTGGCGGATCACCGTCCGCACCGTCGCGGGGTAGGCCAGTCCGTCCCGGTCCAGCGCGCAGATCTCCACGCGGACGTCGGGAGCGGCATCGGCGAGCGCGGCGGCCAGGTCGCGCGAGAACGTGGCGATGCCGCACCGTCGCGGCGGATACGTGGAAACGATCGTGACTCTGATGCCCATGTTCGAGACAGTCCCTGCCATGACCCCTCATACCTCTCTCCGTCGCCCCTAAATATGACGGAACCGGCAAGCGCACTCTAACGGTACTCAGTATCCTGAATCAATACTCTTAGTCGTATTGTCGGTTTCGCGTCAGTGAACAGCGCGCTGCCCGCCACACCCGCCGCCCGACGCGTCCGGCGTGGGAAAACCGCCGGTAGGCGACCAGGTGTGACGTGGGTCGCTTGACAACACCCCGGGGGCGGGATGGTTTAATAGCGCCATGACCGGCGCTTGCATCACGTGCTGCGCGACCTGCCAGGGGACGAAATCCCATCTGGCCGGCCGCGTATGCCGCATGCGCCGAATGTGCGGCCGCTGACGTCCGATAGCCCGCTGGTACGGGTCGAGCGAGGTTTTCCACCCCGCTTCACCTGGAGGGCACCTTCCAGCCGCCGTACACGTGTAGAGGTAATTTCTGATGACAGACCTCCCGAGGCCCTGCCTCATCCCGATCCAAGCCACGACTCCTCACGCCACGCCGCCGGCCACGCCCCCGGCGACGTCCGGCCGGCATAAACGCTGTCGCCGAATGCGCTGGGGCGTACCAGCCGACGCTGTCTGCGTACGCCCTTCCCGGTGCGATCACCCCCGACCCGAGAACTTCGCGACCCCCCGCTGAGGAGCACCCCGATGGACCCCCGCCGCCTGGAACTGATCTACGACGCCGTCCGCACCGAGCTGGCCGGCCTGGAGCGCCACGAGATCGAGCAGCGCGCCTGCGTGGCCCGCGCCCGCTGGCACGCCGCCTCGACAAGTCCCAACGCCAATCCTGAACAACGCGCGCTGGCCGGCGCCCGGGCCGCGGCGATCGGCCGGGTACTGATCCACTTGAGGCGTACCTGGAGCGATGAATACGACGCCGCCGACCACGCCGCCCGGGCGCTGGCCGCCGAGCGGGTCGCGCCGGAGGTGGCCGCGGCCGTCCGGGCCGCCGGGCACCCGGTCGGGGCCCGGGTCGAGGTGGTCGGCGAGGAGCGGACCGGCGTGGTGCGGCAGGTGCTGGTCTCGCTCGAGGACGACGGCTCCTACGCGCGCTGGTACGTGGTGCACGTCGCCGAGCTGCAGCTGTGCCGCGCCTA
>JAEKKI010000184.1 GCA_019510485.1 Catenulisporales bacterium
CGAGCAGTCGATGATGATGACCTCGACGTTGTCCTTGCCGGCCGCCGAGCCGGCCGCCGGCCCGGCGGCCGGGCCGGGCGCGCCTCCGGCCGGGGCCGCGGTGGCGGTCAGCGTGACCACCGCGTGCACCTCGCGCACGCCGGCGGCCAGGAACTCGTTCTGGTTGATCTCGAAGGCGAAGTCCGGGTACTGGCTCATGGCTGGTGACTTGCTCCTGTCATGCGGCCGGCTCGGCGGGCGCCTGAACCGGGTAGGGGACGAGCACGGCGGTGATGTTGTCGTGGCCGCCGGCGTCCAGGGCCGTGCGGACCAGGCGCACGGCCGCGGCGTGCGGGTCGGTCGCGGCCGCCGGCAGCGCCAGCGCGGCCAGGTCGGCGGCCTGGTCGACGTAGTTCCACAGGCCGTCGCTGCACACCAGCACCACACCCGGGCCCGGCGGCAGGAAGGACACGACGTGCGGCTCCGGCTCCCCGGAGTCGGCGCCGAGCCAGGCCTCGATGGCGTGCGAGCCGGCCTCGGCGTCGTCCCGGGTGAGCTGCCGGGAGCTGCCGGCGTCGTCGAGCCAGTAGGCCCGGCTGTCGCCGAGCCAGCCGAGCGTGACGCCGGTGTCGGCGCCGACCACCGCCGAGACGTAGGTGCAGGCCGGCGGGTTGCCGTGGTCGGAGTCCCGGGCCAGGGCGGCCACCGCTGCGTCGGCGGCGCGCACGGCCCGGGTGGTGAGGTCCTCGCCGGTCTCGGCGCCGCTCGCGATCGCGGTCAGCAGCAGCCGGGCGGCGGCCGAGACCGCGGCGGCCGAGGCCTCGTCGGGGCGCTCGGAGGTGGAGACGCCGTCGCAGACCACGGCGACCACGACGCTGCGCCCGTTCGGGGCCACGGCCGGCCGCAGCGCCATCGAGTCCTCGTTGCGATGGTGTCGCAGGCCCCTGTCGCTGATGCCCGCGACCACCCCGAGGTCGACCTCCATCCGGTCGCGGCGGCGCGGCTGCAGGTCGCCGCAGTCGATGCAGTAGCCTTCGTCGTCGATCTCGGTGGCGCCGCAGGACACGCACGGCTTCGGACCGCTGTGGACCGGCGGCTCCTCCTCGCCGGTGACCGGTTCGGCCAGCGCGTAGCCGCACTCCTCGCAGAACCGGCTGCCGGCGTCCATCACCAGGTCGGTCGCGTTGCAGTTCGGGCACGTCAGCAGCAGCGGCACGGCGGGATCCACCGCCGGGGCCACCGGGGGGCCGGTTCCGGGGCCGGCGTTCGCGCCGGCGTCCGCATCAGTGTTCACATCGACCGTCATATCAGGGTCCTCGGACGGACCGCGTTGGCCTGGTCCACCAGTTCGACCCGGCGGGCGCGGTCGGTGGCCAGCCGGGCCAGGGCGCGGTAGGCCTGTTCCATGCCGGCGCGCAGCGAGCGATCGTCGACGGCGCGGCCGATCAGCTGCTGGCCGGTGTGCAGATCGCGCGGGACCTGCACGGCCAGCCGCCGCCCGGCGGTCTCGAAGACCTCCAGCGAGAGCCGGTGCGAGTGCTCGGGATCCAGCCGCTCGGCCAGCCAGCGGTAGCGCAGATCGATGTCGGCCAGATCCCCGCCGGTCAGGTCTTTGTCCCGGTCGACCAGGAGCGCGCGCAGCGCGGCCTCGCGGGCGGCGGTGTGGTGGGTGCTGGTCTCCGGCACCGCGCCGAACGTCGCCACGGCCTGGTCGCGCATCCCGCTGCGCAGCAGCGTGCGGGCCAGGCCGAAGGCGGCGCTGACGTAGCTGTGGTCGGTGCGCCACACCGTGCCGTAGAAGCTGCGCGCGCTGTCCATGTCGCCTTCGAGTTCGGCGCAGGCGGCCAGCGCCAGCTTCGGCGCCGCCTCGCCGGGCAGCGCGTCGTAGACGGCGCCGAACAGGCCGCGGGCCCGGGTCAGCGTGTTGCCGGCCAGGCAGATCAGGCCGCGGTACCAGAAGGTGCGCCAGTCGCCGCCGTTGACGTTCTCGAACACGTCGAGCTGCTGGTCGGCCAGCGCGAAGTCACCGCCGGCCGTGGCCGCCAGCACCAACCGCAGTTGCATCTCCGGGGAGGTCGCGACGCTCTCGGCCGGCTGGGCCATCAGCGCCGCGCGCTGGTCGGCCAGGTCCACGGCGCCCAGGCTCGCCAGGAACTGCGCGCCGGGATCGTTGCGGTCGACCTGCGGCACCGGCAGCGCGCGCACCACGGCGCGCGGGTCCGGCGCCAGCGCGGTCGTGCTCGGCACCCGCACTTCGGGCCCGAACATCGCCGAGGCGCCGGGATGCGGCTCGCCCTTTTCCAGCGAGAGCACTTCGCGCAGCACCGCGGTCAGCTGCTGGGCCATCTGCTCGGCGGAGTCGAAGCGCAGTTCCGGATTCGGGTGGGTGGCGCGCAGCAGCAGCTTGTAGAACGACTCGTGCCGGGCGAACAGCGGTACTTCCTGCGGCGTCGGCAGCCGGTTCAGGTAGGTGGTGGCGTAGGCCCGGGTGTCCAGGGACGTCAGCACCGCCAGCGTGCGGCCCACGGTGTAGAGGTCGGACTCCACCGAAGGGCCCTCGTCGGCGATCTCCGGGGCCTGGAAGCCCTTGGTCCCGTAGATCGCCGAGTCCTGATCCTCCATGTGGATCACGCCACCCATGTCGATGAGCTTGAGCTGCTCCTCGGACTGGATGATGTTGTCCGGCTTGAAGTCGTTGTAGACCAGGCCCAGGCTGTGCAGGTAGCCGAAGGCGGGCAGGATCTCGATGGCGTAGGCGATGGCCTGCTCCACCGGCAGCGGCGCGGTCTGGCCGCCGGCCCGGTACTCGGTGCGGATCTGCTTCAGCGAGCTGCCGCCGACGTACTCCATGACGATGTAGCCCACCGGCGCCCCGGTCTTGGGGTCCGGGTGCTGCACGAAGTTCAGGATCTGCACGATCGAGGGGTGGTTCACCTCGGCCAGGAACTTGCGCTCGGCGGCCGCGGCGGCCATCGCGTCGGCGTCGCCGGAGTCCAGCAGGCCCTTGAGGACCACCCAGCGGTCCGAGACGTTCTTGTCCTTGGCCAGGTAGATCCAGCCCAGGCCGCCGTGCGCGATGCAGCCGAGCACCTCGTACTGCCCGACCAGGTCGCCGGCGCGCAGCTTGGGCTCGAAGGAGAACGCGGTGCGGCACTTGCGGCAGAAGCCCTCGGTGCGGCCCGGGTTGCCGTCCCGGCCCCGGCCCACGGGCTCGCCGCAGTTGGAGCAGAACCGCTTGTTCTCCGGCACCTGCGGGTTGATCATGATCGCCGACATCGGGTCCTTGTACGGGACCGGCGGCACCTCGATCAGCCCGGCGCCGAGGTTGCCGCGCCGGGACCGGCCGCTGCTGCCGCCCCGGGAGCCGCGGGTGCGGCTGGAGACCGAGGCGGAGTTCCGGCTGGAGACCGAAGTGGACGTGGAGCGCGTGGAGCTGGTGCGGGCGGAGTGCGCTGAGGTGCGCACCGAAGGCTGGCCGGCGCCGGGCGCCCGGGTCGCGGCTTGGGCCGCGGCCCCGGCCGGCGCGGCCGCGGTACCGCAGGTATCGCAGTAGCCGTCGGCGTCGATGGTCCCGTCACAACCCGGCTCAAGACAGGCGGTCACTGGTCTTTCCCTCTCCCCTATAACCCTGGTGAAGCCCTGTGTGCACGGTGTGCACGGTGTGCTTTCGCGGCGCCCGGCCCCCCTTGTCCGGCGGCACCGTCGGTGTCAGCGTCATGATCTGCTCGGCAGCGCCGCGCCGACGGCCGCCTGGTAGCCGCGCACCGCGTACTCGGCGGCGGCCAGGTCGCACGGCGCGGACCAGAGCGGCTCGCGGGCCGCCCGGTACGCGGCGACCAGCCGCGGCGTCTCGGCCACGCCGTGCCGGGCCGCGCGCGCCCGGTAAGCCTCCAGCAGGCCCCTGAGTTCGTCGCGCCGGGCCAGCGGCGCCCGCACCTGGTCGACGCGCTTGCGGGCGTTCTCCAGGATCACGCGGCTGTTCTTCTCCAAAGCCGACAGGTTCCGGCCGAGCAACGTCCAGGACAGCCCGGAGCGTTCCCGGCGCAGATCGGCGACCTTGGTCCGCAGGTGCGCCGCCGCCGCGGAGGCCGGCGGCAGCCCGGGGGCGGCGATCTTGGCCAGCACCTCGGCGCGCAGCGCCTCGGCCTCGGACTCGGCCCGCGCGATCTGCGCGATGACCTCCTCGATCCCGGCCACCCGCTGGTCGAACTCGGCGCGCGCGGCCAGCGCCTGGTCCAGTTCGGCCTGCACCGCGGCCAGATCCGCGAGCAGCCCGCTCACCCGCGCCGGGGTGCCGGCGCCGCTGCCGGCCACCATGCCCAGCGGATCGGACAGCGCGTGCCGCCGCATGTCAGCGGTCTGCGCCTCGATGCTCGTCAGGCGGTCGAAGACGGGATCGGTTCCGGTGCCGACCGCGTCGGCGGTGGCCCGCGCGGACCGCACCTTCTGCTTGAGCTCGTCCAGCGGCTCCAGCAGCCGGTTCCAGGCGTCCTCGGCCTCGACCGCGACCTTCTTGACCACCTCGTAGGCGCGGGTCATGGACTGCACGGCCTCGTCCAGGGTCAGCAGGTCCTGGGTGCTGGCCGGGTCCAGCAGCCCGCGCCGCTCGAACGGCACGGCCTGCCGCGGCAGCGCCACCGAGCGGCCGGTGAGCAGGTCGGCCAGGGCCGCCAGCTCCTTGTCGCCCAGCCGGGCCTTGGGTCCGCCGCGCATCGCCGAGACCCGGTCCAGGACCTGCTGGTAGGCCTCGAACACGGTCCACAGCGCGGCGAGCTCGGCCGAGGCCTGCTGCCAGGCCGCGGCCGTGACGCCGCTGAGCTTGGCGCCGTCCAGGAGCCGGCGCCCCGGGTGGTCGTCCAGTTCCAGCAGGCCGGCGGAGACCCCGGAGCGCTCCTGGGCGCGGCGGTCGATCGCGGCGTCGACCGTCTGCCGGGTCCATATCGTCGTCACGGTCGTGCTCGTACTCCCCCCATGCCTCGCGGTCCGCCAGCTCGGTCGAACAAGCCGCTACCCGAGAGGGTACTGGCCCGGGATCTCCGGCAGGGAGTCCGGAGACATACCCAAATCGTTTGCAAACAGCGAGCGCCAGCCGTTCGGTCCGGGGTCGGCGATCACCTTGTCGAGCACCGAGTTGACGAACGGTGTCAGATCATTGTCGGGCTTGGCCGGGTCGTAGCCGGTGACGATGCCGTAGGGCTGCTTCTGGACCGGCGGCGCGGTGGTGATCGCGACGTGCGGGTCCTGGGCTTCCATGCCGCGCAGCAGCGCGTCGTCGGTGAAGATCGCGTCGACCTGGTCCTGTTGCAGGAGTGCCAGGCAGTCCAGGGCGTTGGCGACCGGGAACGCGGCGTCGTCGCCGGCTTGCGCCTTGATGGTGTCGATCGCGGTGGAGTTCTTGGTCGCGCAGACCTTCTTGCCCGTGCCCTTCAGCTGCGCCAGCGAGGTCGGCTGCGGTTTGCCGTCTTCGCCGAGCGGCATGAGCAGCTTCTGCGCGGCGGTGTAGTAGGGGTTGGAGAAGCTCATGCGCTTGTCGCCCTGCATGCGGGCGCAGGTGATGGTGGTGGTGCGCACGACCAGGTCGACGTTCCCGTTGTGGAGCTGCGCGAACTCGCCGGTCTTGGGATCGGCCAGCGTCACCACGCGGAACTGGATGTGGGCCGGATCCGACGCGCCGAAGATGGCGCGCGCCATCTGCTTGGCGATGTCGACGTCGAAACCCTGCGGGTCGTTGGTGTGGTGCGGGTCGTAGCCGAACAGCTCGGTGTTCAGGTCGATGCCGACGGTCAGGAAGCCGCGCTTGCGGATCTTGTCCAGGGTGCCGCCGGCCGGTACCGGGTCGTTGGGACCGGGCAGCGGGCCGTGCCAGGTCGCGGCCGTCGCCTCCGGACCGCAGGGCTTCGGCGGAGCGGTCGGCGCGCCGGGGATCGCGCCGCTGCCGATGCCTTCTCCGCCGCGCGGGCCCACAGAGGACGGTTTCGAGGCGCCTTTCTCAGTCTGGCCGCACGCCGCGGTGAGCCCGACCGCCGCGACGACCGCGGCGCTCCCCCAGGCTCTGACGAGCCTGCTGTGCTTGGTCTTCATCCCCGCCCCCTCAGTGGTATTCGGCGATGCGTCGGCCCAGGCCCAGGAGCACGGCGCCGGCCATCGCCACCGCCAGCACGCCCAGGCCGATCTGCAGACCGGTCAGCGCGTCGGCGCCGGCCTTCGCCTCGGTCCGGAAGGCGTCCTCCGAGTGCTTGATCGCCTGCTCCAGATCGTCCTGCAGCTTGTCGAACGCCTGTTTGGCGCCGGTCTGGCCGGTGGCGAAGCTGCGCTCTCCCAGCGCCGAGTCCACCGCCTTCTGATATTGGTTCTGCTGGTCCAGGGCGCGCAGCGCCTGGTGCTGCACCCGCCACGCGCCCTCGTCTTCCGACGCGCGAGTGGCCAGGTCGGTTCCCGTGCGGTCGGTCGCGATCCCGACAGCGTCGCGCAACGTATCGGCCAACAACTCCTCGCGGCCGGGGACGTGGTGGTCCGAGGCGTCGGTCGTCCCGGCGTAGTCGGCTTCCATGTTGTCGGCGGTGCCGCGGCCGACCAGGGTGAGCATCTCGTCGGTGCGGGCCTGCAGGGACAGGATGCGGGCGGTGGCCAGGATGCTGACTTGGTCCGAGCCGCGCTTCTTGGCCTTGTCCAGATGGCCGCTCTGGACCAGGTCGGCCGAGGCGGCCCACAGCAGCGACAGCACCAGGCCGACGGTGGCGCCGAGCAGGCCGAGGTTGAACACGCGGTTGGTGCGGCGGGACTCGCGGACCTGGACCACCAAGAGCACGACCACCAGGATCACGGCGGCCGTGACCATGAGCCACGGGAACTGCGTGGCGGTGTCCTCGGCGGCCGAGAGGTTCTTGGCCTCGGTGTCGCTGAGCTTCTGGGCCTGCGGCAGGATGGTGCTCTGCATCAGGTTCGAGGCCTGCGTCAGGTAGCGGAAGCCGACCGGATAGCCGACGAGGTTGTTCGCGGCGGCGGTCGCGTTGAGCTTGGCGTAGATCGGCAGCTGCTGGGCGATCTGGTCCAGGGAGTTCTTCGCCGCGCTGTCGCCACCGGCCTCGTTGGTGGCCGCGAGCAGCGCGCTCTGGGCGGCCTTGAGGTCCTTGTCGTAGTTGTCCAGCAGCGGCTTCGGGGCCTCGCCCACGTGCAGGTAGATGGTCGCCGCTGTGGCGTCGGCGTCGGACAGCCGGTGATAGATCTCCTCGGCCTGCTGGATCAGGACGCCGCTGTGCGACTTCACGTCGTCCGCGCCATCCGCGCGGACCTGCGTGGAAACGATGCCCGCGGCGCCGAACAGCAGCGCGCCGACGGCCAGGACGACGCGCAGGCGGCTCAGCCGGCGGTCGGTACGCGGGCGGGCCGGCTCCGGCGGCTGACCCTGGACCGAGGCTGCGGCGGCGGCTCCCGCCCCGCCCGAGGCTGCGGCCGACGCCGGGTTCGTCGGCGCTCGTCCGGTGGCAAGCGTCATCCAGGGCCCCCTTATGTTCCCATCCCTTGGCAGTTGGCTTTGTGCCTCGCCGCCGGTTAAGGAAAACCTAACGGTTCGACAGCACGCTGCGGTGGCATCGGTACCAGCCAGTTATAAGATCGAGCACAGGAGGCGATTATGCGCAGACTGCACAAGCTCGCCGTCGCGACGGCCGTGGTGGCGCTGGCCGCGGGGTGCGGCGGCGGCGGAAGCGGCTCGAAGGCCTCTAACACATCTGTGGGAAACACATCTTCGGGTTCGCATTCGCCGGCTTCGAGCGCGCCGTCCTCACCGGCTCCGACATCGAGCTCCCCGGACGCCACTGCGACGGTCGTCGTCATCAAGCCCGCGGCCGACACCGCGAACGCCGATCCGGCCTCGCAGATCCAGGTCAGTGTCGCCAACGGGAAGCTGACGTCGGTCACCGCCCAGTTGTCGGGCGGGAACGCGGTGGCCGGGACACTGGATCCCTCCGGCGCGTCGTGGACGTCGGCCGATCCGATCGGCATCGGGCACACGTACCTGGTGACCGCCGTCGCGATGGGAGACGACGGCAAGCAGCAGACCGCCACGTCTCAGTTCTCGACGGCCAAGCCCACCGCCGTGTTCGCCGGTACCTACACCCCTGACAACGGCACCACGTTCGGCATCGCGCAGCCGGTGTCCATCACCTTCGACAAGCCGATCGCGGACAAGGCCACGGTGGAGAAGCGGCTGACGGTGACCTCGGATCCGCCGGTGACCGGCGCGTGGCACTGGTTCGGTTCGCAGCGCGTGGACTGGCGTCCGCAGCAGTACTGGGCGCCGGGTACGAAGGTCTCGCTGCACATGCGGCTGGACGGCGTGAAGAGCGGAAGCCTCTACGGGAAGCAGAACCGCGACGTCACGTTCACCATCGGGCGGGCGCTGGTGGCGAGGATGGATGCGAACGCCAAGAAGATGACCGTGACGACCGGCGGCAAGACCACGACGCTGGCGACCAGTTCCGGCAAGCCCGGGTTCGAGACCTGGAACGGCACGATGGTGGTGCTGGAGAAGCAGCAGGACATCCGGATGGACTCCACCACCGTCAACATCTTCGGGGTCAACGCCTACGACATTCCGCACGTGTACTGGGACGTGCGGCTGACGCCGTCCGGGACGTTCGTGCACGGGGCGCCGTGGAACGAGGGCAAGTTCGGGAAGGTCAACGGCAGTCACGGGTGCGTCGGGATGTCGTCCTCCGATGCCGAGTGGTTCTTCAACCAAGTGATCCCCGGCGACCCGGTGACCGTGGTGAACTCCAAGGACACGGTGCGCGCGGACAACGGTTTCGGGGACTGGAACCTGAACTGGAACGACTGGGTCGCCGGGAGTGCGGTGCACTGACGGCGCGGCCCTTTCCGGGACTGTAGTGTCGGCCCATGAATTCGCGTTCCTACCCCGCGATCGGTGATCACGCCCTGCTCGGCGACCTGCGTACCTGCGCTTTGGTGGCCGGGGACGGGACGGTCGACTGGTTCTGTCCGGGGCGGTTCGACGCGCCGAGCGTGTTCGGGTCGCTGCTGGACCGGGATCGGGGCGGGGCGTTCCGGATCTGGGTCGAGGGTGCGGCGTCCCGACAGTCGTATATTCCCGACACCGCTGTGGCCGTGACCCGGTTCTCGGCCCCCGACGGCGCGGTCGGCGAGATCGTCGACTTCATGGTGCCGGACGCGGCACGGCGCGGCCCGGCGTCGGCGCCCGAGCAGGATCGGGGTGTTGAGCGGGGCGAGACGCTGCTCTACCGGATCGTGCGGGCGGTCGGGGGGCGGGTGCGGTTCTCGATGGAGTGCCGGCCGCGGTTCGACTACGGGCGGGCGTTGTCCGACCCGGTCCGCTTGGAGGAGCGTGGTTCGGCGCATGCTGCGGTGTTCTCCGGGTTCTCTGAGCTCTATGGTTCGATGTCCGCGCTGACCTTGTTCAGCAGTGTGCCGCTGGCCGGCGACGGCGCCGACGCCGTGGCGCAGGTGGACCTCTCGGCCGGGGAGGCGGCGATCTTCCTGCTGGCCGCCGATCCGGCCGGGCCGGCCGACCATTTCGGTACACCGGCGCAAAGCGCTTCCATTCGGGACGGTGGTCAGGCGAGGAGCTGGCCGAACGTGGAGTTCGAAGCGGAGCGGTCGCTGGCCGAGGTGCTGGCGTTCTGGCTCGGCTGGGTCGCCACGAGCGGTTACCGCGGCCGGTGGCCCGCGGCGGTGCACCGGTCCGCCATCACGCTCAAACTGCTGACCCATGCCCCGAGCGGGGCGATCGTCGCGGCCGCCACCACGGCGGTGCCGGAGGAGATCGGCGGCCACCGCAACTGGGACTACCGGTATACGTGGATCCGCGATGGTTCGTTCACGGCGCGCGCGCTGCTGGACCTCGGCTTCCGCGCGGAGGCCGAGGCGTTCGCGCGCTGGGTGACCGACCGGCTCGCCGAGGGGCCGACCAAGCTCGGGGAGCCGTTGGACATCATGTACCGGGTCGACGGGACGTCCGATCTGATCGAGGAGGAGCTGCCGCACTGGGAGGGATACCGGAGTTCGGCTCCGGTGCGGATCGGCAACGGCGCGGTCGAGCAGCTGCAGCTCGACATCTACGGCGAGTTCCTGTACTCGCTGGCCGGTACCGAGCACCTGCGCAGCACCGAGGGCCAGGCGGCGGTGGCCCATCTGCTGGACTGGCTGGTGGGGCACTGGGCCCGGCCGGACGAGGGGATCTGGGAGACCCGCGGCGGCCGGCGGGACTTCACCTACAGCCGGCTGATGTGCTGGGTCGCGTTCGAGCACGGGCTGCGGATCGCGCCGCAGCATGAGAACGCGGGGATGTGGGCCGTGATGGCGCACGCGATCGCCGACGAGATCCAGGACCGGGGATGGGACGCGGAGCTGGGCTCGTACGTCCAGAGCTACGGGGCGTCGGCTTTGGACGCGTCACTGCTGCTGATGCCGGTGGTCGGGTTCGCCGAGTTCGCCGGGCCCTTCGGCTTGGAGGCGGCGGCGCGATGGCGCTCGACGCTGGCGGCGATCGAGGGCGGCCTGACCCACAAAGGACTCTGCCACCGCTACCGGCTCAGCGACTTCAGCGACGGTCTGGCGGGTGAGGAGTCGAGCTTCGATCTGTGCACGCTGCTGTTTCACATGGCGCTGGCCGGCAGCGGGGATGCCGAGCGCGCGCAGCGGATGTTCACGGAGTTCCTGGGACACGCGGGCCCGACCGGGTTGTTCGCCGAGGAGCTGGCGCCCGACGGCGAACAGCTCGGCAACTTCCCGCAGGCGTTCACGCACCTCGGGGTGATCTGGACGGCCCTGGCGCTGGACGCGGCGTTGGATGCGGCCGGCGCGCCGTAACCCGTTGGCATGACATTCCCACGGGCCTGACCCCTATTCCGGGACCTCCGCTTTACAATCGCCGCAGCGACGCCGCGCGCCCTCGCGCACCGTTCGGGCGCGTTGTTCGCGCGCGTCGTTCGCGCGCCGTTCGCGCGCATCGTTCGGAAATGG
The DNA here is from genome assembly GCA_019510485.1 of Catenulisporales bacterium. GTDB lineage: Bacteria > Actinomycetota > Actinomycetes > Streptomycetales > Catenulisporaceae > Catenulispora. Next base: position 10,981 of record JAEKKI010000184.1, read on the forward strand.
GGAGCTGTTCGACGCTGACGCGTCCCGCGAGAGGAATCCGCACCATGCACACCCCAGGCACGTCACGCACGATCCGGGCCGTCGTCTTCGACGTCGGGGAGACCCTGGTCGACGAGACGATCGAGTACCACAACTGGGCCGACTGGCTGGGCGTACCCCGGCACACCTTCTCCGCGGTCTTCGGCGCGGTCATCGCCGCGGGCCGCCCCCACCTGGAAGCCTTCGAATACTTCCGCCCCGGCTTCGACCTGGACGCCGAACGCCGCGCCCGCACCCGGGCCGGCCGTCCCGAAGGCTACGGCGAGCGTGACCTCTACCCCGACGCCCGCCGCACCCTGGCCGCCCTGAAGGACGCCGGCTACCTGGTCCTGATAGCCGCCAACCAGACCGCGACCTCCCACCGCATCCTGGAGTCCCTGAACCTGCCCGTAGACCTGGTGACCACCTCGGCGATGTGGGGCGGGCTGGAGAAGCCGGACCCGCGGTTCTTCGCCAAAGTGATCGAGGTCTGCGACGAGGTGTCGCGCGCGGCCGGGCGCGGCCCGCTGCCCGGCGCGGGGAGCGTGCTGTATGTCGGCGACCGGCTGGACAACGACCTGCGGCCGGCGTGGGGCGCGGGACTGCGCACGGCATTCATCCGGCGCGGGCCGTGGGGGCTCGTACACGGGGACGATCCGGACTTGGTGGCGAAGACGGATTTCTATCTGACGAGCTTGGATCAGCTGCTTGAGATGCTGGCGGAGGACAGTTAGCGGCCCCGGCCTTCAGTCCGGCAACCGGACTCCACTCGCGGCGTCGAACAGATGCAGCGCCGCTCCGGCTCGCACCCCGAGCACCACACTCTCGCCCTTCGCCGGCACCGGCCCGCCCGAGTGCCGCACCACCAGATCGCTCTCCTCACCGTCCACAACGGTGCGCGCTGTGACCAGATAGTCCCGGCCGGTGTCGCGCACCAACACCGCCGTCGCGCGAATCCCCTCAGCACTGTCGGCACCGACCGTCAAATCCTCCGGCCGAATCCCCACCACCACCCGCGCCCCCGTCAACGCCGCCCCCTGCGCCGCCGTCAACGGCACCGCGAGTCCGCCGAGCCGGGCGACGCCGTCCACGACGACCGCGGTGGCCAAGTTCATCCCCGGCTCCCCCAAGAACTGTGCCACCGCGATCGTCGCCGGCGCGGCGAACACCTCCGCCGGCGTACCGAGCTGCTGCACCCGTCCGCTGTCCAGCACCGCGATCCGATCCGCGATCGACCAAGCGTCCACCGAACTGCACGTCGCATACAGCGTCGTGATCCCCAGCTCCCGCTGCAACGCCGCGATCGGCGAGCGCCCGCGCATCATCAGCGGTGTGCCGGACCCGGCCAGCGGCTCGTCCAGGCAGACCACGTCCGGTCGCCGCACGATCGCGCGCGCCATGGTGGTGCGCTGGCGCACGTCGTACCCGACCGCGTCCGGCTTGAAGTTCAGGTACTCGGCGACGCCGCAGAGCTCTGCGACCTGCTGCACCCGCGCCGCCGCCGACTTCGCCGAGGAGCGGCGCATGGTCAGCGGCAGGGCGATGTTCTCGCGGATGGTCTGGTTCGGGAACAGCGCGAAGCCCTGGAAGATCATGGAGACGCCGCGCTTGTCCGGGGCGGTGCGGCCCATGTCCTTGCCGCCGATCAGGACGCTGCCGGAGTCCACCGGTTCCAGGCCGGCCAGCATGCGCAGCAGGGTGCTCTTGCCGCTGCCGGAGGGCCCGGTCAGGACCAGCAGCTCGCCGTCGCGGACGTCGAGGTCGACGCCGTCGACGGCGGGCCGCCAGGCCCCGTGGAACACCCGGGTGGCGTCGATGAAGCGGACGTCCGCCACGGTTTCGCGTTCTCCTGCTCTGCTGGGTCCGCAGCCGTCGTTTCGCCTAGCCCTTGACCGAACCGGCCATGAGGCCCTGCACGAAGTATCGCTGGAAAGCGAAGAACACGACGAGCGGCACGGACAGTGACAGGAAAGCCCCGGGTGCCAGGATGTCGATGTTGCTGCCGAACTGCCGCATATTGGACTGCAGCGCCACGGTCAGCGGCTGCGTCTTCGCGTTCGAGAACACCAGGGCGACCAGCAGGTCGTTCCACACCCACAGGAACTGGAAGATCGCCAGCGAGGCGATGGCCGGCAGGCCCAGCGGCACGATCACCTTGCGGAAGATCGTCCACTCGCTGCCGCCCTCCATCCGCGTGGCCTCCAGCAGCTCCCGGGGGATCGCCGCGAAGAAGTTGCGCAGCAGGTAGATCGCGAACGGCAGCCCGAAGCCGACGTGGAACAGCACCACGCCGACGATCGAGCCGAAGATGTGCAGGTTCCGGTACAGCGCGGCCACCGGCAGCAGCGCCACCTGGATCGGCACCACCATCAGCCCGACCACGACCACGAACAGCCAGTCCCGGCCGCGGAAGTCGATCCAGGCGAACGCGTACGCCGCCAGCGACCCGAGGAGCACCACCAGCGCCGTGGCCGGCACGGTGATCAGCACCGTGTTCCACAGCGACTGGATGATCCCCTTGTTGGAGAAGACGTCGGTGTAGTCCTTGAAGGTGAGCTGCGCCGGATGCGTGAACACCGTCCACCAGCCGCTGCCGGTGATGTCGGACGCCTTGCGGAAGGAGCTGATGAACAGCCCCAGCGTCGGGATCAGCCAGATCACGCCGACCACCAGCACGATGATGTACAGCGCACCGCCGGTCAGGCGCTTGGCGACGCGAGTGCCCAACGGCACTTGGCCGGGAACGGCTACGGGCCGGGTGACACTCATCGACCCTCCTTCTTCTCTGTACGCAGACGCCGAATGTTGAAGTACATGGCCGGCAGAACCAGGATGTAGAGGAACACACCGATCGCGCTGCCCAGGCCCTGGTCCTGGCCGCCGCCGAACGAAACGCTCCACATGTGCACGGCCAGCACGTTCGCATCGGGCAGCGTCGATCCGGGCGCGATGACATACACCAGGTCGAAGACCTTCAGCACGTTGATGATCTGGGTGACCAGCACCACCAGCAGCACGGGCGCCAGCAGCGGCACGGTGATCCGCCGGAAGATCTGTCTCTCGTTCGCCCCGTCGACCCGCGCCGCCTCCTGCAGCTCGCGCGGGATCGACGCCAGTCCGGCGGCGATCAACACCATCGCGAACCCGGCCCAGATCCACAGGTAGGACGCGATGATCGCGGGGGTCACCAGGCTGGGCCCCAGCCATTGGATCCCGCGATAGGGCTGCGCGAAGTTGCTCGCGGGGATCTCCAGTGCGTAGCCGGCGCCGGGTTTCAGACCCTTGATGGTGAACGTGCCGTCGTTGTGCGCGGAGGCCGAGCCGGCGGACTTCCCGGTCGCGGTGTCGATCGCCTTGACCGAGATCCCGGGCATGCCCTTCTTGCCGGTGTCGATGTGGTTCGGCGTCCCGCCGCCGCCGTAGATGATGTCCAGCCAGACGGTGCCCTCGATCTGGTCGGGAGCCGGCGCCGCGCTCGGCGCCGCGGCCTGCGCCGCCTTGCCGGGCAGCTTCGCGGCCTGGATGCCGACCAGCGGCAGCTGCACCACGGAGCCGGCGGTGTAGGTCTTCACCGAAGTGAACGACCCCGCGGCCGCGGGCTTCGCGGTGTCCGTCCGCGGGTGCGCGCCGGGGTACTTCGACGACGGCGCGAAGGTGTCGTGGATCCCGACGGCCACGGCGTTGGCCACGCCCTGGTTCGGGTCCTGCTGGTAGACGAGCTCGAAGATGACGCCGGCGGCCAGGAAGGAGATGGCCATCGGCATGAAGATGACCGCCTTGAACGCGGTGGACCAGCGGATCTTCTCGCTCAGCAGCGCGAACATCAGGCCCAGGGCGCAGGCTATGGTCGGCGCGCACACCACCCAGATGACGTTGTTCTTCAGGGCTTTGAGGGTGGCCTGGTCGCTGAACAGCGTCTTGTAGTTGTGCAGGCCGACCCATTTGGAGCCGTCGTGGTTGTGCAGGCTCAGCCAGATCGAGTCCACGGCCGGCCAGATGATGATGCCCAGCAGGATCACGGCGGCGGGGATCAGGAATCCGGCTCGGACCCGGACCGGGATGCGCAGGGGGCTGCGACCGTGTCCGGCCAACGGATGCGGCCCGGAAGGACCGGAAGGACCGGACGGCCCGGCGAGCGGGTGCGCGATCGGGGAAGGCGGCCCCGCCGCCGGGGGGTCCCCGGCGGCGGACGGCGCGGACAGGCTGTCGTCCATGACTACTGCCAGGTCTCCTTGGCCGCGTCCTTCTCCAGTTGGGCGGCCGCGGCGTTGACGTCACCGCTGTTCAGGAAGTCCTGCAGGTCCTTCCACTCCCCGGCGCCCTTGGTCCCGCCGAAGCCGGCCGGCGCCTGGTCGGACATGTCGAAGCGGAAGTTGTCGCCGGCCTGGACCAGCATCTGCGCCTCGGCCTTGGTGGTGTCGTCCGGGTAGGTGCTCAGCGGCACGTTCTTGTCCGGGGACAGGAACCCGCCGGCCGACGCCCACGCCTCGGCCGCCTCGGGGGAGGCCAGGAACTGGATGAACGCCATCGTCGCCGGGTTGTCGTTGGTCGCCAGCGCCGCGTCGCCGCCGCCGACCACGAAGTTGGCCAGCGAGCCGGCCGCCGGGAACGGGAAGAACTTGGCGTCCGTGCCCAGCTTGGCCTTGGTGGTGCTGGTGATCACCGATCCGGCGAAGTCGCCCTCGTAGACCATCGCGGCCTTCGGCGGGGCGGTGAAGGTCTGGGTGACCGAGGTGTTGAAGTCGATCTGCAGCGCCCCGGACTTGCCGCCGGACATCAGCTTGTCGTTGCCGAACAGCTGCTTGAGCGTGGTCAGCGCCTTGCTCACCGACGGGTCGGTCCACTTGATCTGGTGGTGCGCGAGCTTGTCGTACATCTCCGGGCCGGCCTGCGACAGGTAGACGTTCTCGAACCAGTCGGTGAGCGTCCAGCCGTCGGCGCCGCCGACCGAGACCGGGGTGATGCCGGCGTCGGACAGCGTGCCGGCGGCCTTGACGAAGTCGTCCCAGGTCTTCGGCGCCTGCACGCCGGCCTGGTCGAACTGCGCGGTGTTGTACCAGAACGTCGACTTGTTGGCGGCCTTGAACATGATCGAGTAGACCTTGCCGTTGACCGTGCCGAGCGTCTTCCAGCCCTGCGCGTAGTTGGCGTCGATGGCCGTGAGCACGTTGTCCGACAGCGGCTTGATCTGGCCGGCCTGCGCCAGCTGCGCGATGGCGCCGGGCTGGGCGACCAGCGCCACGTCCGGGGCGCCGCCGCCGGCCAGCTTGCTCTTGAGCACCGTCACGGTCTGGTCGCCGGCGCCCTGATAGCTGATCGAGGCGTGGGTCTTGGCGTGGAAGGCGTCCATCACCTTCTGGAACGCCTTCTGCTCCTCCCCGGACCACTCGGCCAGCACCTGGATCGACTTGCCGGACAGGTCCGGCAGCGCGGTGCCGGCGCCGGCGCTGCTCGACGACGACGCGGCGCTGGAGGCCGAGGACGCCGAGGACTCGGAGGTGCCGGGGGCCGCCGGCTTGGAGGAACTGGAGGAGCAGCCGGCCAGCGCCAGGCCGGACGCGAGTCCGACGGCTATGGCGGCCGGGAGGAACCGGGGGGAGCGTGCGCCCATGATCAGCCTTCTTTCATCAACTCGAGCGAGGGATCCGTTGTCGCGTGAAGCTTCGGCCGTGGTGCGGTGCGTTGTGCGGTGGGGAGTGCGGTACGCAGTGTGTTGACTGTGTGGGGACCGTAAAGGCGACGAAATGAAGCCGTCAAGGAAGTTGCGATTCCGTGATGAGCGAACAAATTCCACCGAACTAACCGGGGTCCGAACCCCTCTATTTGTTTGATCCTTGACTAATCGCGGCACAACGCAGCATCCTTCCATGCCATGAGGACGCCCCCACCGGAGTCCCGCGCCGACCGCAGCCGCATGGCCGTGATCCGTCTGCTGCGCGAGCGCGGGACGATGAGCCGCGCCGACATAGCCCGGGCCGTCGGCCTGTCCCGCTCGACCGTCTCCGGCATCATCGCGGCGCTGGTCGAGGACGACCTGGTGGTGGAACTCGACGCCAAGCTCGCCCCGGCCGGCGGCGGCGCCGGGCGGCCCGGGGCGGCGGTGATGATGAACCCGGCCAGCGGCGAGGCGATCGGCGTGGACTTCGGCTACCGGCACGTCCACGTGATCATCGCCAATGTCGCGCACGCGGTGCGGATCGCGAAGTCGGTGCGGCTGCCGGTCAACTACGACCCCGGACACGGCTTCGACATGGCCGCCGATCTGGTCCGCACCGCCATCGACGAGGCCGGCACCGATCCCAGCCGGATCCTGGGCGTCGGGGTGAGCGTGCCAGGGCCCTTCGACACCCGGCGCGGCGTCCCGAACCCCGGTATGCCCTCGCCCTGGTCCGGGATCCCGGTGGCGGCCGAGCTCGGCGCCCGCCTGGGCCTGCCGGTGCTGGCCGACGGCGACACCAAGCTCGGCGCGCTGGCCGAGCGCCGCTGGGGCGCGGCGCGCGGCTGCGACGAGTTCGTGTACGTGAAGCTGCACGGCGGCGTCGGCGGCGCGTTCGTCTCCAACGGCCAGCTGACCCGCGGCACCACCGGCGGGGCCGGGGAGATCGGGCACCTGGTCGTGGACGCCAACGGGCCGCTGTGCCGCTGCGGCAACCGCGGCTGCCTGGAGACGTTCGTCGGCCTGCCGGTGGTGATGCGGGCCCTGGAGCCGGCCTACGGCGACCGGCTGACCCTGCGCAACGTGATCACCATGGCCTGGCAGGGCGACCGCGGTTGCATCAGGGCCCTGTCGGACGCCGGCGCGATGGCCGGCCGCGCGGTCGGCATGCTCGGCAACATCCTGAACCCGCAGAGCGTCATCGTCGGCGGCGCGCTGGCCGCCGCCGGCGAGCTCTTGATGGGCCCGCTGCGCGAGGCCGCGGCCGCCGCCTCGCTGCCGCTGGCCGGGGACGCGATGACGATCCAGGTGGGGGCGCTGGGTCCGCAGGCGTGTGCGCTGGGTGCTGTGGCCATGGTGCTCGGTGAGACGGATGAGAAGCTGCTGGCGGCCATGGGTCCTGAATCAGCCGGTTTGCCCCGCACCTGAGCGGAGAGAAGGCCAGGCCATGAATGACGGCAAGATCGGCCTCGGCGTCATCGGGTGCGGCGGTTTCGGACTGTTCGCCCTGCAGAACTTCGTCCAGGTGCCGGGGGTGAAGCTGATGGCCATGGCCGGCACCGCGCGGGAGCAGGCGCTGACCGCCGCCAAACGCTTCGGCCTGCCCGACGTCGGCGAGGTGGACGACCTGCTCGCCGACCCGGACGTGGACCTGGTCTACATCGCCACCCCGCCGTTCCTGCACCATCCGCAGGCGATGGCGGCGCTGACCGCGGGCAAGCACGTGATCGTCGAGAAGCCGATGGCGCTGACCGTGGCGCACGCCGACGAGATGATCGCCGCCGCCCGCGAGCGGGACCTGCTGATGACCACGAACCTCATGCAGCGCTACAACCCCATGTACGACTCCATCAGCGGCGTCATCGACACCGGCGCCCTGGGCGACGTCCTGCACGGCTCCTTCGAGAACTACGCCTCCGACGAGGGCCTCTTCGCCGAGCACTGGTTCTGGGACCGGGAGAAGAGCGGCGGCATCCTGGTCGAGCACGCCGTGCACTTCTTCGACCTGTTCGCCGGCTGGCTGGGCCCGGGCCAGGTGCGGGCGGCGCGGGTCGGCGCCCGCGACGTCACCGGCCTGGAGGAGCAGGCCGGCTGCACGGTGCTGTATCCGAGCGGCATCTGGGTGGACTTCTACCACGGGTTCCACCAGGCACAGCGGATGGATCGCCAAGTCCTCAAGCTGGCCTTCGAACAGGGCGAGATCGAGGCCTGGGACTGGATCCCCACCCGGCTCCGCCTGCACGCGATCGTCGACGAGGAGCAGACCCGCACCCTGACGGAGCTCTTCCCCAAATCGAGCCTGGACGCTTCGGTGATGTACGCGGGCCAGGACCGCCACTACCGCAACCGCGGCGTGGAGCACGAGGCGTACCAGATGATCGAGATGCTCCAGGGGTTCGAAGACCGCAAGTACCTCCGTTACGGCCGGCTGCTCCGGGCGATGCTCGCCGACCAGCTGGCCTGGATCCACGACCGGAACCACCAGCGCCGGATCACCGAGGTCAACGGCCGCGACTCGCTGGCCATGGCGGAGCAGGCCGACGAACTCGCCCACGAGACGGCTCAGGCGAGTCCGGTCCCCGAATGACTCCAGGCGCTCTCAGGCCTTGCGGAGGGTCTCAAGCCCGTGGAGCTGGGTTTCAAGCCCATGTGGTGGGGTTTTCAGGCAACAGCGCGCATCCGGACACGGTGGGTTTTGCCCCGTACGCGGGCCGCGGTGGCGCTGGTGCTCGCGTTGCTCTGGCCACCGGGGCCGGGCCCGTGCTACTCGCCCTAGGCGCGTCGGCAGCGGCCGGTGCTCTCCGACGCACGGGCCCGACCCCGGTGGCACCAGGGGCAGGTTGGTGGTCCGGGATGCTGGGGGCCGCCGGCCGGGTACGCGACCGGTGCCGGGCCTCTGGCTGGTGCATGGTGGGTCGGGTCCGTCGGCGGCGGCCCTTCAGCGCGACCGGCGGCCAGGACGCCCGACTCGCCGCCGGTGACGGGCCCGACCCGCCGTGCCAAAGGAACGCGAGTACCAGCGCAACCTCCGGCCGCGTACGGGGCAAAACCCACCGTGTCCGGATGCGCTGTTGCCTGAAACCCCCACCACACGGGCTTGAAACCCCACCACACGGATTTGAAACCCGGCCACCCACTGCCCCCACCAAACCGACCACAAGACGCAGGACACCAGTCAGTCCCGATCAGTCACGCGGCAGACCGAGGATCCGCTCCCCGATCACATTGAGCTGGACCTCGGTGGTGCCGCCGGCGATGGTCAGGCAGCGGCTGGACAGGAACGCCTGCGTCCAACCGGCGGCCGCGCCGGGTTCCTCGGTCGCGCCGGCCGCGCCGAGCAGCTCCAGACCGAGTTCGGAGACGTCCTGGGCGAGCCGCATCGAGATCAGCTTCCTGATGCTCGCCTCAGGGCCCTGCTCCATTCCGGACAGCTGGCGCAGCGTGGTGCGCAACCCCAGCAGCGCGGCGGACTGGCCCTGGCAGACGAGTTCGCCGACGCGCTGCGCGAGCACCGGATCCAGTTCCCCGCCGGCTGCCAGGGAGCTCAACAGCCCTTCCAGCGAACCGCCGAGCACCGAGCCCGACGCCAGCGAGACGCGCTCGTTGCCGAGGGTGTTGCGGGCCAGCGGCCAGCCGCCGTCCACCTCGCCGACCACCAGGTCGTCCGGGACGAAGACGCCGTCGAGGAACACCTCGTTGAACATCGACGCGCCGGTGATCTCGCGCAGCGGCCGGACGTCCACGCCCGGCGCCTTCATGTCCACCAGGAAGTAGGTGATGCCCTCGTGCTTGGGCTTGTCAGGGCTCGTGCGCGCGAGGCAGATGCCCCAGTGCGCGGAGTTCGCCACCGACGTCCACACCTTCTGGCCGTCCAGCCGCCAGCCGCCGTCGGCCCGGGTGGCGCGGGTGGTCAGCGCCGCCAGGTCCGAGCCCGCTCCGGGTTCGCTGAACAGCTGGCACCAGATGAGCTCGCCGCGCAGCGTGGGCAGCACGAACCGCTCACGCTGCGCGTCGGTGCCGTACTTGACCAGCGTGGGCACCACCCAGTTGCCGATGACGACGTCCGGGAGCGAGACGGCGGCGGCGGCCATCTCCTGGGCGATGACGATCTGCTCGACCGGACCGGCCGCGAGGCCGTAGGGCTTGGGCAGGTGAGGGGCGGCGTAGCCGGTCGCGGCGAGTTCCCCGCGCTGCTCGGCGGGAGTCAGCCCGCGGACAGCCTCGAACGCGGCCCGGGCCGCCGCCCGGTAGCCCTCGGCCTCCTCGGGCAGCTCCACCTTCAGCTCCCGGCGCCGGCCGCCGGCGGTGCGGGCGGCGACCCGGGCCCGCCAGCGCTCGGCGGGGCCGTGGACCTGGCGCAGAGTCAGGGCCCTGCGGAGGTGGATGTGGGCGTCGTGCTCCCAGGTGAAGCCGATGCCGCCGAGGACCTGGACGCAGTCCTTGGCGCACTCCACGGCGGCGTCCAGGGCCAGCGCGGCGGCGATGGCGACGGGGACCTCGGCGTCGTCGGCGCCGATGCCGGATCCCGCGACGAACGCGGCGTCCCATACGGCGGCGCGGGCCTGCTCGGTGCGCGCGACCATGTGGGCGCAGCGGTGTTTGACGCCCTGGAACGTGCCGATCGGCCGGCCGAACTGGACGCGCACCTTGGCGTATTCGGCGGCGGTGCGCGTGCACCAGTCGGCGATGCCGACCGCTTCGGCGGCGGCCAGGAGCGCGGCGGTGCGGTCCAGGACTTCGGCGGCGCCGACGATGACGCGGCCTCGGGGGACGACGACGGCGTCCGCGGTCACCTGCGCCGCGCGCCGGGTGCGGTCCAGTGATAGCAGAGGCCTGATTTCCAGCTGATCGGCCGGCACGAGAGCCTGGATCTGGGAGCCGTCGCCGCGCCGAGCCGTCAGGACGAGCCAGTCGGCGAGCGCCGCACCGATAACCGGTTCTACTGATCCGGTCAGGGCGTAGCCGCCGTCTACCGGTTCTGCGACGAGCGAGCCGGAGGCGGTGGCGACGGCAGCCGTGGTGCTGCCGTCGGCGATGCCCATGACCACGTCGGCATTGGCATTGGCAGTGGCAGTGGCAGTGGCATCGGCGTTGGCATCGGCGGTGGCGCCGGTCTCGGCCAGGAACACCCCGGCGATCGACGTCGGCAGGAACGGGCCGGGCGTGGCGGCCCGGCCGGTCTCCTCCAGGGCCACGGCCAGCGTCAACAGCCCGGCGTCCGCTCCGCCGTACTCCTCGGGGAGATGGTTGGCCAACAGGCCCTGCTTGCCCAGCTCGCCCCAGAACGCGGGCCGTTCCTCGGCCTCGGCGTCCAGCGCGGCGCGGACGACGGACGGCGGCACGGCGCGCGCCAGCCAGCCGCGCACCGACTCCGCGAGCTCGCGATGCTCACTGGTGATGCCTAGGGAGCCGATGCCGGCGGTCACGGAAGCCACGTGGCGGATAGTAGAACACGTTTCAGTTATCCGGAAGACGGTCATCGGACGGGGATTGGCTAGGGTGGCGCCATGGATCACTCGCTGCGCGCCGCCGCCGAGGCCGCCCCCGGCTTCATGCCCGCCGACGAAGGCCTGGCCCTGTACGCGGCGGCCGAGCGCGCGGCGAAGGTCGGCGACCTGCTGGAGATCGGCACCTACTGCGGCAAGTCCACGATCTACCTGGCCGCGGCCGCCGCCACCGCCGACCGCGTGGTCGTCACCGTGGACCACCACCGCGGCTCCGAGGAGCAGCAGCCCGGCTGGGAGTACCACGACCCCGCCCTGGTCGACCCCGAGACCGGCCTGATGGACACGCTCCCGACGATGCGCCGCACCCTGCACGCGGCCGGCGTCGAGGACCGGGTGATCGCCGTCGTCGGCCGCTCCCCGGCCGTCGCCCGACTCTGGAACACCCCGCTCGGCCTCGTCTTCATCGACGGCGGCCACACCGACGAGCACGCCCGCTCCGACTACGACGGCTGGGCCCGCCACGTCGCCCCCGACGGCCTGCTGGTGATCCACGACGTGTTCCCGGATCCGGCCGACGGCGGCCAGGCACCGTACCGGATCTACCTGCGGGCGCTGGAGTCGGGGGATTTCGTGGCGGATTCGGTGACCGGGTCGCTCAGGGTGCTGCGACGGGTGTAGGCCCCGGTGT
>JAEKKI010000185.1 GCA_019510485.1 Catenulisporales bacterium
TATCTCCCGCCGCCAAGCAGCGAACTCCGCCACCCGCTCCGCCGCCTCAACCAACCGCGACTCCGGCAGCTCGCCGTCACGTACCGCCGCCGTGATCGCGGCCGTCAGGTCTTGCATGTCCGCGTCCGGCGTGTCCTTGTCGATGCAGACCACGTCGATACCCGCCGTCAGCGCCCGCACCGCCGCACCGGCCAGGCCGTAGCGGGCCTTGACCGCCGCCATCGCGATGCCGTCGCTGACCGCGAGCCCCGCGAACCCGAGTTCACCGCGCAGCAGGCCGATCACCGCGGGGCTCACCGACGCTGGATGCTCGGCGTCCAACGCCGGAAGCAGCAGATGCGCGACCATCACCGCACGCGCTCCGGCGTCCAGGGCCGCGCGGAACGGTGGCAACGTACCGCGCTCCAGGCCGGCGCGCGTGGCCTCGACCGTGGGCAGGCCCAAATGCGAGTCGACCGTGGTGTCACCGTGGCCCGGGAAGTGCTTGGCACACGCCGCCACTCCGGCCGCGTGCAACCCGCGCACGGCCGCCGCGACGTGCCGCGCCACCAACGCCGGGTCCGCGCCGAACGAGCGCGCGCCGATCACCGGGTTGCGCGGCTCGCTGTTGACGTCCGCGACCGGCGCGTAGTTCACGTCGATCCCGGCGGCGCGCACCCGGTTCCCGACCGACCGCGCCATGGCCTCGGTCAGCGCCGGATCGTCGAGCGTCCCCAGCGCGAGGTTCCCCGGGTACGACGAGCCCGCGGCGTGCTCCAGCCGCGTGATGTCCCCGGCTTCCTCGTCGATCGCGATGAACACGTCCGGGTTCTCGGCACGCAGCGCCTGTGTCAGGGCTCGCACCTGCTCCGGCGTCTCGACGTTCGGCGCGAACAGGATGACCGATCCGAGCCCGCCGGCCAGCCGCCGCCGGACCCAGTCCGGTGCCACGGTTCCGGAGAACCCCGGCTGCAACACGCGGGCGATCAGGACATCGAGCTCCGACATCAGCGCTCTCCCTCGCGCGGACCCGCCAGCACGTTCCTCACCCGACCGCCTTCTCGTAAGCCCGGAACACCCGCCCCAGCCGCGCCCCGACCGCCCGCGAGTAGAACCGCACCGGTCCGACCCACCCGATCTCGGCCACCGCCACCCCGGCGTCCCGCTGGTCGGCCAGACAGCGGCGCAGCAGCACCGCGCCGATGCCCAGGCCCCGGGCCGCCTCGCCGGTGCCCATCGGGCCGAAGAGGTGAACACGCTGCACGCCGTGCGCCGCGAAGCCGAGGAACTCGCCGTTCCGGACGGCCACGTGCAGGGTCGGCGGCTCGTTCCGCAACGCCATAGCGCACTCTGCGGACCACGAGCCACCGAACTCGTCCTCGATCCAGGTGCGCAGTGCTTTGTCGTCCTTCGGCTCCCCGCGCCGCACCTCGATGCCCAGGTCGGCCAGGCGTTGCTCGTCGGCCTCCGTTTCCAGCTGCGTGTCGGACAAGTCCACCAGCATGTTGTCGCTATCGAGCAGACGCCTGTAGCCGGCCGATTCGGCCAGGCAGGTGGCCGGGGTGTAGCGGATGTCGATGCCGGGCCAGGCGTAGGCCGGCGGGTTGCCGCGGATGCGCAGCCGTTCGGCGCCGGCGGCGATCAGCCGGCGCTCGGCTTCGGCCAGCAACGCCCGGCCGATGCCGCGGCCCCGCCGGTCGGCGGCGACCACCAGCAGGTCGACGTGGCCGGTCGCGGGCCGGCCGTCGCGCGCCGGGCGGAGCGAGCCGAGCGCGAAGCCGAGCACGTCAGTGCTGTCGGTGCCGGCTGCGTCGCCGCTGCCCGCTACGCTCTCGGGGTCCTCGGCCGCGATCCGGCAGCCGTCGGCGGCCGCCGCCCACAGCAGGTCGACGATCGCGGCGGCATCCGCGTCGTACACCAGCGCTTCGCAGGCCAGGGCCCGCAGCCTCGGCAGGTCCTCGGGGGTGGCCAGGCGCATCGCGGCCCCGTTCGTCATTTGCTAACGTCTTCAGGCATCGTTGACGGTGGAAACCTACCATCGCCGCCGCGCGGGAGGGAACCGAGGATGAGCACCGATCCGGGCGAGATCGTCGCCGACGCCGTGCGCCGGGGCGTCGTGCCCGGCGCGGTGCTGACGTACGGACGCGGGGCCGACGGGCCGGTGCGCGGCGGCGCGTTCGGGGCGGGGGTGACGGCGCGGACCGGGTATGACCTGGCATCGCTGACGAAGGTCATGGCGACGCTGCCGCTGGCGCTGCGGTTGGTGGACGCGGGCGAACTCCGGCTCGACGATCCGGTGGTGCGGTACCTGCCGGGATTCGCCGCGGATGCTCCCGGTTCCGTTTCCAGCCCCCGTCCCGTTTCCAGCTCCGGCAAGGACCGCGTGACGATCAGACACCTGCTCGCGCACAGTTCGGGGCTCCCCGCACACCGCGAAGTATGGCGGCTGCCCGGGACGGCGCAGGACCGGTTCGCGGCCGTGCTGGCCGAGCCGCTGGAGTCGGCGCCGGGGAGCGCTGTGCGGTACTCCGACCTGGGGTTCATCCTGCTGGGCCGGATCATCGCCGACGTCGCCGGCCAACCGCTGGACCACGCGTTCGCCGAGTCGGTCGCGGCGCCGTTGGGGCTGACGGCGACCGGCTACCGGCCGGCGGTCGCGCCGGCGGCCACTGAAGCGAACTGGTTCGACGATCCGCGGCGCCAAGACCCGAAGTCGGGCGTGGTGCACGATGAGAACGCCGAGAGCCTCGGCGGCGTCGCGGGACACGCGGGGCTGTTCGGGACCGCGTCGGACCTGGCGACGTACCTGCGGGCCGGGTGGCTGGCGCCGGACAGCCCGATCTTGCCGCCCGCACTGAGAGCCGAGGCTTTGCGATGCCAGACCGAGGGCTTGGACGGCCGGCGCGGACTGGGATGGACGCTGCGGGGCGACTCCTTCGACTTCCTGCCCGACTCCTGGCCGTCGGCGGCCGCCGGCCACAGCGGCTTCACCGGCACCAGCGTGGCGCTGGATCCGGTGACCGGGATCTGGGCCGTGTTGCTGACGAACGCGGTCCTTTTCGGACGCGAGAATCGGACCCGCGAACTTCGGCGCTCGCTGCACACGGCGATCGCCGAGGAGTTCGGGGTCGCCGGCAGTGTGCCGAATCCGGGCGTTTCGGATATCGCCGCAGACCAGGGGCTCGGCACCAGTGCCGACGACGGTTCGCACGGGCCTAGGATCACAGCATGAGCACTGGAAACCGGCAGGGCCGCGGCGTGCGCGGATCGGCGGCGGCCGGGGCTGTCGCGCCCGGCGCTGAGGGCGGCACCGGCAACGGGAAAGCCGGCGGCAAGGGCTCCGGGACCGGCGACAGCTCCAGCGCCAACGCCGCCCTCAGCGAAGCCGGTCCGCCCCCCACCGTGCTGGTGCGTATCCGAGCCCTGCTACCGACGCTGCCGCCCTCCGAGCGCCGCGTCGCCGAGGCCGCCGTCGCCGATCCGGCCGGCGTCGCGGCCAAGACCATCAGCGAGCTGGCAGCCGACTGCGACACCTCGGAGACCACTGTCATCCGCTTCTGCCGCGCGGTCGGCCTCAAGGGCTACCCGGAGCTGCGGATCGGCCTCGCCGCGGCGGCCGGCATCGAGGACGCGGCCTCCTCCACGCTCACCGCCGGCGGCGACATCGGCCCCCACGACTCCCTCGCCGACGTGGTCGCCAAGCTCGGCTACGCCGACGCCCGCGCCGTGGAGGACACCGTCGCCCAACTGAACCTCACGCTCCTGGAGCGCGCGGTCGACGCGGTGGTCTCGGCCGGCGCGGTGGACATCTACGGCATAGGTGCCAGCGCCCTGATCGCCGCCGACCTGCACCAGAAGCTGCACCGCATCGGCCACCGCGCCGCCGCCTGGCCGGACGCCGAGAACGCCCTCACCTCCGCGGCCCTGCTCGGCCGCGGCGACGTCGCCATCGGCATCTCCCACACCGGCGCCACCCCGGCCACGGTCACCGCCCTGGCCGAGGCGCACGACAACGGCGCCCGCACCATCGCCATCACCAACTTCCCGCGCTCGCCCATCACCGACGTGGCCGACCTGGTCCTGACCACCGCAGTGCGCGAGACCACGTTCCGCTCCGGCGCGATGGCCAGCCGCATCGCCGCCCTGACGGTGGTCGACTGCCTGTTCGTGGGCGTGGCACAGCGCAACTTCAGCCGGACGACTCGGGCGCTGGAGCGGACGCGTAGTGCGGTGCAGGGGGCGCGGGGGCGGTAGGCGTCGGGCTGACGGCGCGCCTGATCCCGGCAGCCCTTGCGGTCACCCGGCGGGTTTGATGCTGAGGACGGCGGTCGCGTCACGGATGTCGACGACCGTCAAGCTCATGGCGTCGTTGATGGTCGCAGCGGGTCCCTTGCCGCATGTGAACTCGACACCTCCTTCTTCGCCCTCTGTCGACTTCGATATGCCGCCGCCACCGGAACAGCCCGAGATGCTGTAGCCCGACCCTGTCAGCCCGGCGACCATGTCGACCTTGCCGTCGGCGATCGCCTTCACCTTGATCGGCCCGAGGCCGTACTTGTCCGGCACTGTCACGACATCTCCCGCAGCGACCTTGATTTCGCAGGTCCCGGTGGCGCAGGGCCCGGTGGGCGTGGGCGTGGGCGTGGGCGTGGGCGTAGGCGTCGGTGAGGGAGAGGAGGAGGAAGGGGTGGGGGTAGGGGAGGGCGTCCCCGCGGAGCCGGATGCTGATGTGGACGTGGACCTGGAGCCACCGGGCTGGCCCTGAGCGGCCGGCTTGGCCGAAGAATCCGAGGAACACGACGTGAGAACGGCGAACACGCAGGCGGTCACACCAATGAAGACAGCGGCGGAGGACGTTCTTCTACGTACCATGACACCATTGAACCCCGCCGCCGCCCGGGCACGGGTTTACCCCAGGCGGTCGGCGCGCATGGCAGCCTACGCGGAGCGCCTGCGAACCAGTTCCTTCGTCTCCAGCGGCAGCGCCTCGGCGACCAGCAGCCGCGGCAGCAGGTCCGGCTCCAGGGTCAGCGCACGGAACATGAGCGCGACGGTCACGTCGTGGTCGGGCCGGTGCACGATCTCGATCGGATCATCCGCCCGGATGTCGCCGGGCTCGATCACGCGCAGATACGCGCCGGGCCGGGACGCCCGCGTGAACTGCTTGATCCAGCCCTCGCGCTCCAGCCAGCCCTGGAAGGTGGCACACGGGATGCGCGGGCACGACACCTCCAGGACGACGTCCGGCCCGATCCGCCACCGCTCGCCGATCCGGGCGCCGTTGACGTCCAGGCCCTGACTCGTGAGGTTCTCCCCGAAGACGCCGTTGTGCAGCGGCCTGCCGAACTCGGCCTCCCAGCCGTCGAGGTCCTCGCGCGCGTAGGCGTAGACGGCCTGGTCGACGCCGCCGTGATTCTTCACGTCGTACACCCGGTCGCCCCGCAGACCGACCTCGCCGGTGCCCTTCGGGCCGGGCGCGCTGACGGCGACCGGGCCGGCGACGGGCTGCTTGTCGATGCCCGTCGCACTCAGGCCTTTCCACGGGTTGGGCTGAGGCCTGCCGACATTGACGGAGAGCAGCATCATGAGGGCGACGGTAACCGGCCCCTCAACGGTGCCGCGACTTATTTCTCGGCCATGCGGCGCACTCAGACGGGTCGCGGGCAGGGCCCGCCCACCCAAAGGGGGCCCCATCCACCAAGGAGCAGCGCGCGCCGCCGAACCCCCGCCCAGGATCCCCGCCACCGCCCCGCCCGTCAACACCCTGACCACCGATCGGCACCGAAATAGGGCCGATCGAGGGCGTGTCGGCCGCGACGTAAAGCAAGTCCCGCGGTCCCCGCGCAACGCTCACGCCCGCGCAGATGCCGCCAGAGCCCCCCGCACCTGCCCCGACGCGGCGACCAGCGCCCGGCGGGCCTCGGCCGGCGCGACCGCGCCGAGCAGGCACACCAGCGCCGTCTTCAATTCGCCGTCGGCGGCGGCCAGCGCGGTCGCGCAGGCCTCCTCCGGCAGGCCCGTGGCCTCCGTCAGGATGGTCAGGACGCGGCCGCGCAGCTTGGCGTTGGTCGGGGCCATGTCGACCATCAGGTTCGAGTAGGTGTGGCCCAGGGCGATCATCGCCGCGGTGGACAGGCCGTTGAGGATCAGCTTCTGCGCCGTGGCCGCCTTCAGGCGGGTGCTGCCGGCGATCGCCTCCGGGCCGGTGTCCGCGCCCAGATGGACGTCCGCCGAGGCCGCCAGTGCCGCGCCGCCGGGGTTGGCCGACACCAGGACCGTGTACGCGCCCGCGGCCCGGGCCGCCCGCAGCGCTCCGGCCACATACGGCGCGCGCCCGCTGGCCGTCAGCCCCACCGCCACATCCCCGGCTCCCACCGCCGCCGCGTCCGCCGCGCCGCCCCCTGCCGAGTCCTCGGCGCCCTCCACCGGGATGGTCAGGGCGCTGACGCCGCCGGCGATGTGCGCGACCACGACGCCGGCCGGCAGGCCGAAGGTGGGGATCAGCTCCGCGGCGTCCATCACCGCCACCCGGCCGGAGGTGCCGGCCCCGAAGTAGTGCACGCGGCCGCCGGCCCGCAGCCGGCGCACGGTCTCGTCGACCACCTCGGCCAGCGCCGGGAGCAGCGCGGCGACCGCGGCGGGCACCCGGGCGTCCTCGGCGTTGAGCAGCCGCAGCACCTCCACCGTCGGCACGGCGTCGATGGCCGCGGTCGCCGGGTTGCGCTCCTCGGTCGGCGCGGCCACCCGCTCGGCGGTCGGCGGCGTCAGGGGACTCATGCGTGGCGTTCCTCTCGGGTCGGCCGGTGTCGTTGGCAAGTTACGGAATGAACAGGATTCGCGCAACTGATTGACGTTGCCCGTAGCCGCGCTCTACGGTTCGGTGCACCGGCGCGGCTCCGCAGTGTCCGAGGTCTGTAAGAGATGTAAGAGGGATAAGAGAGCAACAGAGAGCGAAGATCCGTCCCGCAAAGCACCCGGACAGAACCCCCACCGATCCGAACGGAGATCTCAGGATCATGTCCCGGCCCAAAACCCTGGTCGCGGCCGTCGCCGCGGCGGTAGCGCTGACCGCGTCGTCGGCCTGTTCCGGCTCCGCGAAGAAGATCAACGGCGGCGGCTCCGACGGGAACGTCTACACCAGCATCGACGCCAACAACCCGATCACCGCCGGGGCGCCGATGAACCCGTTCAACGCCTCGCCCAACACCTTCCTGGGCTACGACCAGATGCAGTTGGGCTTCGACAAGAAGAACCCGGCCGACCCCAACGACTTCTTCCCCGGCCTGGCCGCCAGTTGGACCGCCACCGACACCGGCCTGACCGTCCAGTTGCAGCCGAACGCCAAATGGTCCGACGGCACCCCGGTCACGCTGGCCGACATCAAGACCTCGGTGGCCGTCGCCTACACCCAGGGCCTGGCCGGGCCCAGCGCCGCGACCGCCAACCCGTCGGCCGGCTCCCTGGAGGTCTCCGGCGTCAAGGACCTCGGCGGCGGCAAGATCGAGTTCGACGAGCAGCCCGGGGTGAAGAACCTGTACTTCACCCGGCTCGCGCTGTCGCTGACCATCGTCTCGGACAAGGTCTACGGCTCCCAGGTGCCCGCCGACGTGTGGACCACGATCGCCGCCGCGCAGGGACCGGACGCGAACGCCGCCAAGGCGGCGATCACCAAGCTGACCACCGAGGGCAAGGCCCTGGCGGCGTTCGCGCCCGCCAAGGACGTCTCGGCCGGCCCGTTCGTGATCGACCACATCGACCCGGGCTCGGCGGTCATGAACCGCAACCCGTACTTCTACGACGTCAAGAAGATCGCGCCCAAGCAGGTCGTCGTGCGCCACTTCACCGGCAACGAGCAGATCTGGAGCTACATGAAGGCCGGGGAGCTGGACTCGGCCCCGTTCACCGCGATGCCCACCAACGTCCTGAACCAGGTGCTCGGCGCCGGCTATACCCGCATGGACTCCGTCAGCTTCGTCGGCGCCTCGATCGCGTTCAACGAGAAGGTGGCGCCGTTCGACAAGACCGCGGTCCGCCAGGCATTGGCGTACGTCATCGACCGCGACGCGGTGACGAAGGTCGGCGAGCCGGTCGGCGGCGTGCCCAACGCGGCCACCACCGGGCTGATCAAGGCCCAGTCCGACACCTTCCTGTCCGCCGACCAGAGCGCCGCGCTGAACCCGTACAAGCCCGATCCGGCCAAGGCCGCCGCCCTGCTGCAGAGCGCCGGCTTCAAGAAGGACTCCTCCGGCCAATGGCACCTGCCCGACGGCAGCGCCTGGAAGATCACGCTCCAGGCGGTGAACGGCTTCTCCGACTGGATCTCGGCCTCCGCGGTCATCGCCAACGAGCTCACCGGGTTCGGCATCCCGACCACCGCCGCGGTCACCACCGACTTCGCCACGTACAAGAAGGAGATGGGCGCCGGCAAGTACGCGTTCGGATGGTGGCTGGTGGCCCTGGGCCCGCAGACCGACAAGGCCTACAACCGCCTCTACGGCTCCGACGACGGCTTCGTCTACACCAACGGCCAGATCACCCACAACGACAGCGGCTGGGAGCACACTCCCGAGACCTACGCGGTCAACGGCCAGACCGTCGCGACCGGGCCGCTCACCGCGCAGCTGTCGGTGACCCCGGTCGCCGACCAGAAGCCGATCATCGCGCAGCTGGCCGCCGCCACCAACCAGGAGCTGCCGGTCATCCAGATCTGGGACTACACCCGAGTGCAGTTCACGCTGAACAAGCGCTTCACGAACTTCCCCAAGACCGGCGACGAGGCGCTGCTGGCCAACCCGCCGGGGGTTTGGATGATGCAGGGCTACGTCCAGAACAAGTGAGACCTCGAATGATGACGGGATTCGGCCGCCGGCTCGCGGGCAAGCTCGCCATGGGCCTGGTGATGGTCTGGGCCGTGGCGACGTTCACGTTCTTCCTCGTGCGCGCGCTGCCCGGCAACCCCGGCGATGTGCAGTACGAGAACTACATCCTGATGGGGATGTCGCCGGGCCAGGCGCAGGCCAGGGTGAACGCGGTCTACGGCTTCACCTCCCACGAGCCGCTGCCGCGGCAGTACGGCGGCTACCTGTGGCAGCTGGCCCAGGGCAACCTGGGCCAGTCCACCTCCTACAGCGGCGTGCCGGTGGCGCACATCATCGGCTCCGCGCTGCCGTGGACCGTGATCCCGGTGCTGTCCGGGCTGATCGTCAGCTTCCTGATCGGGGTGGCGGCCGGCGTCGTCGCCGCCGTCAAGCGGTCCAGCCGCTGGGGCGGGCTGCTGAGCCTGTCCGGCTCGGTGGTGGCCGGCGTCCCCACCTTCGTGGTGGCGCTGCTGCTCCTGCTGGTGTTCCACACCGAGTGGCACCTGCTGCCGTTCGGCGGCACCAGCGACTACGAAGCCGGATGGAACGCCCCGTACGTCGGCTCGGTGATCGAGCACGCCGTGCTGCCGGTGTGCACCTATGCGCTGCTCAGCTACGGCGGCTGGCTGCTGGCGATGAAATCCTCGGTGATATCAGTGCTCGGCGACGACTTCATCCTGGCCGCCGAGCTGCGCGGGATCACGCCGGTGACCCGGGCCCGGTACATCGGACGCAACGCCATCCTGCCGCTGTTCACCGTGCTGGCGCTGTCCTTCGGCCTGATGTTCGGCGGCTCGATCTTCATCGAGAACACCTTCGACTACCCGGGCCTGGGCAGCCTGCTGCTCAAAGCCATCGGCACCCGTGACTACACGCTGATGAGCGGGGCCTTCCTGCTGATCACCGTGGCCGTCATCGCCGCGAACATCCTCGCCGACCTGTGCTACACCCTGATCGACCCGAGAGTGAGGCGCTGACATGGCCGTCACGACCGCCACCCTCGGCGCGTCCCCGCGCGCCCGCCGGCCGGCCCTGCTGGCCTTCCGCACCGCCGTGCTGCGCAAGCCCGGACGCGTCGTGGGCCTGGCCATCATCGTCCTGTTCGCGCTGATGGCCGTGGCCGGGCCCTGGCTCTACGGCCGGCTGGAGATCGACCCGGACGCCGTCTACGCCCCGCCGAGCGCCAAGCACTGGCTCGGCACCGACTTCGCCGGCTCCGACGTGCTGCAGGAGATCATCGTCGGCGCGCGCTACGTGCTGGGGACCGCCGCGCTGGCGGCGCTGATCACGGCGGTGCTGGGCACCGGAATCGGCCTGGTGGCCGGCTACCGCCGCGGGTTCACCGACAGCGTCCTGATGCGGATCACCGACTTCATCCTCACCATCCCCGCCTTCCCGCTGCTCATCGTCCTGTCGACGGTCTGGGACTTCAGCAGCCCCTGGCTGATGGGCCTGGTCCTGGGCGGCACCGGCTGGGGCGGCATGGCGCGCGCCGTGCGCTCCCAGGCCCTGTCGCTGCGCGAGCGCGGCTTCCTGGAGGCCGCGCGCGGGCTGGGCCTGTCCACCCGGCACATCATCGTCAAGGAACTACTGCCGAACATCGCCCCGTACGTCGCCATGCACCTGCTGCTGTCCACGATCGCCTTCGTCACCGCCGAGGTCGGCCTGTTCTTCCTGGGCGTGGTGCCGTTCTCCACGACCAACTGGGGCGTGATGCTGAACCAGGCGGTGTTCTCCGGCGGCGCCCTGGAGAGCCCGGACGCGCTGTTCTACCTGCTCGCGCCGCTGAGTTGCATCGTGCTGCTCACGCTCGGCATCGTGCTCTTCCTGGACGCCGTCGACGAACTTTTCAACCCGCGACTGAGGGAGCGCGCATGAGCGAGGTAAGCGTACGCTCCCTCACCATCGAGTATCAGACGTCTGCCGGCTGGCTGCCGGCCGTGGCCGACGCCTGGCTGGACCTGCGCCCCGGGGAGATCACCGGCCTGGTCGGCGAGTCCGGCTCCGGCAAGTCCACGCTGGCGCTGGCGCTGCTGAACGCGGTGCCGGCGCCGGGGCGGATCGCGGCCGGGACCGTGGAGCTGGCCGGGGTCGGCGACGTGACCCGGCTGACCGGCAAGCAGCTGCGCAAGGTGCGCGGCGGCGCGCTCGGCTACGTCTTCCAGGCGTCGCAGAACTCGTTGAACCCGCTGAAGACCATCGGCAGGCAGCTGCTGGACCTCGGGCGCTCGCACGAGGTGGCGGACCTGCGGGCCCTGATAGCCCGGGCCAAGGACCTGGCCGACCGGATGGGCCTGGACGGCGACCGGGTGCTGGACTCCTACCAGCACCAGCTGTCCGGCGGCATGCGGCAGCGGGTCGGCATCGTGTTCGCATTGGTGCTCAACGCGAAAGTGCTGATCCTCGACGAGCCGACGACCGCGCTGGACATGCTCTCGCAGGCCTCGGTGCTGGACATCGTGCGCAAGGTGCACGATGAGAACCAGCTCAGCACTCTGATCATCACGCACGACATCGGCGCCGTCTCCGAGATCGCCGACCGGCTGGCGGTGATGTACGGCGGGCGGATCGTGGAGGACGGGCCGCTGCTGGACGTGCTGCGCCGTCCCTCGCACCCCTATACCAGAGCCCTGATCGGCGCCACGGCCCGGATCGCCGGCGACGTCGACGCCGCGCGGGCGCTGCCGGGCCGGCCGCCGGACCTGACCACCGTGGCCCGCGTCGGCTGCGTGTTCCGGGACCGGTGCGGGTTCGCCGTCGAGACCTGCGCCACCGTCGAGCCGGTGCTGGCGGCGTGGGAGGACGGGGGGCGCCGCCGCGCCTGCCATGTCGAACCGTCCACCGTGCTGTCCGGGGCATCCGGGACGCCCGCGGCCGTGGGAGAGCCGGCATGATCCAGGCGCGCGGTATCACCCGCACCTACCAGACCCACGGCGCCTTCACCGGCGCGCACGCCGTGCCCGCGCTGCGCGGCGTCGACTTCACGCTGCCCGACGGCGGCGCGGTGTCGTTCATCGGCGAGTCCGGCTGCGGCAAGACCACGCTCGGCAAGATCCTCACCGGGCTGGAGACGTTCGACGGCGGCGAGCTGGTCGTGGACGGCGTCGAGCTGTCCGGGCTCAGCGCCCGCGCCCGGGCCAAGTACTTCCGCAGGATCCAGATGATCCATCAGGATCCGTATTCGGCGCTGAACCCGACCCGCACCGTCGAGGCCACGCTCGGCGACCCTTTGCGGATGCGCGCCAAGGAGATCGGCGGCGACCCGGGGAAATGGCGCGAACGCGCCGCCGAACTGCTGACCCTGGTCGGCCTGGAGCCGGCGGCGGTCCTGCCGAAGTACCCGCACCAGCTCTCCGGCGGGCAGCGGCAGCGCGTGGTCATCGCCCGCGCGCTGACCGTGGACCCCGAGGTGCTCATCGCCGACGAGGCGGTGTCGATGATCGACGTGTCGATGCGCCTGGGCATTCTCAGCCTGCTGCGGGACCTGCGCACGCGCCTCGGCATCTCGCTGGTGTTCATCACCCACGACGTGGCCACCGCGCGCTACGTCGGCGACGGCGGCGAACTGCACGTGATCTACCGCGGCGAGGTGGTCGAGCGCGGACTCACCGACGACGTGATCCTGACCCCGGTGCACCCCTATACCCAGTGCCTGCTGTCGGCGGTGCCGATCATGCGCGGGCTGGAGGAGCCGGGCCCGGACCGCATGGCGCCGATCAGGGCGCTGGACGAGCGCACGGCGACCCCGGGCTGCCTGTTCGAGCCGCGCTGCCCGTTCGCGACGCAGGAGTGCGCGCTTACGCATCCGACGCTGGTGCCGCTGGGAGGGGACGGCGCGGGTGTCGGATCTGCCGCGGTGGACGTCGGGGACCTCGGCGACGGCGCGCACGTGCACGCCTGCCTGCACCCCGCCGCCCGGCGGGTGGTCGGCGTCGAGATCGGGGCCGCGAGCGCGTGAGGTCCACCCGGCTTGACCCCAAGCCGGGTGGGCCCGGGGTGTTTTCGAGCTGCACACACGCTCTCCTCAGGGCCTGCCTGTCCACTGCCATTCCGCGTCCTCACTCAGGCGGCGGACCAGGCGAACCTGTCGGGAAGAGCGCGGGAACAGCACGTCGTCACACAACACGTCCGGATGCACTCTTCCTCCCGTGGTGATCGAGTACGCGCGGAATCCAAGCCCGGCGTCGTTGGCGACGCTCCCGGATCAGGCGAAGGCGCGGCGGGCGGTGCGGTTCGAAGAACGAACGGCCCGACGCCGGCTCAGGACTTCGGCGCAACCGCCCCGATCATCTTCGACCCCGCGACAGCACTGTCGAAATAGTCCTGCGTTCCGACGTCGGTCCCGAAGTCCGCGGCCAGGTCGAGAGCGGATGCCGCCGCCGGCCCGGCACCCTTGGGCGCGAAGACCGGCTTATGAGTGGGATCCCAGGTGGCTGCCCCGACCGGAACCAAACCGGGGTTCGCATCCGTCCCTGTCGACTTGCCTTTGAAACTCTCCTGGCCGGTTCCCTTGCGCCACTTGGCCAGCGACGTGAAGTTCGACGCCCCCCAGTTCATCCGCCACCGGCCCGCCACCGAGTAGTACACGTTCCCCTGCATGAGTACCTGCTTGGTACTCGGCGCCACGCCGGCGTCGAGCATGGTGCCGCCGCCGGCGACGAAGATGTTGTCCCGAACGGTGCTGTTCTGTATTTGGAGTCCGATGCGCAGGTGGCCGCCGATGTTGAGCAGCGTGGCCTTCTCAGCCGTCGAATTCTGCTGGACCGTGTTGTGGTGGACGCTGAGATCCTTCTCGTATCCGGCCAGCATCATCGCGCCGTAGGTGATCGACGTGGCGTTCTTCGGGCCGCGGGCGTCGTCGATGCTGACGTTGTACCGCACGGTGTTGCCGGTCGAGGCGACCTCGGCCGCCCCGGAGTACACCATGTAACCCGGTCCCCAGTTGTCGTAGGCCAGGTTGCGCTCCAGGACCGCGCCGGTCGTGGCCTGGTCGATGTCGAATCCGCCGCCGTCGGTATAGCCGGCGGTGCGGTTGGAATAGGAGACGTTGTGGCGGATCGCGACGGCCGAGGCGTCGTGGATCCAGATCCCCACCGGTCCTTCGGCGGAGTCGCACGAGCCGCCGTTGCCGTGCGCGACCGAGTTCTCGATCACGCCGTCGTCCAGGCCGCCGAGGTCGATACCGCTGCCGGTGGACGTGTGGTGATTCGTCGGATCACCGGCGTTGTCGAACGCTTCGACGCCGGAGACGTGGAAGGCGTGGAACTGGTGCTTGCCGGCAGGTGGCGCCGGATTCGGCGGCCCCTCGCTGAGGAGTCCGGTGTCACGGTTGCCGTGCAGCTTGCTGTCGGTGACCTCGATGTGCGAGAAGCCGGAGGAGCCGTTGCCGCCGACGAAGGATATGCCGTCGCGGAACAGTGAGACGTCGACACGCGAGATGGTGATTCCGTCCAGCTGGACGTCGCCGGGCAGGCCGTTGTTGACGTCGATTCCCACCGCCGGCGATTTCAGCGGCCCGTCGCCGATCAAGGTCAAGTCGTTGATGGCGACGCCCGCGGTGTCGTGGACCACGATGCCCGGAGTCTGCCCGGCTTTGATGGTGGCGGTCCCGGTGCCGTAGGAGCCGATGACCACCGGCTTGGCAGCCTGTCCGGCCTCTCCGGCCTGCAGCGAGACCGAGCCGGCGAAGGTGTCGCCGCCGCGCAGCAGCAAGCGCTCCCCGGCGAGGTAAGCATGCTGATCGGCGCGGGCCAGCGTCCTCCATGCCTTCTGCGGCGCCGTGCCATCGGCCGCGTCGTCGCCTTGTGCGCTGACATAGAACGTCGGCACCGGGTTGGCCTTGGCCGCCTGCACCGACTCTGTCGACGACTTCGCCTGCGGTGACGCCGTTTTCCGCGGGTGCCCGGTCGGGCCGTCCGCGACGGCGAAGTGCACGCCCAGAACCGCGGCTGCGGTGCCGAGCAACAGCGCGATCGTCCGGCGGCGGGCGTTGCCGTGAATGGGTTCTATGCGGGTGTGCCGCCGCCCGGCTCCGCCATGAGCGGGTAGCCGGCCGTCGTTCTCAGCCATGGCCGTAGCCGTCCGGATGCGCTTCCTGGAACCGCCACGCGTCCTGGCACATGTCCGCGACATCGCGGCGGGTACGCCAGCCCCACGCGCGCTCGGCGGCCGCCGGCGAGGCGACGAGCCGGGTGACGTCGCCGGCCCGGCGCTCGACGATCTCGTGGCGGACGGGCCGTCCGGAGGCCTGCTCGATCCCGTGGACCAGCTCCAGCACCGACGTGCCCACCCCGGTTCCGAGATTGAGGACGTGCATCCCCGGGCCGACGGGCTCCGCGGGTTCGGCGGGTGCCGGTTCCCCGCAGTCCGTTCCGGCGACGCCCAGCCGGGTCAGGGCGACCCGGTGTCCGTCCGCGACGTCGACCACGTGGATGTAGTCGCGGATCGCGGTCCCGTCCGGTGTGGCGTAGTCGCCGCCGAAGACGGCCAGCTTCTCTCGCCGGCCGACCGCCACCTGCATCGCGTAAGGCATCACGTTGCTCGGCACGCCGTTCGGGTCTTCGCCGAGCAGCCCGGACGGATGCGCCCCGGCCGGGTTGAAATAGCGCAGGGCGTAACACGCCAGCTCCGGCCAGGCCCCGGTGAGGTCGGTCAGGATCTGCTCGCACATCCACTTGGTGCGGGCGTAGGGGTTCGTCGGCCTGGGTGGCTGGCTCTCGTCCAGCGGGGCGTCAGCCTGCGTCTCCCCGTAGACGGAGCAGGAGGAGGAGAAGACGAGCTTGGCCACTTGGTGGTCCCGCATCGCTCCCAGCAATGCGAGCAGCGCGCCGACGTTCACGTCGTAGTACTCGAACGGGATCTCCATGGACTCCCGTACCGACTTCAAGGCCGCGAAATGGATCACCGCGTCGAATCGGTGTCCGGTGAACACCTCCTCCAGCGCTCCACGATCCCGGACGTCGATCCGGTACGAAGCGGCCAGGGCACGTCCGGCGATCTTCTCGACGCGGCGCAGCGCCTCCGGCGAGCTGTTCCGGTGGTCGTCCACGACGACGACTTCGTAGCCGTGCTCCAGCAACTCCACGCAGGTGTGGCTGCCGATGAAGCCGGCGCCGCCGGTGACCAGCACCGTCGGGGCGGAGGTGGGGAGGTCGGTCATGGAAGTCCTTCTCCGGAACGGGGACGGGCGGATCAGCGTTCCAGGAGAACGACGATGTGGGGGACGTACTTGTCCATGGCGAAGGCGAGCGGCAGGAACGTGGCCAGGCCGAGGGCCAGGGGCAGGCGCGCGGTCGGCAGCGCCGCCGTGAAGCGCGCGCCGGCCGTCCGAGCAGACTCGCGGATGTGGAGCAACGGCACCAGGACGCTCACCACGGCGTAGGACAGTGAGCTCACCAGACACAGGAAGATGTAGCCGATGACCCGATCCGCGAATTCGCCGTACAGGACCACGGCGGACAGGGCCAGGGTGATTCCCAGGTAGGGAGCCATCAGCCTGGTCGGCAGAGACGGCATGCCGCCCATGCCCTTGGGGGTCACCTTGAAGGTGAGAGGTTTGGGGCGTAGTACGCCGACGATCCCGGCGGCGACTCCGCGCACCGCGTACGGCCAACCCGTAAGCGCGAACAGCCAGGTCTCCCAGGCCAGGATCGGAGCGTTCGCAGGGCGGTTCAGTCCCCGTCGGCGCAGCAGCCCGATGAGCAGCAGGGTCCAGACGGACACGGACGCGATGTGCAGGAGGAACGACGGGTAGCTCACGTGGACCCACTGGATTCCGGTGAGCACCGCCAGCGGCGGCAGCAGCAGTCCGACGCTGATCACCGAGCTGCTGATCGGGTAGTAGGCGAGCAAGAACCCGAACCGCGTCCGCAACACGCCGCGCATCCGCCGCATGTGGGCGGGGACCAGGCCGAACAGCACCATGGTCAGGCTGCGCGACCACTGGAACTCCTGCGTCAGCATGTCGGCGAAGGTCATCGGCCCGTCGCCGTGGGCCTCGGCGTCGATGGCGAAGCCGCCCTGCCAGCCGGCGGAGTTCAGCAGGAACGAGGTCGAGAAGTCCTCGGCCAGTTCCGGGCCGATCCCGCCGATCTCCCGGAGCGCCCGCGTCCGCACCGCGTAGTGCGAACCGATACAGACCGGTGCGAGGCCGCCGTTGTGGCCCATTTGTATCGGGCCGTGCCAGGCGGCTTCGCGGTAGAGCCGGCCGCGTGCCGACCAGGACACGTCAGCGTTCGCATCGCACATGCTGGGCGCGGCGACGTAACCGACCGCGGGGTCGGCGAACGGCCGGACCACGGCGGCCAGGTAGCCGCGCTCGGGCACGTGATCGCAGTCGAGCTGGGCGACGACGTCGTAGGCCTGGTAGCCGACGGCGTCGTAGAAGTAGGCCAGGTTCCCTTCCTTGCACTTGGTGCGGCGAGGCCATGTCGAGCGGTGGTAGGCCGCCACACCGTGCCGGGTCGAGACTTTGACTCCGTGCTGGGCGCACCAGATGAGGGTCTCCGCCGAGGGCGCCTCGTCGGCGATCCAGACGTCGTACGGGTGCGGGTAGTCCTGAGCGAGCATCCGGGTCAGGGTTCGCTCGGCGGTCTCCCACGGCTCCGACGGCGCCTTGGTGACGATGAACGCGACCCGCAGGCCGGGCACCGGACGGTGGGGGTCGGGTCTGCGGAGCCAGGACACCGACAGCAGGAAGTAGAGCGGTATCACGGTGACGTAGAACAACAGGGCGCTGTTCAGGACCAGCCCGCTCCAGCCCGTCCGGTTGGCTGGGGCGAGCCACCACAGCCAGAACGTGACGAAACAGGCCATCCAGCCCACCGACATGGCGGTGATCGCCCGCCGGTCCCGCCGACGCAGCGCCGGGACCATGAGCGCGAGGTCGAGCAGGCGCACCCGGTAGGGGTGGCCGAAGACCGGGCCGGCCGGTCCGATCGAGGACACCGTCCCTTGCGACAGTGCTCGTATCTCCTGCTGGAGTTGCTCCTCGGAGGCCACCGGTGGGTTGAACACCGCCGCCGAGACGGTCGGCTGCGGTACGACGGCCGTGGTCCCGGTCGCCGGTTCGAGCCCGGACCGGGGCGCCGGTATCGGGTCGGGCTGATCGGTACGCCGCCCGGCGGCAGCCGGTCGCTCCGCCCGGGAACCCGATGGGTAGTAGGGCCTGTTCTGCATGATGGTCAGGCGGCCTCGGCTGTCTGAGCGTCGGCGATCGGCGGCCGCTCACCGCGCTCGCCGAGCTGACCGCCGCGCAGTCCCGCGACGGCCGCCCCGACCTCGCCCGGTCGCGAAGCGAACCACTCGGAGGTGCGGCGCAGGCCCTCCTCGATGTCGAACACCGGATCCCAGCCGAACAACTCGCGCGCCTGGCTGATGTCCGGGCGGCGCTGCATCGGATCGTCCTGCGGCAGGGGATGGAACTCGACCTCGTGCGCGGTTCCGGAGAGCTCCGCCACCAGGTGTGCGAGGTCGGCGACGGTCCGTTCCGCGGGGTTGCCGAAGTTGACCGGCCCGCACTCGTCGCTGTCGAGCATGGCGACGATCCCGGTGACCAGGTCGTCCACGTAGCAGAAGCTGCGGGTCTGCAGGCCGTCGCCGTAGACGGTCAGAGGCTCGCCGCACAGCGCTTGGACCAAGAACGAGGAGACCACCCGGCCGTCATCGGCACGCATGCGCGGCCCATAGGTGTTGAAGATGCGCATCACACCGGTGTTCACACCGAGCGTGCGGCGGTACGCGAACGTGACGGCTTCCGCGTATCGCTTGGCCTCGTCATAGACGCTGCGCGGCCCGATCGGGTTGACGTTGCCCCAATAGCTCTCGTGCTGGGGATGGACGAGGGGGTCGCCGTAGACCTCGCTGGTGGAGGCGAGCACGAAGCGGGCTCCGTGCGCGTGCGCCAGGCGCAGTGCGTTCTCCGTGCCCCGGCTGTTGACGGCCAGCGTGTCAAGGGGCCGCTTCAGGTAGTCCGGCGGTGAGGCGGGACTCGCCAGATGAGCTATCGCGTCGAAGGGGCCGGATACGGAGATCCGCTCCGCGACGTCCTCGGCTATGAGTTCGAACCGCGGGCTGTCCAGCAGGTCCGCGACGTTCTCCTTGCGTCCCGACGAGAAATCGTCGACGCACACCACCTCGTCGCCACGGGTGATCAACCGCTCACACAGATGTGAGCCGATAAAACCGGCACCACCGGTCACAACGACGCGCATGTGTCAACACTCCGACCATGAAGGGGCCCGGTATTTCGGCGGGATAGCCGCAGAGACCCAACGCGTCCCGCGCCGGGCCCTGGCTCCGTCATGGTGGCGTGAACGGAATCCAAGCAATCTACGGGTGCGATTGGATCTAAGGAAGCGTGTCTTGTCTTCTGGAACGGTTCATCTCAACACCAGACCTCTGACCGCCCCTCGTTCATCCGCCCGCCGTCATGAGAGAGTCGGATCATGCGCTCCCTGCTCTCGCCCCCGGCCCTGAAGCCCGGCGACCGTGTCGCCGTCGTCGCCCTCAGCGGCTCGCCCGGAAAACAGGAGGTTGACCTGGGGTTGGCGGCGCTGCGGAGTGTGGGTCTGGTCCCCGAGGTGTTCCCGTCGGTGCGGTCGGTGGGGCCGTACCCGTATCTGGCTGCTGATGACAAGGTGCGGGCCGAGGACCTGACCCGGGCGTTGGGTCAGCCGGGCTACGCGGCGGTGTTCTGCGCGCGCGGCGGATACGGCGTGCAACGCGTCTTGGAGCTGGTCGACTGGCAGGCGATCGGCGCTCCGCAGCCGCGGGTCGTGGTCGGCTTCTCCGACGTCACGGCCCTGATCGAGGCGGTGCGCACGCACCTGGGCTGGGTGTCGGTCTACGGGCCGATGGTCTCCAGCGTGATGTTCCGCACCGGCGTGCCCTCGTTCGAGGGGCTGGCGCGGCTGCTGCTCACCCCGGAGAAGGTCACCGAGCTGGTGTTCCAGGACACGCGCGTGCTGGTGCCCGGGATCGCCGAGGGCGTCACGGTCGGCGGCACGGCGGCCTTGATCGCCAGCTCGCTGGGCACGTCGACCTCGGTCCCGGCGCGCGACGGGATCCTGTTCCTGGAGGACGTCGCGGAGCGGAACTACCGCCTGGACCGGGTGCTGACCCAGCTGCGCCGGAGCGGCTACCTGGACGGCGTGCGCGGGATCCTGTGCGGCACCTGGGAGGACTGCGGGCCGCTCGCCGAGGTCGAGCAGCTGCTCGCCGACCGGCTCGGCGATCTTGGCGTGCCGGTGCTGCTCGGTGCGGACATCGGGCACGGGGTGTTCATGCAGTCGCTGCCGATGGGGTTGCGGGCGCGGCTGGACACCGAGGCGGCTACCTTGACGTTCGCCGAGCCGGCGCTGGTGGCGGGGGAGTAGGGCGGGCTGCGTTCGGGCTCCCGCCCCGCCCCTCTCCGCTCAGACGTTCGGGTACTCGTAGAAGCCGCGCCCGCTCTTTCGGCCCAGCCGCCCGGCCTCCACCATGCGCAGCAGCAGCGCCGGCGGGGTGTACAGCGGCTCCTTGAACTCCTCGTACATCGCCTCGGCCGCCAGCTTCACCGTGTCCAGGCCGATCAGGTCCGACAGCGCCAGCGGGCCCATCGGGTGGGCGCAGCCCAGGACCATGCCCGCGTCGATGTCCTGCGCGGAGGCGAAGCCGCTCTCGGCCATCCGGATCGCGGCCAGCAGGTAGGGGATGAGCAGCGAGTTCACCACGAAGCCGGCGCGGTCCTGCGCCACCACCGGGTGCTTGCCCAGCTGCTCCGCGAAGGCCACGGCGCGCGCCTTGGTCTCGGCGCTGGTGGCCAGCGAGGGGATCACCTCGACCAGTTTCAGCACCGGGACCGGGTTGAAGAAGTGCACGCCGACCACGTTGGCCGGGCGGGCGGTGGCCGTGCCCAGGCGCATGATCGGGATCGAGGAGGTGTTGGTGGCCAGGATCGCGTCCTCGGGCAGGATCAGGTCCAGCTTGCGCAGCACGGCGGTCTTGACGTCCTCGATCTCGACCACGGCCTCCACCGCGAGCTGGCGGTCGGCGAAGTCGTCGACGTCCTCGGTGAAGCGGATCCGGGCCAGTGCCGCCTCGGCGTCGGCCTCGCTCAGCTTGCCGGCTTTCACCGCGCGCTTGAGGGACACCGCGATCCGGTCCCGTCCGCGCTTGAGGCCCTCGGCGTCCTCGTCGGCGACGATCACGTCCAGGCCGCCGCGGGCGCAGACCTCCGCGATGCCCGCACCCATCTGGCCGACGCCGACCACTCCGACTCGTTCGATCATGGATGCCTCCGGTTTCCGGTTCGCGGCTGGTGCCACAGTTGTGGCGGCACTTGTGGTGCCTGCCACAGGGTATCTGTATCTGTGGCACCGAGTGTGGATAATCGAGGGTACCCAGTACCTTCGCCGGTTGCGTACCTCGGGGTTCGTCACCGGCGGCGCTACGTCCGTTATGTACTTGTTTCCCCACGTTACATCCGTCCGCTGACAGTCAGGGAGCGACATATGGCCGACTTCGACCTGTTCAAGGTCTCCGAGGAGCACGACCTGCTGCGCGAGGCGGTCCGCTCGCTGTGCGAGGAGAAGATCGCCCCGTTCGCCGCCGACGTCGACGAGCAGGCCCGCTTCCCCCAGGAGGCGCTGGACGCCCTGGTCGCCTCCGACCTGGCGGCCGTCCACGTGGCCGAGCAGTACGGCGGGCAGGGCGCCGACGCGTTGGCGACGTGCATCGTGATCGAGGAGGTGGCGCGGGTCTGTGCCTCGTCCTCGCTCATCCCGGCGGTGAACAAGCTCGGGTCGATGCCGGTGATCCTCTCCGGCTCGGAGGAGCTGAAGCGGAAGTACCTCACTGCGCTGGCCGCCGGCTCGGCGATGTTCTCGTACTGCTTGTCCGAGCCCGACGCCGGCTCCGACGCCGCGGGTATGAAGACCCGGGCCGAACGCGATGGGGACCACTACGTGCTCAATGGCGTGAAGCGCTGGATCACGAATGCCGGTGTGTCGGAGTTCTACACGGTCATGGCCGTCACCGATCCCACGGCCCGGTCTAAGGGCATCAGCGCGTTCGTGGTCGAGAAGTCCGACGAAGGCGTGAGCTTCGGGGCGCCGGAGAAGAAGCTCGGCATCAAGGGCTCGCCTACGTGCGAGGTCTACTTCGACAACGTCCGGATCCCCGCCGATCGCATAATTGGCGCTGAGGGTACGGGCTTCGCCACCGCGATGCGGACGCTGGACCACACTCGCGTGACGATCGCGGCGCAGGCGCTGGGCATCGCTCAGGGAGCGCTGGACTACGCATCGAACTACATCAAGGAACGCAAGCAGTTCGGCAAGCCCATCGCCGACTTCCAGGGCATCCAGTTCATGCTCGCCGACATGGCGATGAAGCTGACGGCCGCACGTCAGCTCACGTACACCGCCGCCGCGAAGTCGGAGCGCGGGGACTCGGACTTGACGTACTTCGGCGCGGCGGCGAAGTGCTTCGCCTCGGACGTGGCGATGGAGGTCACGACGGATGCGGTGCAGTTGCTGGGCGGGTACGGGTACACGAAGGATTATCCGCTGGAGCGGATGATGCGGGATGCGAAGATCACGCAGATTTACGAAGGCACCAACCAGGTGCAGCGGATCGTTATGGCTCGGCAGGTGCTCGCAGGTGGTCTGAGCTTGTAGTTTCCGGATCCCCGCCTTCAGGAGGCCCGGCGGCCGAGCAGCACTCCCACCTCGCGCGCCAGCGTCGCCGCCGCCTCGATCTCGACCCGGCGGATCGACACGCTCTCGATCAGGAAGCCGAAGGGCATGCCGAGTTTGCGGCAGAAGGCGGTCAGGTCGCGGGC
>JAEKKI010000186.1 GCA_019510485.1 Catenulisporales bacterium
CCGTAGATGCCTGGTGACCGCTGTGGCGGGAACGAAACGCGTTTCAGGGCGCGGCCTCAGCTCCCTGAGTCGCCGCGGCCGGCACCGCCTCGGGCCGCGGACCGCCGCGGAGGCCGAGGAAGGCCACGATCGCGGCCGGCGCCATGATGCCGCTCATCGCATAGAGGATCGTCGGACGCCGCCGTCGCCGCCGGAACCGCCGTTCCGCATCTGTGCCAGGCCGGCCGCCAGCTTGTCCGCCGCCGCGCGGGGCATGTGCTGGTCGGAGACGAGTTTGTCGGCGACGTTGCTGCGCATCCGGGACACCAGCGTCGTGCCCAGGATCGCCGGCGCCGCCGGGAACATGATCGCGCCGCCCAGGCCCTGCATCGCGCGGAAGGCGATGAGCCAGGCCTCGGCCAGGCCGCCCCCGGGCGTGGCCCCGGCGCGAGCCGGCTATCAGCGCTTTGACGTCGCAAGTACGGCCCCGATACACGTGACCGGCTGCGGCGCCGGTAACCTACTGCGCTTTCCGAGTGAATTTCAGCGGAACGAGTGTGGTGATCTCGGTTGATATCCTGGCCTCGGCCGGCCGTGGATCCGCGCCACCCGCCCGCCGTCGCGAGGAAGCAACATCTACATGGACGAGTCGATGTCCGGTCCGGGCGCCCCCGCGGTGTATGACGCGTCGGCCTCGGCGCCGGCGCCACGCACGCTCATCGACATCATAGAAGCCACAGCCCGGGCTCATCCCGACGCCACGGCGTTGGACGATGGCCGTCGGGCGCTGGACTACACGACGCTGCTGGTCGAGGTCCGGGCGATGGCCGCGCGGTTGGCCGAGGCCGGGGTGGGCGCCGGGGACCGGGTCGGGATCCGGGTGCCGTCGGGCACCGTCGATCTCTACCTCGCGATCCTCGGCACGCTGATGGCCGGGGCGGCCTATGTCCCGGTGGATGCCGATGACCCGGACGAACGTGCGCGGCTGGTGTTCGGCGAGGCCGAGGTGCGTGCGGTCGTCGATACCGGGACGCGTATCCGGCCACCGGTCGAGCCCGCCTCGGGCGACGGATCAGAGTCCGGGTCACCCGAGGTGTCCGAAGTCCGTCCCGCGCGCCTGCCGACGATCTCCGACGACGCCTGGATCATCTTCACCTCCGGCTCCACCGGCAAGCCCAAGGGCGTGGCCGTCACCCATCGCAGCGCCGCGGCGTTCGTCGACGCCGAGGCCGGTCTGTTCCTGCCCTCGGCGCCGATCGGCACCGCCGACCGGGTGCTGGCCGGCTTGTCAGTGGCCTTCGACGCCTCCTGCGAGGAGATGTGGCTGGCCTGGCGCAACGGCGCCTGTCTGGTCCCGGCGCCGCGCGCGCTGGTGCGCAGCGGCGTGGACCTGGGGCCGTGGCTGGTCGAGAACGGGATCACCGTGGTCTCCACGGTGCCGACGCTGGCCTCGCTGTGGCCGGCCGAGGCGCTGGCCGACGTGCGGCTGCTGATCTTCGGCGGCGAGGCGTGCCCGCCGGAGCTGGCCGAGCGGCTGGCGGTGGGCGGCCGCGAGGTGTGGAACACCTATGGGCCCACCGAGGCGACGGTCGTGGCCAGTGCCGCGCCGCTGACCGGGCAGGGCGTCGTGCGGATCGGGCTGCCGCTGGCCGGCTGGGAGCTGGTCGTGGTCGACGAGGCCGAGGAGCCGGTGCCGTTCGGCGGTTCCGGGCAGCTGGTGATCGGCGGGGTCGGGCTGGCGCGGTATCTGGATCCTGAGAAGGATGCCGAGAAGTACGGGCCGTTGAAGTCGATGGACTGGGACCGGGCCTATCGCAGCGGTGACTTGGTGCGTGCCGATCCCGAGGGCCTGGTGTTCCTGGGCCGGGCCGACGAGCAGGTCAAGCTCGGCGGGCGGCGGATCGAACTGGGCGAGGTGGACGCGGCGTTGCAGGCGCTGCCGGGGGTCGCGGGCGCGGCGGCCGCGGTGAAGCGGACGGCCGGCGGGGCGGAGGTGTTGGTCGGCTATGTGGTTCCGAGCCGACCCGACAGCCTTGAGCGCTCTGGCGACTCCGGCAGCTACGGCACGAGCGGCGCGGACGACGTGGACGGCTTAGGCAGTTCCAGCGCAGACGACTCAGGAAACTTCGGTGCAGGCGGCTCTAGCCGCTCCGGCGCCTTCGACGCCCACGCCGCGCGCACCCTGCTGGCCGAACGACTGCCCGCCGCGCTGGTCCCCCGGATCGCGGTCGTCGACGACCTGCCGGTTCGCACCTCGGGCAAGGTGGATCGCAATGCCCTGCCCTGGCCGCTGCCCGGCGTCGAGGAGCCGGCCGAGGTGGCCGAGCTGACCGTCGCCGAGCAATGGCTGGCCGAGCGCTGGGCGACCCTGCTCGGCGAGCGCCCCAAAGCCCCGGAGACAGACTTCTTCGATTCCGGCGGCAGCAGTCTGGTGGCTGCGAAGTTCGTCTCGAACCTGCGCTCGCGCTATCCGACGGTCACCGTCCGGGACGTCTACGACAATCCGACGCTCGGTGAACTCGCCACGCGGCTGCTGGCGATGGAACCGCAGGCCACGGACGAGATCGCCGAGTCGGTGCCGGACGTCCCGCCGGTCCCGCCGCGCGCGCAGCTCGCGCAGGTGCTGCTGATGGTGCCGCTGGCCACGCTCGGCGCCGTGCGGTGGCTGACCCTGCTGGCGGTGGTGGGGAATCTGGTCGATGCCCCGTGGGTGCCGACGGTGTCGTGGTGGTGGGTGCTGGCGGGCTTCGCGCTGTTCGTGGCGCCGCCGGGACGCATCGCGGTGGCCGCGGGTGGCGCCCGGCTCCTGCTCAGGGGTCTGCGGCCGGGCGAGTATCCGCGCGGCGGGTCGGTGCATCTGCGGTTGTGGACCGCCGAGCAGCTGGCGGCGCGGATCGGGGTGCTGTCGACGGTGACCGGCCCCTGGAACGTGCTCTACGCGCGGGCGCTGGGCGCGCAGCTGGACCAGCACGTCGACCTGCACTCGCCGCCGCCGGTCACCGGACTGCTGTGGATGGGCGAGAACGCCTCGGTGGAGCCGGAGGTGGACCTGACCGGCTACTGGATCGACGGCGGCCGGGTGCGGGTCGGCGAGCTGCGGATCGGCGCCGGAGCCTCGGTGGGAGCGCGCTCGGCGCTGCTGCCGGGAGCGAAGATCGGCGAGCGGGCGCGGATCGCGCCGGGGTCGTCGGTCGGCGGCGTGGTGCCGGCCGGACAGGAGTGGGCCGGTTCGCCGGCGGTGCGGCTGCGCAAGGCCGAACGGCCGCCGGGGCCGGCGCGGCGCTCGCGATGGTGGA
Organism: Catenulisporales bacterium; assembly: GCA_019510485.1. GTDB lineage: Bacteria > Actinomycetota > Actinomycetes > Streptomycetales > Catenulisporaceae > Catenulispora. The sequence goes on from JAEKKI010000186.1 coordinate 3,276, forward strand.
CCCTGGTTTACGGCGGGACCGCCGTGGGGTTGGCGCTGTTCCCGCTGATCGCGGCGGTGCCGGCGCTCCTCGTGGTCGGGGTGTTCATGCACGGGACGACCACGGTGTGGCAGGGGTTCGGGTACGCGCTGGCCGGCCTGGTTCCGGCCACGCCGCTGTTCGCCCTCTGCTACGCGCTGCTGACGCTGGTGTGCGTCAGGGCCCTGAGCGTCGGCATGACGGCGGGTGACCACCCGCTGCACAGCCGTCGGGCGTGGCAGACGTGGTGCACGCTCCAGCTGATGGCGATGGCCCGGATCTGGCTGTATCCGCTGTATGCCAGCATCCTGACGCCGTCGTGGCTGCGGCTGCTCGGGATGCGGGTCGGGCGCGGGGTGGAGATGTCCACGGTGCTGGCCGTGCCGGCGATGACCACGGTGAACGACGGCGCGTTCCTGGCCGACGACACGATGGTGGCGCCGTACGAGATGGCCGGCGGCTGGCTGCGGGTCGGGCCGGCGCGGATCGGCAAGCGGGTGTTCGTCGGCAACTCCGGGATGGTCGCCCCGGGCCGCAAGCTGCCGAGGGAGAGCCTGGTCGGCGTGCTGTCGGCGGCGCCGCACAAGGCCAAGCGCGGCAAGTCGTACCTGGGCATGCCGCCGGAGCGGCTGCGGCGGCCGGGACAGGAGGTCGACGACGCGCTGACCTACAACCCGCCGCGCCGGCTGATGGCGGCGCGGGCCGCCATCGAGGTGCTGCGGCTGGTGCCGATGATGGTGACCGCGGCGTTGGCGCTCGCGGTGGTGGCGGTGCTGGCCGACGTCGCGCACCGGTGGGGCACGCCGTGGTCGGTGCTGCTCGGCGGGACGGTGTTCCTGGCCGCCGGGGTGGCCGCGGCGCTGGTCGCGGTGGCGGCCAAGTGGGCGCTGGTCGGGCGGATCCGGGTGAGCGACCAGCCGCTGTGGAGCTCGTTCGTGTGGCGCAACGAGCTGGCGGACAACTTCGTGGAGCTGGTCGCCGCGCCCTGGTTCGCCGACCTGTGGCTGGGCACGGCGCCGCTGAACATGTGGCACCGGGCGATGGGCGCGACGATGGGGCGCGGGGTGTGGTGTGAGACGTACTGGCTGCCGGAGGCGGATCTGATCGTGGTGGCGGACGCGGCGACGGTGAATCGGGGATGCGTGGTGCAGACCCACCTGTTCCATGATCGGGTGATGAGCATGGACACCGTGACGCTGGAGCCGGGCGCGACATTGGGGCCGCAGGGCGTGATCCTGCCGGCGGCGGCGATCGGGGCACAAGCCACAGTCGGGCCGGCGTCGCTGGTGATGCGCGGGGAGACGGTGCCGGCGCATACGCGGTGGCAGGGGAACCCGATCGCGCCGTGGCCGGAGCAGGCGTGAGCGCGCCCTATTTCCCGCGGCGCGGCAACCAGGGGTACGTCGTCTCGCATTACGACTTGACGCTGGACTACCGCGTCGGGCCGAACCGGCTGGCGGCCGTGGCGGTGCTGACGCTGCGGACCACCGAGGCGCTGACGAGCCTGGTGCTGGACTTCGCGGACCTGCGCGTGGACCGGGTGATCCTGCAGGACGGCCGCCGGCTGCGCTACGAGCACCAGAAGGAGAAGCTGCGGATCCGGCTGCCTTCGCGGGTCGAGGCCGGCGAGCAACTGGTGCTGGAGATCGTGTACCGGGGCACCCCGCGCCCCACGGCCAGCCGCTACGGCGGTCTCGGCTGGGAGCAACTGGCGGACGGCGTGCTGGTCGCGAGCCAGCCGACCGGGGCGCCGTCGTGGTTCCCGTGCGACGACCGCCCGGACCGCAAGGCGGCGTACCGCTTCACGATCACGACGGCGTCGCAGTACCAGGTGGTCGCGAACGGCCGGCTGACGAGCGTCGCGCACAGCGGGTCGACGTCGACGTGGACGTTTGTGCAGGACGCGCCGATGGCGACGTATCTGGCGTCGGTGCAGATCGGGCCGTATCAGCGGCACGAGCTGCCGGGCGGCGTGCCGCAGCGGCTGGTCGCGCCCGCGCGCCGGCTGGCGGCGGCGCGCGAGGCGCTGGCGCGTCAGGACGCGATGATGACGCTGTTCGGCGAGCTGTTCGGGCCGTATCCGTTCGACGGATACACGGTGGTGGTCACCGACGACCGCCTGGACATCCCGGTCGAGGCCCAGGGCATGGCGATGTTCGGCGCGAATCACATGGACGCGGACTGGTCGAACCAGCGCCTCATCGCCCACGAGCTGGCGCACCAGTGGTTCGGCAACAGCCTGACGCTCGGCGACTGGCGGGACATCTGGCTACACGAGGGCTTCGCCTGCTACGCAGAGTGGCTCTGGTCGGAGGCCTCGGGTAGTCGCAGCGCCGACGAGCACGCGCACACCTGGCACCACCGGCTTCAGCGGCAGGCGCAGGATCTGGTGCTCGCCGATCCCGGCCCGCCGCATCTGTTCGACGACCGTATCTACAAGCGGGGCGCGCTGACGCTGCATGCGTTGCGGCGGCTGGTCGGGGACGAGGCGTTCTTCCGGGTGCTGCGAACGTGGACGGCGGAGTCTCGGCACGGGACCGTGTCGACGGACGGGTTCACGCGGGTGGTCGCGGCGGTGGCGGGGCAGGATATGGGGTCGTTCTTTCAGGGGTGGTTGTGGGAGGAGGGGCTGCCGGGGCTGCCTTAGCGCGGCTCGGACTCCGGCCAGCTGACATGCGAGCCGGACGCTTGGGGCGGAGGATAGAGACAGCGGCAATCGCTGCTCGTCCATCGAGGTGACGTCATGAAAGCCCGGTTCGCCGCGCTCATCGTGGCGGTGGGGTGTTCGGTCGGCGCATGCGCCTCTACGACCACGTCACAGCCACACGGGAGCGCCACTCAGCAGCCTTCTGCGACGCCTACACCGACGCCCTCCCCCACGTCGTCGGCGACGGTCACGGTGACTGTGACGCCTACACCCACACCCACACCTAAACCGACGCCGCCACCATCCACCTCTCACACCACGCAGATTCCCGCGCCGCTGAGTCCGGCAGCGGTCGTCTCCGCTTTCTACGCCGCGATCAACGCGCAAGACTATGCGACTGCGTGGATGCTCGGCGGCGACAACCTCGGATCCAGCTACGACGCGTTCGCCGCAGGCTTTGCCGGAACCGCGCACGACACGCTCATCATCACCGGCGCCCGAGGGGACACAGTTCAGGTACACCTCGAAGCACTACAGGACGACGGTACGACCAAGGTCTATAACGGGTCCTACATCGTTCACAACGGCGCGATCGTCGAAGGACATCTCACACAGGTCACGACCCTCGCGCCCACCACAGCGCCGATCTTGAAGGCCCCGAACGGAGACTTCTACCGGCGCGGCGAATTCTGCCCGACCGCCGATGCCGGCCTGACCACTCAGGATGCGAACGGGAACACTTTGATCTGCGTATTCGAGTCCGGCCGGTATCACTGGCACTGACGGCTACTTACCTACCATCCTGTCCAGCAACCCGGAAACCGGCACCGTCGCGAACTCGATCCCCATATCACCGATCCCATACGGAATCACCAACGTGTCCTGATACTTCATCGCCCCGCACGAATACACGACGTTCGGCACGTAAGCATCCCGCTCCTCCTGCGCCGCGACCACCAGCGGATCGGGTAGCGCACCGATCACCCGAGTCGGCTCTTCCAAATCCAGCAGCACCGCCCCGAGCGCGTACACCCGCATCGGGCCGATGCCGTAGGTGAGCACCAGCCAGCCGGCGTCGGTCTTGATCGGCGAGCCGCAGTTGCCCACGTACGTCAGCGCCCACGGCTGCTCCGGCATCTTGAGGCGCTGAGGATGCGACCAGACGCGGCCGTCGGCGGAGCTGACGATCGCGCTGCCGTTCCGGCCCTGGCCGGACAGCGCCAGGTAGCGGCCGCCGACCTGGCAGGGGAACAGCGCCATGCCTTTGTCGGCGACCGTGGCGCCGAACATCTGCGCCATGCGGAAGGTGCGGAAATCAGAGGTCTCCATCAGCTGCGTGACCGCCTGCGTGCCGTTGTACGCGGTATACGTACCGCGATACAGCTCCCGGCCGTCGTCGTCGGTGCACCGCACGAACCGCGCGTCCTCGATCCCCTTGCGCTCCGTCGGCGACAGCGGCCACAGCACGCGCTCGGAGACGTCCGCGTCGTCGGCGAAGCAAATGGTGTAGTGGCACGCGACGAACCAGTGGATGCGGGAGAACGTGCGGTGGGTCCGCTCCAGCACCAGCAGCTGGGGCGGCAGTTGCCCCAGGCAGGCTTCCAGGTCGGCGTCGGAGAACCGCTCCGGGAGGTGGTGCAGCAGGAAGGCCACGACCTCGTCGTCATCGTCGGCCGCGCCGTCGAGCGCCGCGCGCAACGTCGAACGTTCGTAGAGCGTTTGCTGGACGCGGCCCACGTGCGCGTAGGGCGACGGCTCGTCCACCGTCAGGTGGCCGTCCTGGCCGAGCACGCCGGTGCGGAACTCCGTGCAGGACAAGTTGCCCTCGCCGATGGAGCGGGCGCTCATGACGAACCTGAGCTGCCCGGGGCCCAGGCCGTCCTGGTCGGGGTGCGGGATCATCGAGGGGTTCGTGAAGGCCGCGCCCTCGATGGCGTACTCCTGGGTGAAAAGCGCGCCGACCAGGAGCTTGCGCAGTCCCGAGAGGTCGATGTCGTGATCGACGCGGTGTGCGATGACGCTGAAGTTCTCCGCGAAGACGGCCTCCAGGCCGCGGTGCCGGCCGTTGAAGCCGTCGATGGTGCGGGCGTAGGCGGCCTCGGCGTCGGCGTCGGACAGGGCCAGGACTCGGTGCACGACGCCCGCGGCGCGCGCGCTCATCTCCGGTCCGTAGGAGCCGGGAACGAACAGCTTGGCGATGACGCGGGCCGGATCGCGGTTGAGCCGCAGGTCCTTCCGGGTGACCGAGCGATCGGTCTCGATGCCGCCGGCCACAGTGCCTGTGCGCTCCGGCACGGACTCGGCTGTCGTCATGTTTCCCCACTCCCTAGGGCCGTCAGGTGCACCGAGTACGCAGCGGATACCCGGCGCGGGAGGACAAGCCCACCGGTATCCCCAGGAAGGCTGCATCAAACCCGAAGGCGATAAGACGCTTACCTCGTCGCAAACCGGGTATCGCGGGGGGTTCGGAGGAGAGGAGACCGTTTCCGATGACGATAGACGACCGTCTCGACGCCCAGCCGTCCGACCGAGAACTGCTGACCTCGCTGGGGGGCGGGGCGCCGGAGCCGTCGTTCGCACATCTGGTGCGGATGAGCGACGACACCGGGATGTTCGAGCACGCCCGGGGGCCGATCCCCAAACGCTGGCACGGATACTGCGTGGACGACGTCACCCGGGCCCTGATCGCGGTGTGCCGCGAACCCGACCCCGCGCCGGAGCTGGTCGCGCTCGCCGAGATATACCTGGCGTTCGTGATCCACGCGCACGACCGCGAGCGGGGCTTCCACAACCGCATGGGCTACGACCGCGAGTGGCACGACGAACCGGAGACCGGTGAGTGGTGGGGCCGCGGGGTGTGGGCGCTGGGCACGGCGGCCTCGCGCGGCCCGACACCCTGGATCCGCGCGGTGGCGCTGGAACGCTTCGCCGACGGATCCCGCACGCGATGGCCTTCGCCGCCCTGGGCGCCGCCGAAGTCGCCGAGGCCGACCCCGAGCACGAGGGCGCCCGCGCCCTGCTCGCCGACGCGGTCAACGTCATCGGCCGCCCGGGACCCGACCCGGCGTGGCCCTGGCCCGAGCCGCGCCTGGAATACGCCGACGCGGCGCTCCCGGAGGCGATCATCGCCGCCGGACAGTATCTCGGCGACGACACCATCCTGCGAGACGGCCTGGAACTGCTGGACTGGCTGCTGTTCACGGCGACCCGCGACGGCCACCTGTCCCCCACCCCGGCCGGCGGCTGGGGACCGGGCCAGCCGCGCCCGGGCTTCCACCAGCAGGCGATCGAGCCGGCGGCCTACGCGGACGCGTGCTCGCGGGCGTTCATCGCGACCGGCGACCGCAAGTGGCTCGACGGCGTCCGCATGTCGGTGAACTGGTTCCTGGGCGACAACGACAGTCGCCTGCCGATGATCGACGAGACCACCGGCGGCTGTTTCGACGGCCTGGCGGAGGACTCGCGCAATCCTAATCAGGGTGCTGAATCCACGTTGTGTTTGATCTCGACCTTGCAGCAGGCACGCTGGCTCGACCGGCTTCCGGTGGAGGCCGGGGCGTAGGACGCGACCGCCGGCCGCCGCCGCTCAGCACGTCGCGGCGGCGGCCGGCGGTCGCTACTCGGCCGGACTGCTAGATTCCTCCGATGAGCCGGCACCAGCCCGACGGCGGCGTCAAGCTGACCGCCGCCGAGATCGCGGCACTCGACGAGAAGTGGGCTTGCTGTTGGTCTCCAGCCGAGGTCGCGCGGCGGTTGGAAGGCGTCGCCACACCCTGGTATGTGGCCGCCGGTTGGGCGTTGGACCTGTTCCGGGGCGCGCAGACGCGTAAGCATGGCGACGTCGAGATCGCGATCCCCGCCGCGGATTTCCCCGAGGTCCGCGATCGCTTCCCCGGCTATGTCTTCGACGCGGTCGGCGACGGCCGGATCTGGGAGGACGCCGCGCCCGACGCGCTGGCCGCGACGCACCAGACGTGGGTCCGCGATGCGAACACCGGCGGCTACCTGCTCGATGTGTTCCGCGAGCCCCACGACGGCCGGACTTGGATCTGCCGCCATGCCGAGACGGTCCGGCTCCCCTACAGCGAGATCATCCTGCGCACGCCGGACGGCATCCCGTTTTTGGCTCCGGAGCTCGTCCTGCTGTTCAAGGCCAAGCACGTCCGGGCCAAGGACCAGCGAGACTTCGACGAAAGCGTGCCGTACCTGACGTCGGCCCAGCGTAGGAGGTTGGCCGAGCTCGTCGCGCATGTGTATCCGGAGCATCAATGGCTCAAGGGCTTGTGATGATGTGAAAGTCCCGCAGATCACCGGGCATCCGGCGATCCGCGGGAATGGGTGGCCGAGCACCGAGCGGACTTCGAGACCTGATCTTCTCAATCAGTCGGAAAGGAGAAGTAGAGCGTCGTGCTGTAGAAGGAGTCGAAGTGCTTACGCCACGAAGCGCGCACCGATTCCAGCCACTCGTCGTCCGCACCGGCGATCGCGGCCTCGGCGCGGGCCACGGTAGCCGGGATGTCGCCGGCCACCAGATCCCGGGCGGACTGTTCGACGTCTTCGCCGTCCAGGGAGATCATCTCGCCGGTCTCCAGGACGAAGTACTCCGCGCGCTGCTTGTCCAGGTGCGCGGCGATCGCGGCGACACGTTCGGCGAAACCAGGGTCCTCCTGAAGTCCTTCGCCCACCACGCGCAGCAGCTCCAGCAGCAGGGTGGCGCCGCCGGCGTAGTCCGCGCCGATGCCGATCCGCGGGTTCCAGATCATGGACTGGACGACCCGGGGGTTTCGGCCAACCAGGACCTTGTGCGCCAGCGGGATGTCCCAGGCGTGCTCGGATATGCACAGCACCTGTGCCGGATTCGCGGTCTCCGTCGGCAGGGTGTCGGCGGAGTAAAGGTAAGAACGGTTGGCCATGGCGGCGACGGTAACACCGGTGCCGGGTCGGGTGGAGGCGGTTCGGCGAAGATCGGTCCGGCAGCGGCGGCCACGCCCCCGATCCGGTGACAATGCGGGGATACCGGACAAGTCGCTTCTAGGCTCGAGCCGAACTTCCCCTCGATCGATCCGGAGCAGCCCATGTCGCCCACCGCATCCCGCATCCGACGCATCCGAGCCCTGATCCCGCCCTTGACCGCCGGCCTGGTCGCCGGGCTCGCCGGCGGGTGCGGCTCCGACGGCTCGTCGGCGCGGACCGACCGTCCGCTGCCGGGACTCGCGCCGGACACCGTCGGCAGAAGCCTGGCCGACGCCGGGTGGGCGGTGCCGCTGGCGCCGATGCCGCGCAAGGGCGCCGCGCCGGACCCGAAGGACACCACCTGGCTCCGGCAGGGCCGGGGCCGGGCGCCGGACGGCGTCGGGCTCGGGGTGGTGACCGGCGGCACGACCGGGACGACGGTGAGCACGGTGACGTGCCAGGTCTTCGGCGCGACCCCGGCCCGCGCGGTGGAGCTGCTGGCGGGCTGCGCCAAGGCCACCGCCGCCGGGCAGGCCGACGACGCGCGGGTCCGCGCCTGGCTCAAGGAGCACGTCGACCAAGCCAGCCAGGGCATCGGGTTCCCACTGACGTCACGGACGGTGACCTACCACCTGGGTGTGATGCCCGGGGACGACATCCGGGCGCTGACTACCACCGCGAACTAGCGGAGAACGGAGCCGGTCGCGCACCTCCCGCCGCCCTCCGGTACGGTTGGTCTATACCAATCCACCGCAACGCTCCGGCTCGCCGGAACCGAACCAGGGGTCGCCATGGAAGTCGTCATCGTCGCGGACGCCGCAGCCCAGGGCGAGCTGGTCGCCACCGCCGTGGCCGAGTTGATCGCGCGCAAGCCCGACGCGCTGTTCGGCGTCGCGACCGGCTCCACGCCGCTGCCGGTGTACCAGGCGCTGGCCGCGAAGGTGGCCGCGGGCGCGGTGGACACCAGCCGGGTGCGGGTGTGCCAGCTCGACGAGTACGTCGGCCTTCCCGCCGACCACCCGGAGTCCTACCGCGCGGTGCTGAAGCGGGAAGTGCTGGAGCCGCTGCGGATTCCCGAGACGTCGTTCCTGGGGCCGGACGGGTCCGCCGCGGACCTGCCCGCCGCGTGCGCCGCCTACGAGCAGCAGCTCGCCGACGCCGGCGGCGTCGACCTGCAGCTGCTGGGCATCGGCACCGACGGGCACATCGGGTTCAACGAGCCGGTCTCCTCGCTGGCGTCCCGGACCCGTATCAAGACCCTGACCGAGCGGACCCGGGTGGACAACGCGCGGTTCTTCAACGGCCTGGACGAGGTCCCCCGGCACGTGATCACCCAGGGCATCGGCACCATCCTGCAGGCCCGGCACCTGGTGCTGCTGGCCACCGGCGCGGGCAAGGCCGAGGCGGTGGCCGCGACCGTCGAGGGGCCGGTGGCCAGCCTGGTGCCGGCCTCGGCGCTGCAACTGCACCCGCACGCGACCGTGGTCGTGGACCAGGCCGCCGCCCAGCAGCTGAAACTCGCGGACTACTATCGGGCCACATACGCGTCGAAGCCGGCGTGGCAGGGGCTCTGAGCAGCCCGGCGAGAATGGGGTTCCGGGGATGCGGCTACCGAGTTCGGCGCACACCAGCCGCCCCTGGCTGATCCATCAGATCGCCGAGGACTTCGCCCTGGAGGATGTCTGGGCGCTGGCGACACCCGGCGCCGGACCCGACGACTTCCCGGCGCTGGTGGCGATCGCCGGCGACGGGCTGGAGAAGCAGGTGTCGGCGCCGGCCAGGGCGTTGTTCTGGCTGCGGTGGAAGCTGGGCGCGCTGCTGCGCCTGGATCGCGCCGGCGGCGGGCTGGGGACGCGCGTGGCCTCGCTGCGCGAGCGGCTGCCCGAGGAACTGCGCGCGGCGGCGACGGCGCATCAAGACACTGGTTCGACGTTCACGTTCCTGTACGAGGTGGCCGACGAGCGCGCCATGGAGATCGCCAACCGGACGATGCACGGGGTCGTGCACTTCGGCTGGGTGCCTGACGGCCGGGGCGGATGGCGCGGGCAGTTGGCGATTCTGGTCAAGCCGAACGGTCGGCTCGGGACGGCGTACATGGCGTTCATCAAGCCGTTCCGCTACCTGATCGTCTATCCGTCGATGCTGCGGGCATGCGAGCGGGCCTGGCGGGCCCGCCCCATAACCGAGACTCACCGTCTCGACAAGGGGTAGGCTGATCGCATACCTCTGATCGAGCGTCGCAAGGAGTCCCCGCAATGACTCAGTCCCGCATAGTCCTGATCACCGGCGCCACCGACGGCCTCGGCCGCGCGCTGGCGCACCGCCTGGCCGCCGACGGCGACACCACGCTGCTGCTGCACGGCCGCAGCCAAGAGCGCCTCGACGCCACCGCCGACGCGATCCGCGACGCCCACGGCGGGCCGCGTCCCCGGACCTTCCGCGCCGACCTCGCCTCGCTGGCACAGGTACGGACGCTGGCGGCGGACGTCCGCGCAGCGACCGACCGGCTCGACGTGCTGGTCAGCAACGCCGGCATCGGCGGCGGCGAACCCGACGGCCGCGACCGGCGGCTCAGCGCCGACGGTTACGAGCTGCGCTTCGCCGTGAACTACCTGGCCGGCTTCCTGCTCACGCACGAACTGCTGCCGCTGCTGCGCGCCTCGGCACCGGCGCGCGTGGTCAACGTCGCCTCGCTCGGCCAGCAGGAGATCGAGTTCGACGATGTGATGCTGGAGCACGGCTATGACGGCATGCGGGCCTATTGCCAGAGCAAACTGGCGCAGATCTCCTCGGCGGTGGAGCTGTCGGAGCGCGTCCCGGCTTCGGAGGTGACGTTCAACAGCCTGCACCCGGCTACCTTCATGCCGACGAAGATGGTGCTTCAGGAACTCGGGCGCAGCGTCGACAGTCTGGAGACCGGTGTCGAGGCGACGCGCCGGTTGGTGGTGGATCCGAAGCTGGCCGGGGTCAGCGGGCGGTTCTTCGACCGGCAGCGTGAGACGACGGCGCTGAAGCAGGCTTATGACAAGGAGGCTCGGGGCGAGTTGTATCGGCTGAGCCTGGAGCTGGTGGGGTTGCCGAAGGACTAGCGCGGTCAGCTGCGGCTTACGCGAGCTTGTCCGATCGGGCGCATTCTGCTGCCCTGCCGGCCTCCACCGCCCGCCGCATGGCGTCCAAGTCGGCATTCGAAGCCAGCCCGGCGTGATACAGCCGGATCCCGCTCGCCCCGGCCGCGCGCACCGCCGCGACCTGCTCAGCCAGGCGTTCGCAGTGCGCTCCCATACCGCGCACGCCGAGCAGACCGGCGTAGGCGGCCACGGAGTGTGCGGTCGACAGGATGACGTTCTCGGTGCTGCCGCCCCAGCAGTTCACGACGATGCCGGTGGCGTCCTTGGGGAACGTCGTCAGATCGACGCCGGTGAAGGCGATCGAGCGGTGCGCATCGGGACTGGCATGGAAGAGAACCGGGAAGTCTGGATCGCGTTGAGTCCGCACCTCGCGCACCATCGCCTCGCGCAGACGGCCGGCCACGCGGGTTCGCATGCCCAGGACGGCAGCGGCCAGCTGCGCGTCCGGCAGACTACCGGCCAGCGGTTCGGAAGTAGCGAAACGCGCGTCGAGCCGCTCGCGCACCGCCGACCGCAGCAGCGCCGCATCGACCCCCGAGTCCCGATACTCAGCCCGGCACGCGTCGCAGAAACACAGCGACATCAAGTACAACTCGTCGTCCGACAGCGGGATCCCGGCCACCTTGTCGTGCTCGTGCAGGTGGTCGAAGCCGTACCAGCCGGCCGCCTCGAACTCGATACCCGAGATGTCCGAGCGCTCGGCGACGACCGCGGCCAACCCGACCGCGTATTCGAGGACAGATTCGTTCGACGGACACAGCGCCCACGGATACACATCGCCATAGGCGTTCACGACGTGCGGCGCGTCGACAGCGTCCACGTGGTCGACGACAACCCACGCATGCGTCGGCACCCCGGCAGCCGCCAACGCCTCGGCCGTCGCACCAAACGCGTCCTCAGCGTCGACCCACACCTGCGGCGGCGGCAACACCTGCTCCCAGGCGGCTCCGACCGGCAGGTACGAGGCGCTGTTCTCGGCCACCACCACCCGATGCCGAGGATGCCGCGGAGTCAAAGCCCGCGTGGCGTGGTAGAACGCTGCGACGACCGCGTGGTCGACCCCGAGCCCGGCGATCGTCTCCGCCGCGGCATCGTCCCCCACGACGTCCCAGGGATATACATACGCTGCGGCGTCCATCAGAACCTCGGCCTCTCCCCGGTCCACTCCGGGTCCACCCGGCGCATCCACCCGACATCGTCCCGCCGCCGGACCCCACACGTCACATACTGCTCGTGCAGCCGAGCCACCGCGTCCCGGTCCAGCTCCACGCCGAGCCCGGGCCCACCGGGCAGCGTCACCGCACCATCGACGAACGCCAACCCGCCGCCGAGCACCACATCCTCGGACTCCCACTTCCACGGCGTGTGCGTGTCGAGCGCGTACGTCAAGTTCGGCGTGGCGGCGGCGATCTGCGCCATCGCGGCCAGGCTGATCCCGAGATGGGTGTTCGAGTGCATAGACAGCCCCAGCCCGAAGGTCTGACAGATCCCCGCCAAAGCGTGCGTCGCCCGGAACCCACCCCAGAAATGGTGATCGGACAGGATCACCTGCACCGCGCCGAGCCGCACCGCCTCCGGAATCTCGGCGAACCCGGTGACGCACATGTTGGTGGCCAGCGGAAGCGAGGTCTTCGCCGCCACCTCGGCCATCCCCGGGATCCCCGGCGTGGGATCCTCCAAGTACTCCAGCTCCCCCGCCAACGCCTCGGCCACCCGCAGACTCGTCTCGACCGTCCAGTTGGCGTTCGGATCCAACCGCACCGGACGATCCGGGAACTCCCGTCGCAGAGCCCTGACCGCCTCGATCTCCTCCTCGGGCGCGAAGACGCCGCCCTTGAGCTTCAGCGACCGGAACCCGTACAGCTCCACCATCCGCCGCGCCTGCTTCACGATCCCGTCCGGATCCAGCGCCGCACCCCACGCGTCGGCTTCGCCGTCCCAATAGCCGGCTCCGCCGGGGGCACCGGGATGCTCAGCCCACTTGTAGAACAGATAGGCGCTGAAGTCGACACGCTCACGCACCGCCCCGCCGAGCAGATCCACGACCCGACGCCCGGTGGCCTTCCCCTGAACGTCGAAGCACGCGACCTCGAAAGCGGCGACCGCCTGCGCGACCGTCTTGTCGCCACTCGCCGCGCCGATCAGCTCGGTCGGCGCGGACGCCGCGATCCCGCTCACCGCCACCGCGACCCGCCGGCTCAGCTCATTGAGATCAAAGACGTCCACCCCGGTCAGGTTCGACCCCGCCCGATGCAGCAGCGCCAACGTCGCGTCGTCGCCATACGCCTCGGAGATCCCGCTGATACCGGCATCGGTGTGCACCTCGACGATCGAGCGCAGTGCGAACGGCTCGTGCACGCCGGAGGAGTTGAGCAGCGGCGGGTCCTTGAGGGCGACCGGAGTGACGGTGACGGCCGTGATCCGCAGGGCGCTCATGTTCGCCAGCCTTCCGACGTTCACATATGTGAACTCATTCCATGGATATGAACACGCACAACGCCCGGAAAGCTAGTGCCAGGCGCCCGAAAGCGTCAAGGCGTCAAGGCGCCACGGCGACGAAGCAGCGCGGCGGCGGAACACCAACCCCGTCATCACAAAGAATGACCCACCCGCTGCTGCGCCGGCGGTACGGCAGCACCCGCCGTACTGCATCCGCAGCAGCCGAAGTGTCTGCGTCTGCCAGACGCCCCACACGCCCCACTCCCGGCACTGTATGTAGAGCACAACTATCCATGCTGTAAACGAAGGCCGGGAGTCCCGATGTCCGTCATTGCCCGCTGGTGTCATCGGCACCGGCTCGTCACCCTGCTCGCCTGGCTGGCGCTGATCGTCGGCCTCGGCGCGCTGACCGGAGCGGCCGGCACCAAGTACAGCGACACCATGTCGATCCCGGCCTCGGAGTCGAGCCAGGCCATGGACCTGCTGAAGAGCGCCATTCCGACGGCCTCCGGCGACAGCGACACCGTGGTCTGGCACACCAGCGGCGGGGTTAAGGTCACCGACCCGGCCGTGCAGACCACCATGACCCAGACTCTGGACGCGATCTCCAAGGCACCCGGCGTGGCCTCCGTCGCCGGCCCCTACAGCGGCCCGCGCGGCGCCGCGCAGATCAACGCCGACCAGACGATCGCCTACGCGACCGTGACCTTCGGCCAACAGGCCCACGACCTGCCGAAGGCCGAGACCCAGCACGTCATCGACCTGGCCCAGGCCGCACGCGGGGACCACCTGCGGGTGGAGCTCGGCGGGCAGGCCATCTCCGAGGCCGAGCAGAACATCGGTGGTTCCGCGGAGCTGATCGGCGTCGTGGCCGCGCTGCTCGTGCTGGCCCTGGTGTTCCGCTCGACCGGGGCCGCCGCGCTGCCGATCGTCACCGGCATCACCGGCGTCGTCACCGGTGTGCTGATCACCGGCCAGCTGTCCCGGCTGTTCTCGATCAGCTCCACCGCGCCGACCCTGGCCACGCTGGTCGGCCTGGGCGTCGGCATCGACTACGCGCTGTTCATCGTCAACCGGCACCGGCGCGGCCTGATGTCCGGGCTGTCGGTGCAGGAATCGGTCACCAAGGCGCTGAACACCTCCGGCCGTGCGGTGATCTTCGCCGGCGGGACCGTGGTCATCGCGCTGCTGGGCATGTTCGCGCTCGGCCTGGGCTTCCTGAACGGCATGGCGGTCGGCGCCGCGGTGACCGTGACCATGACCGTGCTGGCCGCCATCACGCTGCTCCCGGCGCTGCTCGGCTTCCTGAAGCTGCGGGTGCTGAGCAAGAAGCAGCGGCGCGAGCTGGCGGCGCGGCAGGCCGGAGCCCGGGTCCTGGTTCCGGAGCCGCAGGCCTCGAGCCGCCGGCAGCCCCGGATCGGCGCCGACGGCCACCCCGAGTCCGCCTTCACCCGCTGGGCGGCCAAGGTCGAGGCCCGGCCGCTGGGCAAGGCGGTGTTCGCCATCGCGATCATGGTGTTGGTGGCCATCCCGTTCTTCTCCATCCGCCTGGGCTCCTCCGACGCCGGCAACGACCCGAAGTCCACGACCACCCGCCAGGCCTACGACCTGCTCGCCGAGGGCTTCGGCAAGGGCTTCAACGGCCCGCTGATGCTGGTCGCGCAGACGCCGGGGGCCGGGGACCGGCAGGCGCTGGACAAGCTGGTCGAGGAGATCAAGACGGTGCCCGGCGTGGCCGCCGTCAACGCGCGCCCGATGCAGCCCGGCCAGACCGTCGGCGTGGTGCAGGTGGTCCCCACCACCTCGCCGCAGGACCAGGGCACGACCGACCTGATCGACACGTTGCGGCACGACGTGATCCCGCAGGCCGAAGCCGGGAACACGCTGCACGTGATGGTCTCGGGCAGCACGGCGATCACCAACGACTTCAACAGCACATTGATCAGCAAGCTGCCGCTGTTCGTGGCCATCATCGTGGGCCTGGGCTGCCTGCTGATGATGCTGGCCTTCCGCAGCCTGCTGGTGCCGCTGATCGGCGTGGCGATGAACCTGCTCACCATGGGCGCGGCGTTCGGGTCGCTGGTCGCGGTGTTCCAGTGGGGCTGGGGGTCCGAGGCGATCGGAGCCGGCGGCGCGGGACCGGTGGAGTCGTTCGTCCCGGTGCTGGTGATCAGCATCTTGTTCGGGTTGTCGATGGACTATCAGGTGTTCCTGATCAGCCGGATGCACGAGGAGTGGTCGCACTCGAAGGAGAACGGCCGCGCGGTGCGGGTCGGGCACGGCGAGACCGGCCAGGTGATCCTGGCCGCCGCGGTGATCATGGCCTGCGTGTTCGGGGCGTTCCTGCTCAACGGCCAGCGGGTGATCGCCGAGTTCGGCGTGGCGCTCGCGCTGGCGATCCTGCTGGACGTGCTGATGCTGCGCCTGGTGCTGGTGCCGGCGCTGATGCACCGGTTCGGGCGGGCCAACTGGTGGCTGCCGAAGTGGCTGGACCGGGTGGTGCCGCACGTGGCGGTGGAGGGCGAGCCGGATGTGGTGCCCGGCGCCGTGCTCGTGCCGGGTGCCCGCGGCGAGTCCGGCCGACCGGATGACGACGAGCCCGAGCTGGCCTACGCGAACAACCGCATACAGTAAAGGAATGGAGAAGATGGACCGGCTGAAGGAATGGCTGCGGCCCGGGACGGCGCGGCGCGACGTCGTCACCACAGCGCTCTACCTGCTGCTCCTTTCGCCGGCCATCTTCGTGCACGCGCTCCACAAGCATGTCGGCGCCACCACGGTCGCGGTGCTGTTGTGCGTCGCGGCGGTGCCGCTGCTGATCCGCAGCCGGTGGCCGCTGGGTGCGGTGGCCGGCACGGCGGCCGCGACCATCGTCGCCGTCGCGCTCGCCGGGGAGCCGAGCATCCCGCCGATCGCCTTCGCCATCGCTCTGTACTCCTTCGCCAAGCGCTCCGACCGGCGCACCACGGTCCGGGTCGGGGTCTGCGCGGCCGTGACGCTCACCACCTTGGCCCTGATCCTGCGGCCGGGGATGGCCGCGCTCGGCGACAACCTGGGTCTGATCGCGTGGATCGGGCTGGCCGTGGCGATCGGCGACGCCTCCCGCAGCCGGCGCGAGCTGCTGGCCTCGGCGATGGAGCGGGCCGAGCGCGCGGAGCGCACCAAGGAGGAGGAGGCGCTGCGGCGCGTCACCGAGGAGCGGATGCGGATCGCGCGGGAGTTGCACGACGTGGTGGCGCACCACATCACGCTGGTCAACGCGCAGGCCGGCGTCGCGCATCACCTGATGAAGACCGATCCGGCGCATGCGTATGAGGCGCTGGAGCGGATCCGCGACACGTCCCGTTCGGCGCTGGACGAGCTGCGCGCGACGGTCGGGCTGCTGCGGGGCTCGGACGAGACCGCGGCGCCGCGCGAGCCCGCGCCGGGGCTCGGGGATCTGGACACGTTGGTCGAGTCCTTCCATCACGCGGGGCTGGACGTGCTGATGGAGGGGCCGGGTGTGGGTAGCGGCCGGCCGATGCCGGCGCTGACCGAGCTGACGGCGTACCGGATCGTGCAGGAGGCGCTGACCAACACCCACAAGCACGCCGGCCGCCAGGCTGTGGCGCGGGTGCGCGTCGAGGTCGGGCGCGAGGCCGTGCGGATCAGTGTCGTCGACGACGGCGGCCAGGGCGCGGCGCGCACGGGAATGGGAACCGGCCACGGGATGATCGGGATGCAGGAGCGGGTGAAGGCGGCCGGCGGGACGTTCGCGGCCGGGCCGGGCAGCGGCGGCGGGTTCCGGGTGGACGCGGAGTTGCCGTTGCCCGCCGGCGCCGGCGCCGGCGCCGGCACCGCGGAACCGGCCGGGGCCGCCTTGTGAGCACGGCGCCGCTGCGCATCGTCCTGGCCGACGACCAAGCGCTGCTGCGCGGCACGTTCCGCCTCCTGCTCGACTCCACTCCGGATCTGGAGGTGGTCGGCGAGGCGGGCACCGGCCGCGAGGCCGTGGAGCTGACCCGCGAGCTGCGCCCGGACCTGGTGTTGATGGACATCCGGATGCCGGTGTTGGACGGGTTGGAGGCGACGCGGCTGATCGCGGCTTCGCCGGCGCTGAGCGGCGTCAAGGTCCTGATCCTCACCACCTTCGAGAACGACGAGTACGTCGCCGAGGCCTTACGCGCCGGGGCCGGGGGCTTCCTCGGCAAGGGCGTCAATCCCGAGGAGCTGCTGCGCGCGATCCGGACGGTCGCGGCCGGAGAAGCCCTGCTCTCCCCGGCCGCCACCCGCGCGCTGATCACCCGGTTCCTCGACTCGCCCGCTTCCTCCCCGGTCGCCGCCGCGCCGCTGGACGCGCTCACCGCGCGCGAGCGTGAGGTGGTGACCCTGGTGGCGGCCGGGCTGTCGAACGACGAGATCGCCGCGCGCCTGTTCGTCACCCCGCTGACCGCCAAGACGCACGTCAACCGGGCCATGGCCAAGCTCGGGGCGCGGGATCGGGCGCAGGTCGTGGTGATCGCCTACGAATCAGGGCTCGTCCGCCCGAACTCCGGGCACTGAGTCACAGCGCCCCGCGCCGTTGCAGCGCGGTGAACGCGAACCAGCCCGGGATGACCGGCAGCCACCAGGTGAGCAGCCGGAACACGATCACTGATGTGGCCGCCACCGCCGAAGGCACTCCGGCTGTGGTCAGGCCCGCGGTCAGCGCCGCCTCGATGCCGCCGATGCCGCCGGGGGTCGGGACCAGTGAGCCCAGTGCCTTGGCCACGAGGTAGGCCACGCCCATCGCGGCCAGGCTCACGTCGTTGCCGCTGACCGCGTTCACCGACGCCCACAGGCTCACGCTGGCGGCCAGCGGCAGCGCGAACGCGCCGCCGACGGCCTGGACGAGCTTGCGCGGGGAGCGCGCGACTTGCAGCACCTCCGGCCAGACGTCGGTGAACAGCGGCCGCAGCCGGTTGAGGACCATCGTGCGCAGCCGCGGGGTCGCGGCGATCAGCACGCACAGCACCGCCAGCCCCACGATCACGCCGGTGACCGTCGCCGAGGGCGAGATCACCGACAGGCCGCCGCCCTCGGTCTTCCGGTTCCCGGCGAAGGCGCTGAACAGCAGCAGCAGAAGCAGGTAGCAGGTGAACGCCACGAGCTGCGACACGCCGACGGAGGTCACGGCGCGCGCCACCGGGATGCCCGCGCGCTGGAGATAGCGGGTGTTGACGGCCATGCCGCCGACCGCGCCGGGCGCGACCAGGCCGGCGAAGGCGGCGGCGATCTGCGCGGTGACCGCCGTGCGGAACGGCAGGTGTTCCTTGACGCAGCCCACGAGGTTGAACGCCGCGGAGACGTAGGTCAGGGCCGAGGCCACGGCCGCGCCGGTGACCCAGCCCCAGGCCTGCCAGCTGCCGAGTTCGGGCGCCTGGAAGCCGGTGAGCTGGGTGGCCAGCAGGTAGAAGGCGATGGTGCCGCCGACGACGCTGAGCACGGTGCGCGGACGGACGCGTTCCAGGCTGATCGGTTGGACATCGGCTTCGGGATGCAGGGCGGTGATGCGGTCGCGGATGGCGCCTACGATGTCGCCGCCTTTGGCGGTGCCGGTGAGGTCGTAGGCGCGTTCGCGTTTCAGGGCCCCGGCGGTTTCCTCGGAGAACAGGATCGGCTGCATCAGGGGCAGCAGGGAGGCGACGGTGTCCGGCCCGAGGACGGCGGCGGCCTGCTCGGTGGCGCGGTCGGGGCCGACGCGCAGGGCGAGGCAGACCAGGAGCTCGGCGCCGTCCAGGCGGCACAGGACGTCCTCGGCGGTGATCTCGCCGTAGCCGACGTCGGTGAGCCAGAGCCGGCCGGCCTGGTCGAGCAGCAGGTGGTCGAGGGTGAGTTCGCGGTGCGCGAGCTGGCGGGCGCGCAGTCGCCGCCACAGGGCCCAGACGTCGTGGTGCAGGCGGTCGGTGAAGGCGCGGTCGGGCAGGTCGGCGAGGCGGGGAGCGGCGATGTGGTCGTAGGCGAGCAGCGCGGTGTCCTGGTCGACCTGCCGGGCCGAGCGCAGCGCCGGGGTTCGGACGCCGGCGGCGGCGACCGCCATCGCCATCAGGACCTCGCTCTCGACGCTGCGGCGCAGGGACAGGAAGCCGCGGCGGTGGGCCGGGCCGCGCAGGCGGATCCACTGCCACAGGCGGCTGGGGAGTTCGGCGGCGCGCTGGGCTCGGTCGAGGACGGAGAGGTCGAGGGTTGTTTTGTGGGGCTGGCTGGTGCTCTCAGTGCTCTCAGCGCTCTCAGCGCTCTCGGCGGTGACGCGGTAGCGGCGGGTGCTGTCGGCCCCGGCGTCGAGTACGCGCACGGACCCGGGGTGCGCGCGCAGGCCGTCGCGGCGCAGCTCGTCGAGGATCCGGCCGATGCCCGGCCGGGTGTCGATCACGCCGCGTACGGACATCCATCCGGTCGCCACGATGCGCCCCAGCAGCGCCGACAGCAGCACCCCGGTCACCGAGTCGCGCCCGAGCAGGACCACGGCCAGGCCGCCGAGCGCGGCGGCGCTGAGGAAGAGGGTGCGCAGCCGGGAGTGGCTGAATCCCAGCATGCTGACGGCCGCGACGCCCACCGCGAGCTGCGCCTGCATGGGGGTGGCGCCGCCGAGTGCCTGGGCCGGCGTCGAGCCGGCGTAGTGCGAGGTTAGGACGTTGATACCGAACGCGGCGCCGTACGCCAGCGTCACCGTGCCGACGGCGTCGACGACCTGCTCGGTCTCCCGCTTGACCAGCCGCTCCACCGCGACCCCGACCGGCACCCCGATCACCGACAGGAACGCCAGCACCTGGACCACGTTCAGCAGGAAGCGCGGAACCGCCGCCGCCCGGTGCGCGATCTCCGGCCGCAAGTCGCAGCCCGCGCGGTGGCCGACGATACCGACCGCCGCGAGGAGCACTGCCAGCGCGATCGCGGCCGCCAGGCGGAGGCGGTCGGCAGGGAGTCGGACGCGGCGGGGCGGGGCGGGTGGTGGATCAGCCGGCATGGCGGCCGCCACCCGTTCGGCGCAGTGGCGCCTGCTCGTCCGGGCGGCCCGGAATCCAGACAATGGGCGCATGTGGCATGACATGTTCCAGACCGGAATCTCCTACGGCGAGAAGACCCTGCGCACGATCCTGGTCTACGCCGCCATCGTGCTCCTGCTGCGGCTGGCCGGGAAACGGGAGCTGGCGCAGCTCAACACCCTGGATCTGGCGGTGGTGCTGCTGTTGTCGAACGTCGTGCAGAACGCGGTCATCGGCAACGACGACTCGCTGGCCGGCGGGGTCTACGGAGCGGCGGTGCTGATCTTCGTGAACTCGCTGTTCGTCCGCATGCAGGTCTATCTGACCGATCGCACGCCGAAGTTCGAGCGCTGGCTGGAGGGCACACCCAGCGTCCTGATCCGCGACGGCGAGATCCAGCGCCGGACCCTGCGCCGGCTGGCGCTGCGGCCGACCGACGTGGTCGCCTCCTCGCGCCGGCAGGGGGCCGGGCACCTGCGGGACGTGCGCGAGATGGTCCTGGCGCCGGGCGGCAGCATGCTGGTCGAGCTCAAGGAGAGCGAGGCGAGCGCTGATCACAGCGACGTCCTCGCCATCCGAGCCGACCTGGCCCGGATCCAGGAGCGTCTGGACGAGTTGCTGCGCCGGCGGGGACCGCAGGGCTGAGCGGGCCGCGCACCGCACCGCCTCCGCACTCGCCACGGCTCCACTGTTCGGCGCGCCCACCGCACTCGCACGCGCTGCCACCCGAACGGGGGGACCGCCCAGCGGCCGGTGGCGTGTCCTGCGCCGCGCGGCGGCCCGGCGCCGCGATCATGGTGCCGACACGCCCCACCCGCCTACCCCCCAGGAGTCACGATGCACGCGGTGCTCGCCTCGACGGCGGCCATGGCCGGCGGCCGGTGGTGGTGGAACCGGCCGATGGTCTGGGCCTCGCTGGCCGCGATCGGCTCCGGCGGCTGGCTCGCCGTGCGCCGGGGGCAGCGCCGCGCCGAGCGCGAGGCGGCCGAGGACCAAGCGCAGAACCTCGCGCCGGCCGGGGAGAACAACCCGATGGACGAGGCGATGAACCGGCTGGGACGCGACTGGCATCCGGAGGGCTGAGGGCTCGCACCGTCGGGTCAAGCGCTCCGGCGTTCTCCCGCGCCAAGATCAGGCAGTAGTCGACTATTCCTGCTCCCAGGGCGCCTGGATGTCGGGATCGTCGAAGGCCTTGGCCGCGGAGTGGTACAGCACAGGAAGACGGACGCCAGCTTGCCCGGGTCTCCGCCCGCCCAAGCCAGCGCCCGCGACTCGGCCTTCGAGGCGTCCCACTCGTGGTCGCGCGGGGCCCACGGCATGTCCACATCGGCTGCGTTGTCCGAGGCCGGGGGTGGTTTCTTGTCGATCTCGTTCATTCGCACGGGCCTACCCGGTTCGGTCGCTCATATTCCCGCCAATCGGCTGAATATGGACGCCGAGCCTCAGATCAGCGCGCTGCCGCCGCCTTCGGCCATCGCCGCCGCGATGCGCCGGTTGGTCTCGGCCCACGCCTTCGCTTCGGCCTTCGGGAGGACGTCCTCCCAGATCAGAAGGCACGATCCCCGCAGCTGCAGCATGCCTTCGGGGCGCCCGGCGAACCACCAGTGCAGATGCGAGGCGCCGTCGCCGAAGCGGGCCACGTGCACGCGCGCGATGCCGCCGAGCCCGTGGATCGCGCGCTCCACGCGCTGGAACAGCGCTCCTTGTTCGGCGGCGCGCTCGGCCGGCAGGTCAGCCATGTCGTGATGACCGCGCGGCTCCAGCATCACCAGCGCGGGGATCGCGGACTCGGGGAAGGTCCGCAGGCGCCAGTGCTCGTCGGCCCAGATGTACTCGGCATCCGACGCCGCGCAGGCCTGGCACGGTGTGCCGCCCGGGTCGCCGTTGCGCGGCGGTTCGGGGAGCACCGGAGGTTCCAGCGGTTTCACCCGCAGATCGCCTTCGAACGGGAAGATCTCCCAGCCCGGGATGCCGTCGGCGTCGAAGGGTATCGGCTGCCCGATCGGCAGGGTCTTGACGTAGTCGCTCGGTTCCATGCTCATGATCGAGAAGGATAGCCAGCGAGTGACAGCGGCCACCGACCGCGGGCCCGCAGATCGGCCGGAGGCGATCGTCGGAGTCAACAGCCTGGTTCGCCCCGAACTCGGGCGGTCTAGCCCACCTTGGGTTCTTGTGGCAGAGTCGGAGCCGCGGGTGGCCACAGGTCTAGACAGCCCACCGCGGGGCGCCGGTCGCTTTTAACGTTTCACAGCACTGGCGGCGCTGTCGCCTGCGCCCTCTGATTCCCTTAATGAGCCTGTGACCTCCATTTTACCAGCCCAGTACTTGACGCAGCCATATCCGAGTCCTACGTTCCACACACCACGAACCGGAAACGTTCCATACCGGACGGCGGTACCGGAAGGCGACGCGAGGCGAGGATGACCGACGAGGCGCTGGTGCTGGGGCTCGACGTCGGCGGGACGGCGACGCGGGCGCTGGCGGCCACGCTCGACGGCACCCGGCGCGGCTCCGGCCGCGCGGCCGGCGGCAACCCGACCGGCCTGGGCCCCCGGCGCGCGGCCGCGGCGCTGGCCGAGGCGGTCGGGCAGGCGCTGGCCGGGCTTGACCCGGCGGCGGTGCGGCACGTGGTCGTCGGCCTGGCCGGCGGCGCGGCACTGCCCGGCGGCGAGGATCTGCCCGGTGGCGAGGAGTTCGCGCGGGTCTGGGAGCAAGCGGGTGTGCGGTGCCCGGTGGAGTACGGGAGCGACACGCTGATCGCCTTCGTGGCCGGCACCGATGAGCTCGAGGGATCGCTGCTGCTGTCCGGTACCGGAGCGTGCGCGATCGCCGTGAAGGACCGTGCTTTGGCCGCGCGCTCGGACGGCCACGGCTGGCTGCTCGGCGATCGCGGCTCAGGGTTCTGGCTCGGCCGGCAGGCGGTGCTCGCGGCGATGGCGGAGCTGGACGGCGAGGGGCCGCAGACGGCACTCACCGCGCTCGTGATCGAATCGCTGCTTCCCGGAGCCGACGCGGACCGGCGGGCAGCGACACCGCTCAAGGCCACGCCCCGCCCCGTCGCCGCCCGCGACCTCGTCACCACCGTCATGGCCCAGCCTCCGCTGAGTCTGGCCCGCCTCGCGCCCCTGGTCTGCGCCGCCTGCGCGGCCGCCGATCCGGTCGCCGAGTCCATCGTCGAGAGCGCCGCCGCGCATCTGGTCACGACGCTGTCGGCGGTACGCGAGCCCCGTTCCATGACCCCGATCGTCCTGGCCGGGAGCGTCCTCACCCACCCGACGCCGGTCGCCGCCCGCGTGCGCGCCGTGCTGCGCGAGCGCTGGCCGGAGGTGGCCGTGAGCCTCGGGCTCGACGGCGCCGCCGCGGCGGTCTGGCTCGCCCTGGACCGGCTGCTGCCGCCACCGGACGGCGCGCTTCGTGAGCGGTTGTTCTTTTCGGATCCGCCGCCGACCGAAGAAGTCTGGGACCCCACCTAGCGATTCGAGCAGAAATCCCGCACCACCTGAGCACACCGTACGAGCGCACCCCTCAGCCGCCGGAGCCGCCGGCGTCCGCACCTCGTCGATCAGGAGGCCCACAGTGTCAGAGCACGGTTTGCCCGCCGATGTCTCCCGCCGGCAGCTGTTGATCCGCTCGGCCGCGATCGCGGCCATGGCCGGCCCGGGCTCGGCGCTGGCCGCCGGGTGTGCCGCCGGCAGCGGCAGCGCGCCGAAGAGCACGGCCTCGTCCGGCGGCTCGTCCACCGGCACCGCCTCGTCCGACCCGGCGAACCCGTTCGGCGTGAAGGCCTCCGCACCGCTGGACGTGTACATCTTCAAGGGCGGCTACGGCGACCAGTACGCCAAGGCCTTCGAGGACATGTACAAGAAGAGGTTCCCCGGATCGAACGTCTCGCACAAAGGCGCCCAGGACGTCACCGGCGACCTGCAGCCGCGCTTCAACGCCGGCAGCCCGCCGGACGTGATCGACGACTCCGGCGCCAAGCAGCTCAAGCTCGACGTGCTGAACCGGGGCGGCCAGCTGACCAACCTGGACCAGCTGCTGGACGCCCCCTCGGTCGACGACCCGGGCAAGAAGGTACGCGACACACTGCTGCCGGGCACCGTGGAAATCGGCCTGCTGGGCAGCAGCATGTACTTCCTGAGCTACGCCTTCACCGTCTGGGGCCTGTGGTACTCCTCGACGCTGTTCCAGAAGAACGGCTGGCAGATCCCCAAGACCTGGGAGGAGTTCATGACTCTGTGCGCCGCCATCAAGGGCACGGGCATGGCGCCGTTCTGCCATCAGGGCAAGTACCCGTACTACATGATGGTGCCGCTGATGGACATGGTCGCCAAGAACGGCGGTCCGCAGGTCCAGGCGGCGATCGACAACCTGGAGCCCAACGCCTGGAAGTCCGACGCCGTCAAGAACAGCGTCGAGGCCCTCTACATGCTGGTGGACAAGGGTTACATGCTCCCGGGCACCGAGGGCCTGACGCACATCCAGTCCCAGACCCAGTGGAACCAGGGCAAGGCGGCGATCATCCCCTGCGGCTCCTGGCTGGAGAACGAGCAGCTGGACGCCACCCCTGCGGACTTCGGCATGGCCGTGTTCGCGATGCCCTCGCTCACCGGCGACAAGATGCCGCGGACGGCGATCCGGGCCGGCGCCGGCGAGCCGTTCATCGTCCCGGCCAAGGCCAAGAACCAGGCCGGCGGCCTGGAGTTCCTGCGCATCATGTGCTCCAAGGCCGCCGGCGCCTCCTTCGCGCAGAAGGCGAACTCGCTGTCGGTGGTGAAGGACGCCATCACCCCGGAGATCGCGGCGGGCCTGAAGCCGGGGACCAAGTCCAGCAACGACTTGTACAACGCGGCGAACGGCCAGATCATCACCTGGTACTACCTCAACTGGTACTCCCAGATGAAGGACGATCTGGAGAACGCCATGAGCCAGCTCATGGCCGACAAGATCAAGCCGGACGAGTTCATCGCCCGGGCGCAGAAGGCCGCCGACACCTGCGCGGCGGACTCCTCGATCCAGAAGTCCAAGCGGCCTGCCACCTGACCGGCTCGGGCCTCACATATACGTGGACGCCGGCAGGTCCGCCGGCCGGCGTTCCACCCACACCAGACCCCTCCAGCCGGGAGCATGCGCCATGCGGCTGCGCAAGAAGACCAGAGAGCGGCTGTTCATCGCCTCCTTCCTCGCCGGGCCACTCGCGGTCTACATCGTCTTCGTCATCTGGCCCTACATCGAGACCTTCGGCTACTCGCTCACCGAGTGGACCGGCGTCGCGCCGCCGAGCAAGGTGGTGGGCCTGAAGAACTACACCGCGCTGATGCACGACTCGGTGTTCCTCAAGGCGCTGTGGCACAACGTCGAGATCCTCGTCTTCTTCCCCACCGTCACCATCATCCTGGCGATGTTCTTCGCGTTCATGCTGAACGTCGGCGGCCGCCGTGGCGGGGTCGGCGGGGTGCGGGGTGTGCCGGGCTCGGCGGTCTACCGTGTCGTGTTCTTCTTCCCGCAGGTGCTGTCGGTCGCGATCTTGATCATCCTGTTCCAGGCCGCCTTCGAGACCAACGACGCCGGCCTGTTCAACGGCATCGCCATCAAGCTGCGCCTGACCGACGCCGACCACCCCTGGGAGTTCCTGAACTCGCCCGCCTTCGTGGTGTGGTGCATCATGTTCATCCTGGTCTGGCAGTGGGTCGGGTTCTACCTGGTGCTGTTCTCCGCGGCCATGCAGCAGATCCCGAAGGACTACTACGAGGCGGCGCTGCTGGACGGCGCCGGGCGGATCCAGACCTACTTCAAGGTGACGATGCCGCTGCTGTGGGACTCGGTGCAGACCGCCTGGGTGTATCTGGCCGTGGCCGCCATGGACGCCTTCGCCCTGGTGGCGAACCTGACGCCGGGCTCCAACTTCGGCGGTGGACCGGACAACCACGGCGAGGTGCTGGCGACCTACCTGATGCGCAACTTCCAGACCTTCGGCAAGGCCGGATACGCGTGCGCGATGGGCGTCGTCATCTTCTTCATCACCCTGATCCTCTCGCTCGCCGTCCTGCGCCTGACGCGCCGCGAGCGCCTTGAGTACTGAGCGATCGAGCCGCCGAGGAGAAGACGACATGGCAGCGGACATGACGCGGACGTCACCCGACGCCGCCGAGGCGCCGGCCGGTCGGTCCGAGCCCGGGTCGGGGTCCGGGTCCGGGTCCGGCGGCCGCTCGCGCCGGCTCGACGCGTCCGGGGCGACACTGAACGTGTTCGGCACCGGCTTCCTGATCGTGTGGGCCCTGATGGTCCTGGGCCCGGTGCTGTGGGTGATACTCGGTGCGTTCAAGGACTCCGGGGAGATCAACGGCAGCGCGTGGTCGTGGCCGCACAAGTGGTCGTTCGACGCCTTCGAGCGCGCTTGGAACACCGGCATCAGCACGTATCTGCGAGACACGGCCATCGTGCTCGTGTTCTCGGTGTCGCTGACGATGCTGTTCGGTGCGATGGCGGCTTACGTGCTGGCCCGGTTCGAGTTCCGGGGCAACCGCTTCATCTACTACCTGTTCGTCAGCGGCGTGATGCTGCCGGTGTATCTGGCGCTGGTGCCGTTGTTCTTCCAGGTGAGCAAGCTGCACATGCTGAACACCTATCAGGGCTTGGTGTTGGTGTATGTGGCGTTCTCGATGCCGTTCACGGTGTTCTTCCTGCACGCGTTCTTCCGGACGCTGCCCTCGGCGGTGTTCGAGGCGGCGCTGATCGACGGCGCCTCGCATACCCGGGCGTTCTTCCAGGTGATGCTGCCGATGGCCAAGCCGGGGCTGATCAGCGTGGGCATCTTCAACGTCCTCGGCCAGTGGAACCAGTACCTGCTGCCGGTGGTGCTGATGCAGTCGCAGCACGGCGAGCAGGCGCATCAGATGCTGTCGCAGGGCTTGGTCACGCTGATGGTGGATCAGGGCTACAGCGGCGACTATCCGGCACTGTTCGCCGGGATGACGATCGCGATGCTGCCGGTGCTCGTGGTGTATTTGTCGTTCCAGCGGCAGGTGCAGGCGGGTCTGACGGCGGGGACTCTGAAGTAGGGCCCAGTGGCGTCTCAGTGGCCGCGGAACGCCTCCTCCAACCACCAGGAGGGCTGGTCCGCGGTCACTTTCGCGTCCAGGAGCAGCGGCCGGTGCCGCGGCCCGGCCAGCCAGGCGGTCAGAGCTTTGAGATCGGCGGCGGTGCGGACGGTCACGGCGTCGCAGCCGAAACCCCGGGCGATCGCGGCGATGTCGGTGTCGGGGAAGGTCACGGTGGCCAGGTCGTGGCCGTGCGGTCCGAAGTGGTGGACCTCGGCGCCGTAGGCGGCGTCGTTGTAGACCACGACGACCAGACCGAGCCGTTCCCGTACCGCCGTTTCCAGCTCCGCTATCGACATCAGGGCTCCGCCATCGCCGAGCGCCGCGACGGCGAGCCGTTCCGGGCGGGCGACAGCGGCGCCGATCGCGGTGGCCAGGCCCAGGCCGATGGACTGGTAGGCCTGGGTGAAGACGAGTCCTTCGACGTCGGGGACGTCCAGGTACATGACCGGGTAGCCCATGAAGTTGCCCGAGTCGACGGCCACCGTGCGCTCGCGGGGAAGCAGGGTATTGAGCTCTCGGGTGAGGCTGCGCGGATCGATGCGCTCGGCCGTGGATCGATCGTCGAACGGCAGGTTCGGCCACCGCCCCTTGTCGGCGATGCGGCGCTCGACGGTCGGAGTGCGGTAGCCGATCTTCGCCGTCACCCGGTCGGCGACCTGGCGTGCCGTCTCCGCGGCGTCACCGACCACGCCGAGATCGACGCGCCGATGGCGCCCGAGGGCCTCGGCCTCGATGTCGACCTGCACCACCCGAGCCTCGCGTCCGATAAGCGTGCCGTGTCGCAGAGTCCACATGTTCAGCGCACAACCCCAGCCGACGACCAAGTCCGCGTCATGGATCAGCTGGGCGGCCAGCGGCGTGCTGAATCCGCCGCTGACGTCGAGGTCGAAGGGGTCGCCGAGGAACAGGCCGCGGGCCGCGGCAGAGGTGGCCGACAAGGCGCCGGACCGCTCGGCCAGTGCGCGCAACGGCTCGCCGGCGTCGGCCAGGCGTGCGCCGCGGCCGGCGATGAAGACCGGACGCTCCGCGGCCTTCAAGGAGGCGGCCAGCGCGGCGACGTCGGCCTCCCGGGGCGGGACGACGACGCCCGCGGAGAAGACACCGAAGCCGTGGAACGCGGCGACCGGCTCCTCCTGGACGTCCAGCGGCATGTTGAGCACGACGGTGCGGCGCTGACCGCGCGCGATGCCGACGGCCGCGGCCGTGTCGGCGCGCACGGACTCGGCGCCGGTGATCCGGCGCGGCACGGCGCCGACGGCCTGGGCCAGCGCGCTCTGGTCGACCCAGAAGTTCGACAGCCGCGACGTCGCCTCGGCGGCGAGCACCAGCAGCGGGGTGCGGCTCTTGGCGGCCTCCGCGATTCCGGTCAGGGCGTTGGTGAGGCCGGGGCCTTGATGCACCGACAGCACGCCGAGCTTGCCGCTCACCCGCGCGTACGCGTCGGCCATCGTGGCGGCCCCGCCCTCGTGCCGGGCCGCGACGAACCGCGCCCCGGCGGCGGCGAGCGCGTTGGTGACGTGGAAGTTGCCGCTGCCGACGACCCCGAACACCACTTCGGCGCCGGCCTGGCGCAGGGCCTGGCCGACTTCGGTGGCGACGGTGCCGGGACGGCGGCCGATCACGGCCGGCTACCCGCGCTCGACCAGCGCCGGCACGCGCGCCGGGCTGCCGGAGCCGGGCACGATCGGCAGCGGCGCGGTCGGGTCCACGACCTCGATCGACCCGGCGGCGATCGCCTCGGCCGGCTGGCCCGGCAGCCTCATGTTCTGCACGGTACTGCCGCCGCGCCGGCGCGTCAGCCGGCGCGCGGGCTTTCCCCACGGTTCCGGGGCCTGGTGGATACTTGTATGCATGAGTACAAGGCGGACGATTCTCCTCGGCGGGGTCGCCGCGGTCGGCGAGCTGGTGCTGGCCGGCTGCGACCAGTCCAGCGGCGCTGCCACTCCGGTTCGGTCGACGGGTGTGTCTCCTTCACAGAGTTCCGCGACGGCGAGTCCGACGGTGAATCCCGGCGGGCCGGTGTCGTCGTCGTCGAGTTCGTCGTCGGGTTCGTCATCGGGGTCTGCTTCGTCGCCTTCGCCTTCCTCTTCGTCTCCATCTTCGTCTCCGCCTTCGCCTGCGCCTTCGCCGAGTTCTGCATCGAAGCTGTGGACCCCCGGGCCGGGCGAGTTGGAACCCGACATCAAATCCGTCGCGGTGGAGTATGTCGCGGCTCAGGTCCGCCGTGGCGATCTGCGAGTGTTCGACGCCCAGTACGGCGGGCTGCTGGACACGTCCGCGAGCGTCCTGGTCGTGACCAGCGCCGGTACTTTCGACGTGCGGCTGGTTCAGGCGACGCCGCGCTGGCGGGTCACCGAGGTACATCCCTCCGCGCCCGGCCCGGCGGCCGCGACGCTGACCACCGCCGCCTCCGCGCTGCTCGCCGAATCGCGTGTCACCTTGCCGCCGGCGGCGCAGGCGGATGTACGTAGCGGCCAGGTTCGTGACAGTGTGCTGAATGTGCTACTGGCCCTGGCGAACGAGCATGAGCTGACCGTGAGCGTGGTGCGCTCCGGTCACCCGATCGACGTCTTCGGCACCACCCGGCCCAGCGACCATCCGCGCGGCCGCGCCGTGGACGTCTGGCGCATCGACGGCCACGCGGTCGTCGACCCGGCCACCCCGACCGCGTTGGTCGACAACCTGATGCGCCGAGCCGCCGTGCTCGGTTCGTATAACGTCGGCGGTCCGCGGCAGCTGTCGGGTTCGCAGTTCTTCAGCGACCGGACGCATCATGACCACGTGCATATGGGTTTCACGACATGAGACTGGTGGAGTCGCTGGTCGCGAAGGCCGTGGACCTGGCGGAGCTGGAGCCCGCGGTCCGCGCCGACGAGCCGGACGCCGTGCATCAGATGCGGGTGGCGGCGCGGACGCTGCGGGCCGACTTGCGCACCTTCGCTCATGTCTTTCCCGACAGCGACGCGCTGGTCGAGGAGCTGGCGTGGCTCGGCGACGCGCTCGGTCCGGCCCGCGAAGCGGAGGTGTTGTCAGAGCAGGTACTCGCACTGCTGGACCGCACGCCGCCGGAACTCATCCACGGCTCGGTGCGGGCGCGCGTGAGACAGGTCTTCGACCTCGACCGCGAGTCGTCGCTCGCACTGGTCGCCGAGGCGCTGGACAGCGAGCGGTACCGGGAGCTGCTCAGGGCCCTCAACTCCTACTTGGAGAACGTGCGGCCGGCCACGAAGCCGGACCTCAGCCGTCTGCGTCGCCGCGTCCGCCGCCGCATGCGTGCCGCCCTGCGGATGCCCCATGGCGCGGAACGCGACGTCGCGATGCACGCGGCGCGCAAAGCCGTGCGTCAGGCCCGCTACGCCGCCGAGGCGCTGGGGCACCCGTCGAAGCCGATCAAGGCGCTGCAGGACGTGCTCGGCGACGAGCACGACCGAGTCGTGACGGCGGCGGCGCTCATCGACCTGGCCGCCGGCGCCTACCAGGCCGGCGAGGACTCGTTCACTTACGGCGTGCTGCTCGGGCAGGTGCGGTCCGACGCGAAGGGCTTCGACAAGCGGGTGAAGCGGGCTTGGCGGGCGGCGCGGCCCGAGCTGTCCTGAACGTCGCCCGGACAGCCCAGCAACAGATACGCTGACCTGCGAGAACGCCTCGTCTTCGACATGGACCCCGTCATGAACGACCGGCCCGCATCACCGATGCGGCAGCATCACTGAGGCATGATTCCGGCCGCGACCGTGGCCCCGAGCTCCCAGCAGGCCTCCAGATCCGCCTTCGACGGCTCCCCCACCACGGTCACCGGCCGGAACACCCGCTCCCAGCCCATACCGCCGGCGATGGACTCGATGCCGCGCAGGGCCCCGGCGGTGTCGTTGTTGCCGTGGATGTATGCGGCGTAGGGGAGCTTCTTCGTGGCGTCGAGGCAGGGGTAGTAGACCTGGTCGAAGAAATGCTTCAACGCCCCCGACATATAGCCGATGTTCGCCGGCGTCCCCACGATCACGGCGTCGGCGGCCAGCAGGTCGACAACGGTCGCGGCCAAGGCCGGGCGGCGCTCCACGGTGACGCCCTCGATCTGCTCGTCGGTGGCGCCGGCGACGACGGCTTCGAACATCGCCTGCAGCGCCGGGGACGGCGTGTGGTGGACGATCAGCAGGGTGGCCATGAGCGCATCCTGCCATGGTGCGCGGTGCTGTCGGAGCACGTACACACGCCCCGACACCACCGCTTGTCCGCGCTGTTCTACCCCTTCAGACCGTTCATCAGCTTGACGAAGTCCACCGTCTGATCCGCGGGCGGCGCCGTGACCGAGACCGGCGTTCCCCAGTCGCTATAGGTCAGATCGCCGGAAACCGCCCCGGCGCTGGTGTCCTCGCTGAACTTCACCTCGACCGGCAGATCGCCGCCATCGACCCAGACGTCGTAGCCGGTCTTGGTGACGCCGGCCTTCTGCATCGCGGTCCGGGCGTCGTCCAGGTCCTGCTGGGTCATGCCGGTGCCGGCGGCTGACGCCTTGAGCATGTCGTCCAGCGAGACGGTCCCGGAGTAGTGCAGCGTCTGAACCCCGTTGTGCTGCTCGGTGCCGACCATCTTCAGGTCCGGCGCGGCCAGCAGCGTGTCGAGCTTGGCGGCCGGGTTCGTGTTCTTCGTCACATCCTTCACGAAGGACATCGACTTCAGCGCCGGGATCTGGTCGAGGTTCGCGAAGTCCAGCTTGACCCAGGTCTTGCCCTGCAGAGCGGCGGCGATCTGGGGGTTCTTGCCCATCTCCATGTAGGCGACCGAGTCGAGCATCCGCACGCCCATCGTCCCCATCTGGGACAGCCCGGCGGCCACCTGCGGGTCCGAGCCCGTCCCGGCCTTCATGGACATCGTCGTGTCCATTTTCAAGGCGGCCCCGAACCCGACAGTGCCGTCGAGGGTCTCGGACAAGGTCGGCATGGTCAGGGTCAGGTGCACCTTGGCGCTCTGCTTCGAGGAGACGGCCTTGCTGGACACGGCCACGGCCTGCGGCGCGGTCATCTTCGCCAACAGGGTCAGGCCCTGCGCGCGGGCGTCGCCCCCGGGAGCCGCGGCGGGTTTGCCGATGTCGCCGCTGCTACCGGCGGTGCCAGAGGACGAACAAGCCGTACTCGTGACCGCGACCGCCATGAGGACCGCCGCGGCGGCGACTTCGGAAACGACCCGCTTGCGCTGCATGGATACCCACCCCTTGGTACCGAGACTGACCGTGTGGGCATCGTAACGCGAGTGCCCGGGGACCGGTCCCGTTTTGTTCGATGCGGGCATTCCGGTGTGGAACCGGTCATCGGTGGTATCCGGGGTGCGGGAGGCGCCGGATGCGCTCGATCGGGTGGATCGTCGGGCGCGTCGCGGGTATTAGCGCCTCTCCGCGCTTCAGTCCGCTGCGATGCTGTGGATCTACAAGTCACGTCAACACCGGTTCCAGAATAATTACAGCGCCCGATCGGGGAGGTCCGCGAGGTGCAACCGCTCCAGGCACCAGATCCGCGCACCGTTGGCCCCTACGTCCTGATCGCCCGGCTCGGCTCCGGGGGGATGGGGCACGTGTTCCTGGGACGTACGCGCGGGGGCCGCACCGTCGCGGTCAAGGCGGTCAAGCCGGAGCTGGCCGACGATCCGGAGTTCCGGCGGCGGTTCCGCCAGGAGGTGGCCGCCGCGCGGCTGGTCTCCGGGCGGTACACCGCGGCGGTGGTGGACGCCGATCCGGAGGCGGCGATGCCGTGGCTGGCGACCGCGTACGTGTCCGGGCAGACGCTGCGCGCGGCGGTGGCCGAGGGCTGGCGGCTGCCGGAGTCCTCGCTGCTGGTGCTGGCCGGCGGGCTGGCGCGGGCGCTGGCGGAGATCCACGCCGCGGGGGTGGTGCACCGGGATATGAAGCCCTCGAACGTGATACTGGCGGTGGACGGCCCGCGGGTGATCGACTTCGGCATCTCCCGGGTGAGCGCCGCGACCGACTTCACCCACACCGAGTTCGGCACCGTCGTGGGCTCCCCCGGCTTCATGTCCCCGGAGCAGGCCCGCGGCCACGCCCTCACCGGCGCCACCGACGTGTTCTCCCTCGGCACGGTCCTGGCCTACGCCGCCACCGGCCACAACCCCTTCGGCACCGGGCCGGACCACGCGCTGCTGTACCGCATCGGACACGAGGAACCGGATCTGGCCGGGGTGCCGGAGCCGCTGGTGCCGCTGATCCGGTCGTGCCTGGCCAAGGACCCGGCGCAGCGGCCGACGACCGCGCAGATCGTGCAGCAGACGGCGCGGGCTCCGGACGGGCCGTGGCTGCCGGCGGAGCTGACGGCGGCCATAGCGCAGAGTGCGGCCGAGATCCTGGATTACGAGGGGCTCGCGGTCTTTCCGAAGGCTGATACCGAGAACGGTGCTCGCACGAGGGCTGACGCTGCGGATCCGGTTCCCGGCGCCGGCGCGGCCGCTGCGATGGCGGCGGGCGAACCGCCGATCGTCGCGACGCAGGCGCTGCCTCCGGTGCCGGATCGGGCGACCGAGCGCGTCGGGGTCGGAGAGCCGCCGCCCGAGGGACACCGCAGAGGCGGTGCGGGCTTGGTCGTGGGAGCGCTGGCGACCGCAGTCATCGCGGCTTTGGCGACCGCCCTGGTCCTGGCGCTGCACAGCGGCGGCCACCAACAGAACACGCCGCCCGCCGCGTCGGTCCCGGCGGCCACCAGCGGTAGTTCGACGCCGCTGACCCGCTCGGTGCACACGACCTCGCCCCGGACGTCCGGCAGCTCAGCGCCGAATCCGACGCCGACGCCGACCGCGACCAGCAATTCCGTCACCGCGCCGAGCACGTCGGCCTCGACTCACAGCGCCTCGGCGTCATCGTCGCACTCGACCACATCTTCCTCCAGCGCCCCCACCACGAGTTCGCTGTCCTCGACGACGCCGAGCAGCACTCCGAGCTCATCGGCGCCGTCGACGTCGAGTTCGCCGCCGCCCCACAGCTCGGCGCCGTCAAGCTCGACATCGGCGAGTTCGAACCACACGACGAGTCATCGTCATCGGGGCTGAACGTGTCGGCGCGTGCGCCCCGCCGCGCGCCCCCGAATTAACCCCGGGCTCAGGCAGCTGACCAGCCTGCTCGCCCCGCATCCCCGATCGCGGACCACGACGCCCGCTGAAAGGCCTGCGCGCCGCCCCGCGCCGCCCCCACACTTGACGGCAGCGAACCCGGGCCCGCACCCGCCTGCGGTCTCGGGTTCGCTTCGCCGTGGATCACGTCGTGGATCACGTCGTGGATCACGTCGTGGATCACGTCACATGCGGTCGCGGCCCGCGGCGGCTCCCCGTCTGGCGCCGCACTATGCGCCAGTCCTGTGGCCGCCGCGGGACTCGCGCCGCCGTCTGTGACCGTTACTCGTACTCGTACTCGTCTTGCGTGCTCTGCGTCGCCCAGGGCTAGCCGATCTTGGTCAGGTCCACCGGCGGGAGGTCCTTGACCTCGTCGCGGGTCAGATCGACCTGGACGCCGAAGGTGGCGTCGACCACGTTGCGGATCGGCACCGCCACCTCCTTGCGGGTCCACAGGTGGCCCTCGGTGAGCAGGATCGCCGTCACGTGGTTGTCGGGGGCGGCCACCAGGCCCTTGACGCGGCCGATGTCGCCGTCGGCGGCGTGGACCCGCTCGCCGGCCTTCAGCTGGACCTCGCCGGCCGGGACCCGGTCGTAGGTGACGGTCTCGGTCTTGGGGCGAGCGCCGTAACCGCCGAGCGCGCCGCTGTTGGTCGGCATCGAACCGGTGGCCGGAGCCTGGATGATCTCGGTGGCCTCGGCCGGCTCCAGCCGGTCGAACTCGGCGGTGCCGCAGATCAGCCGGATGCCGTCGGCGTCGGAGGTGTCGACCAGGCTGATCGGTACCAGGCGTGCGGAGTGCACGTCCTTGCCGATCACCAAGTGGGTCAGCGCCCGGCTGGTCGGGTCCATGATGAGCCGGTGCAGATGACCGCAGTCGCCGTCGGTGCACGCCGTGCTCACGCCGATCTCGTAGGGACTCTCCCTTTCCTCAGTGATGCTCATGCGCAGCCTCCTCACTGCCTGCGCGGCCGGGCTTGCGCCGCGCCGTGTGCCCGCTACCCGCACTCACGATTTGAAACCGTTCGCGCGGATATCGGAGTAGGAGGATCGGCAGGGAACAGCGGCAGACCAGCGGAAGGAGCAGCCCATGTTCGGATTCGCCTCCGTCGTGCTGTTCGTGATCGCGTTCATCGTCAACGGATCCGAGACCAAGCCGAGCAACGCCTGGGTCACCCCGACCAGCCTGATGCTCGCCGGGCTGGCCTGTCTGGCCGTGCATCTGCTCGGCTACCAGGCGAGCTGGCGCCCGGGGTGGTCCCGGCGCCGATGGGGGCGCCGCTGAGACACGGAAGCGACGCCGAAGCGACACCGAAGCGACGCGGGAACCGACGGCGCGGCTGCCGGGTACGGCGGCGGCAGCCGCGCCGGCTCAGTGCGCGGCCTCCCGGTCCGACCACGCCTTGATCGCGAGCAGCCGCTGCCGCAGGGTCTCGGTGTCCTCCACCTCGCCGTTCGGCCCCTCCGGCAGTCCGTCGACGGCCACACCGTGCGCCGTGAAGAACCCGGAGGCGGTGCTGCGCGCGAGTTCCACGGCCACCCGGGGATCGCTCACGAAGGTGCTCTCCACGTGGTTCCAGACGCCGTTCAGGTAGGCGCGGTCCCGGTCGGTGAACCGCGGCGGGGGCGGTGAGGCGGCGATCCCGCCGGCGCCGGCCGCCGGATGGTCCGGGGCCCGGCCGCTGTCGATGAACCGGCCCACTCGCGTCGACAGTCCGCCGAACGCGCCGGTGGCCGACGTCCGCCAGCCCGGCGGGCCGAAGACCCAGGCCGCGGCCAGGGCGGCGAGGATGACCAGGATGACTATCAGGGTGATCAGCACGGCGTCACGCTCCCCAACACGACTTCCCGCACGCCCCGGCATCCGGACTCCATCGGAGCCTTGACCGGGCATGTGCACCGGAACCAATGGCTAGCGGGTACCCGCTCCCGCACATGCCATTCGGTGTCCGATCCGAATCAGTGTTCTCAAACGGGCGCGCTCGACGGAGGATGGTGGGATGGCCGACCACTCCGACAGCCGGTGCGATACGACCTCCGGCGCCCCCCGCGGTCGGTCCGACGGCCCGGCGGGCGCCACGAAGCCGAAGCAGCCGGCGCAGCCCGCGTTCGAGGGCCAGCGGGTCCTCATCGTGGACGACGACGCCCGCGGCGTCTACGCGCTCAGCAGCGCCCTGGCGGTCAGGGGCCTGAGCGTGGTCTACGCGGCGACCGGCCTGGACGGGATCGAGGCCGTGCGGCGTGATCCGACGATCCGAGCGGTGCTGCTGGAGGTGGCGCTGCCGGGCCTGGACGGCTACGCCACCGCCGCGCGGATCCGCGAGCTGGAGCGCGGCGGCGACACCCCGATCGTCGCGGTGACGTTCGAGGCCTCGGCCGCCGACCGCGCCAAGTGCCTGGCCGCCGGGATGGACGTGCACGTGCCGAAGCCGGTGGACGTCGGTCACCTGCTGCGGGTGCTGCGGACGCTGATTCCGTGAGCACCGGTCAGACCCGGCGGCCTGCGACGGGGTTCGCGTCGCCGTCGTCGGTTCCGTTGCTCCTGGCGCTGCCGCCGGGGCCGTCCTCGTCGTCGTGGAGCACCGCGTCCCGCAGCGTGCCGAGGATCCGGGTGAGATACCGCGACACCTGCATCTGCGACACGCCGAGCTCGGCACCGATCTGGCTCTGCGTCATACCGCGGAAGAAGCGCATCAGCAGGATGCGTTTGTCCCGCTCCGGCAGCGCGGCCAGCAGCGGTTTGAGCGCCTCGCGGTCGACCACCCACTGGTAGGCGTCGTCGTCCTCGCCGAGGGTCTCGCCCAGGCTCGCGCCCTGTTCGTCGCCGGGGACCAGCGGACGCTCCAGGGAGGTGGCGCTGTAGGCGGCCGAGGCGTCGAAGGCCTCGACGATCTCCTCCGGCAGCGCGCCGAGGTGCTCGGCCAGTTCGGCGATCGTCGGCGAGCGGCCCAGCCGCCGCTCCAGCTGCTCGGCCGGGGCGCCGTGCAGGGCCAGGCTCAGCTCCTGCATGCGGCGCGGGACGTGCACGTCCCAGGTGGCGTCGCGGAAGTAGCGCTTGATCTCGCCGGTGACCATCGGTGTCAGGTAGCCCAGGAAGGCGGTGCCGCGCGCCGGGTCGAAGTTGTCGACCGCCTTGATCAGCGCCAGGTACGCGACCTGCTCCAGGTCCTCGGCGTTGTCGGCCGGCACGCTGAAGCGCGAGGCGACGTAGCGCGCGTAGTTCATGTGCTCGGCGATGAGCTCGTCGCGGATCACGCGGTGCCGGTCGCTGCCCGGCTTGCAGGCGGCGAGTTCCTCGAACCGGCGGTGGATCGCGGCCCGGTGCTGGGCACGGTCGCGGGGGGCGCCGCCGGAGCGCGGGGTGGGCAGGCGGGGGCTGGAGAGCTCGGGGTGCCGGTCCAGGGGACGGTCGTCGCGATCGGGGAGGGTGGTGCGGCCTCCGGTCTCGGGGCGGGAGCGCGATGCGCGCGGGGACGGCTCGGGACGCGGCGGCTCGGCGGTCGTCGGGTCGAGAGGTGACATCTGTGCGTCCTGGCCTGCGTAGGGTACGCGCGGGAGCTGCTCGGGTATCTCGGTCCCGTCCTCGAACCGCTCGTCGCGGTGTGTGCCGTGGTCGTTGTGGCCGGCGGTCTCGGCATAGTCGGCGGCCCGCCGCAGCGTGGGTTCGCGCGCGCCGGCATGCCGGCCCCGGCTGCCCACGGCGTCGCCGGACCCCGGCCCGACCTCGGACCCGCTCACGCCCCGGCTCACCGCGCCCCCGCCCGGCCGGCGCCGTCGAGTCCCGCTGCCCGCTTCACGATGTCCACCCGCACCCGGCCGTCTTCCTCGGCCCAGCGCA
Source organism: Catenulisporales bacterium (assembly GCA_019510485.1). GTDB lineage: Bacteria > Actinomycetota > Actinomycetes > Streptomycetales > Catenulisporaceae > Catenulispora. The sequence goes on from JAEKKI010000186.1 coordinate 41,510, forward strand.
GGCCGTCCACCAAGGCCGCCAGCAGCGACCATCCGAACCCGCCGACCTGCGGTTTGGAGCCGGGCCTGGCCTCGGCGGCGACGGTCACGGCCACGGCGTCGGCACCCAGCCGGAACACGCACTCCAGCTCCTCGCCGGTGGCGTCGACCTCGTCCGGCAGCAGCAGCAGGCCGCAGGCCTCGTCCACCGCGAGCCGCCAGTCCTGCATCTCGGCCATCGAGAACCCGGCCCGGGCGCCGAGATGCCCGGCGGCGGAGCGCACCAACACCACATAGTCGCGATCAGCCGGAATCCGCAGGGTCACCGGCACCGATCCATCGCCGAAATCGGCCACGCCCACTTCACCAACCTCACCGACGCTCACGTCACCGATACCGGCCGTCTCCTCAAGTCCTATCCCGCCGACGCCGATCGCCTCGCCGACGCCGGACGCGGCCGGGCCGACGCCGGTAGCGCCGCCGACGGACTCATCGACGCCGATCACCATGCCGACGCCACCCGGTCCGGCGACGGAGGCCGCCGCCGTACCGATACCCATCACCATGCCATCGCGAGTAGCGTCGCCCACCATTCGACCACCCTTCGCGGTGAATCCGTCACCACCCGTGCCGACCGCATCGCGCGAACCGCCCGCACCGCCGCCGTCGTTCACACGCTTGCGCTCCATAGCTCCAGACTCCCTCTCCACAGCGCCCACTGTGCCCCGGCCGCGACCGCGACACGCGGCCACAGCCGGCACCAGACCGCCTTGCCGCCGTCGTCGGCGACCGCCACGCCCCAGGCTTCCGCTAATCGGGCCACGATCGCCAGTCCCCGGCCGCCGAAATCGCGGTCGGCCGCCGGGATCAGGTGCGGCAGGCCCGGGCCGCGGTCGTGGACGCTGACGGTCAGGCGGCCGTCGCGCAGCTCCAGGGCCACCCGGACCTCGGTGCCGGCGTGCCGGACCGCGTTGGTCACCAGTTCGCTGATCACCAGGGCCGCGTCGGCGGCCACTTCGGCGGCCCGCCAGCGGCGGCAGGTGTCCTCCACGAAGCGGCGGGCCCGGCCGGGCGCCGCGGGCCCGGGGGCCAGAAGCATATGGGCCAGGCGGCGTGGACTCATCGCGCCTGATTCCCAGCAGTAACAGGACCCGATATCGTCGGTAGCGATCGGGGATCACGCGGGCTGGGTGTGACAGGAGGCGCCATGGCGGTCGAGGGGTTCTCGGTCGAGGTCGACGGCGACCCGAATCGGGTCGGCGCGGGCCTCGGGCCCGGGAATGGGGGTGGGGGCACGGGCGGGACCGTGGTGACGGTGTCCGGCGACGTGGACCTGGCCGCCGCCGACGCGCTGTGGACGGTGCTGGACGAGCAGGTGCGGCCGGGCGCGGCCGTGGTGGTCGACTGCTCCAAGGTGGCGTTCCTGGACTCCATGGGCCTGCGCGCGCTGATCCGCGCCCAGCAGAAGGCCGACGCCTCCGGGGCGCGGCTCACCCTCGCCTCGCCGTCGGAGGCGGTGCGACGGGTGCTCCAACTCGCCGGCGTGGCCGACCTGTTCGTCCTCGACTTCAGCGGGAGCGGCAGCAGCGGAGGCTGACAGGCCGCCATCGCCACCCCTTCCCAACTCTCATGGCGTGCAACGGGCGGCGTATGGACACGCCACCGCGAACACCGCTACCCGCTCCACCGAATCCAAACTCGGTGGAGCGGGTAGCGATATCAGCGGGTGCGTCACCTGACGGGTTCGCGATCGTAGAGCCGGCGCGCCCAAACGTAACCCAACACCGCAAATCCGGCGCACCAGGCCAGCGCGACCCAGCCTTGGTGCCCCACCGGAGACCCGCCGAGCAGTCCGCGCACGCTGTCGATGATCGGGTTGAACGGCTGGTTCTCGGAAACCCAGCGGACCGCGGTCGGCATCGAGCCGGTGGGCACGAACGCCCCGGAGATGAACGGCAGGAACTCCAGCGCCACTACGGAGGAGCTGGCTCCGGCCACGGTTTTGGCGTTCAGGCCGAAGCCGACGGACAGCCACATGAAGCCCAGGGTCAGCAGTCCGATCAGGGCCAGCGCGGCGAGCCAGCCGAGCACGGTGCCGTGGGTGCGGTATCCCAGGCCCACGGCCACCGCGAACAGGAGCGCTATCGCGATCACGGTTCGGGCGATGGAGCCGACGACCGTGCCGGTGAGTACCGAGGTACGGGCGATCGCCATGGTCCGGAATCGGGCTATGACGCCTTCGGTCATGTCGACGTTGACGGTGATCGCCGTGCTCTGGGCGCTGAAGGCGACGGTCTGGATCAGGATCGCGGGGGTGATGTAGTCCACGTAGTGGGCGGTTCCGGTGCCGACCAGTGCGGCTTTCATGGCTCCGCCGAAGATCGCGACGAACATCACGAGCAGGAAGCCGGGTGCGACCACGGTGGAGACGAGGAGCATCGGGTAGCGGGCTGTGTGCTTGAAGTCGCGGCGGGCCATGGTCATGGTGTCGGCGAAGGCGTGCGGGCTCATCGGAGTGCTTCCTTCTCGATGCGTTCGTCGGTGCGTTCGTCGGTGCTGTCGTCGGTGCGTTCGTCGGTCGGCTCGGCGGCGTGGCCGGTCAGGGCGAAGAAGACGTCGTCCAGATCGGATGCCTTCACGGTCAGTCCCGCGGCGTCCACCCCGGCGTCGTCCAGGGCGTCCAGCACGGCGCGCAGCGAGCGCACGCCGCCGTCGTGCGGCAGTCGGAGCGTCAGGCTGCTTGGCGCCGACACGTTCAGGGCTCGCGCGGCGGCGTCCAGCTCGGCCCGGTCGGCGAACTCCACCTCGATCCGCCCGCCGGGGACGCGCCGCTTGAGCTCGGCGCCGGTGCCGTCGGCGACGATGCGGCCGTCGTCGAGCACTGACACCCGGTCGGCCAGTTCGTCGGCCTCGTCCAGGTACTGCGTGGTGAGCAGGATCGTGGTGCCGCCGGCGACCAGTTCGCGTACGAACTCCCATGTGGTGCGGCGGCTGCGCGGGTCCAGCCCGGTGGTCGGCTCGTCCAGGAACACCACCGCGGGCTTGGCGACCAGGGTCATCGCCAGGTCCAGGCGCCGTTTCATGCCGCCGGAGTAGGTGGAGGAGACCTTGTCGGCGGCGTCGACCAGGTCGAAGCGCTCCAGCAGGGAGTCCGCGATCCGCCTGCCCTCGGCCTTTCCCAGATGGTTGAGATCGGCCATCAGCTTCAGGTTCTCCCGGCCGGTGAGCAGCCAGTCGACGGCGGAGAACTGCCCGGTGACGCCGATCGCCGCGCGGACCCGGTCCGGCTCGGCGAGTACGTCGTGGCCGGCGACCGCGACCTGTCCGGCGTCCGGGCGCAGGTAGGTGGTGAGGATGTGGACGGCGGTGGTCTTGCCGGCCCCGTTCGGGCCGAGCAGGGCGTGGACCGTGCCGGGTTCGACGGTGAGGTCGAAGCCGTCCAGCACGACCTTCGGCGGGTCGCCCTTCTGGGCGCCGGGGAAGGATTTGCGCAGTCCCTTCACGGCTATCGCCGGCCTGGACATGGTGGTCCCCCTCTTCTGGTCTCAGGACTCTGCGTCTTCTCAGCCCTGCTCCGCGTACCGGATGGTGATGTCGCTGGTGGTGCTGCGCAGCCGCAGCCGCACCGAGCGCTCGCCGGGCTCCGGGGCGGCCCCGGCCTCCAGCTCGTTGTAGACGCGGCCGATGGTGGTCTCCACGTCCAGGTAGGCGGGCACACCGCGCAGCACGCCGACGTCGACGGTGCCGACCGCGGTCAGCGCCTCGATCTCGCCGTCCTCCACGTGCTCCAGGCGGATCTTGCCGTTGGCGGTCTTGGCGCGGACGCCGCCGCCGGCGTGGTCGACGAGGATGTCGCCGTTGGAGCAGGAGATGCGCGCGTCGCCGTCGACCCGCCCGAGGTGGCAGACGCCGTTGGAGTTCTTCAGCACCGCCTCGCCGTCCACCCGGTGCACCCGCACGGTGCCGGAACTGGTGGAGACCTCGGCGCGCCCGGCGACGTGCCCGACGTCGACCAGGCCCATCGAGGTGCTGGCGGTCAGCGAGGCCGACTGCTCCACCCGGATCTCGCCGAAGGCGGTCTCCAGCCGGACGTCCCCGAAGCTGCCGCCGAGGTCGAGGTCCCCGTACGGACTGGTGGCGCGGACCGCGGAGCCGGTCGGCAGCTCGATGCGGAGCAACACCGACTCCGACTTCTTGGCGGTGCTGAACCACTTCGGCTTCTTGCCGACGACACGCAGCCGGCCGTCTTCGAACTCGACGCGGGTGGCCTCGGCGGCTTTGACGTCGTAGGGGTTGCCCGGGTCGGCCGGGCGGACTTCGACGACGGTGTCGGCGCGGTCCGAGGCGACGAGGGTGGCGTTGCCGCAGCCCAGGTCGAGGACGGCGGAGATGGGGGCGGGGGTGGCGAAAGTGGGCATGGTGAGTCCTTCTCTTGGCGATGAGTGCTCTGAGGTGTGGTGATGTGCTTTGATGTGCGGCGCCGCGCGGCGCCGCTAGGTGACGCCTCGGCGGTCTCGCGCTACCGGGCCCAGCCCGACAGGCTCTGCCCGGTCGTCACGATGGTCCGCGGTTGACGGGGCTGCCGCTGCTCGTTCTCCAACGCCGCGGCGGCCGCGCGAACCAGCCAGTTGTTGACGGAGAACCCGAGCGCGTCAGCCGCCTCCTCGACGCGCGACTTCAGATGCGCCGGCAACCGGAGGTTGATGCGAACCATCTGACCGTCGTCGTCCTCCGGCGCACTGGGCAACTGCACCTGCGACACCGACGCGGCAGCCGGCTCCTCGCCGCCCGACTCGACCGGACCCGGCGCCGCCGACGCCGGCACCGAGACCACGAACTCCGGATCGGCACCGCGCAGCCGCACCTCCACCGAGCCCGGCGCGAGTTCGGCGGTGATCTCCTCCGCAGCCGCGCTCAACGCTTGGAGCAGGGTCAGCCGGATCGCCGACTCCAGCGGCGAGGTGAGGCGCTCGGCCAGCTCCACGGCCGCCTCCCCGCCGGCCTCGGCGACGGTCAGCAGCTCGGAGCGGACGCCGGCCACGTACGGGTTCAACTTCATGGCACCACTATGGCACCACTTTTGGCGTCAGGCAAGCCTGATGGCACCAAAGTTGGCTCACGTTTGTAGATTCGCAGGTCAAGCGTGATGCCATTGTGGTGCCGCTGGACATCCGATGGCACCAAGTGGACTCCTCAATGCTCAGGTCACGCCGCGTCGATGACGTGGGTAGCGAACAATGGCGAGGGCGCCCTCATGGACCTGTACGACGAGTGCCTGACCGCGGTACGCGGCTGACCAAGTCCCGCACACGCTGTAGTGAGTGCCGAGCCGACTCCACCGTTGGCATCATCGCGGCCACCGCCTTGCGCACCTGGTTGACCCGAGCGAGCATCTGGGGCTCGCGCTCTTGCCCGGCTGGCCGCCGCGGCACGCACCCAAAGATCTGGCCTCGCCGCGCCGGGGCCCGCGCTGGATCACACGGGTCCTCTGCCGCATCGCTTACGGCCGGCCCCCGAAGCGGCGCCGACCACCCCCAAGTCGGCACCCCCGCCCTGTGATCCGGTTCCTGCTGCCCTCGACGGACGCTGCTATATCGAGCACGTAAAAAGTACCCTCCGGCGTTGTCATGCTGTCACCC
>JAEKKI010000187.1 GCA_019510485.1 Catenulisporales bacterium
GCCAGGGGAGCCGGTACCTTTCTACCGGACCCTAGAAGTGAAGGCCGGAGCGAGACCTCAGATGGCACAGGCATCCGCACAGCGGCACGGCATACCGAACGGCCAGTTCGCCGGACGGATCATCGAGTTCAGCGACCCCGAACTCGACCGCAAGTTCCCGCACGGCATCTACCTGACCATGCACGGATACCCGGAGTTCGCGGTCTATGCACGCCACACCGTGCAGATCGCCGACCCGCCCTCGGGGCTGTCCGTGGACGAGATCCGGGTCACCGACGTCATCGCCGCCAACCTGCTGGCCGCCGCGACCGGCGACCAGCTGTGGGGGGGCCGGCCGAACACCGCCACGCCGCAGGGCTGGACCTGGGCGCACGCCGCCGAGTCGCGGATGCTGCACTGCGTGCCGGTGGAGCTGCACGGCGCGTTCCGGCACCACGGCGGCATGGCCACGCTCAAGGCCGACCGCAACCGCTCCGGGCTGTTCACCGAGGGCATGCTGGAGCCGGTGGCCTTCGAGCGCAGCGGCTCGGTGCCGGAGGAGGCGATGAAGCAGCTGGAGCAGCACCTGGGCTTCGCGCTGCCGCCGTCCTACCGCCGGTTCCTGGCCGGCACCGACGGCGGCCGGCCGATCAGCCCGGCGGTGAACCTGGCCGGCGGCTTCATCGCCGACCAGTGGCTGTTCGGGCTGCGCCGCGAGGACCCGCACCAGGACCTGGTCTACGCCAACCAGGCGCTGTACGACCGGTTCACCGAGGAGTTCCTCGGCATCGGCTACGTACAGGGCGGCATGCTGGCGCTGAAGATCCGCGGCGCCGACGGCGGCTCGGTGTGGCTGTTCGACGACGACGACCCGCGCGACTCCGAGAACCGCGACGCCGCCAGCGTGTGCGCCGAGCTGCTGAAGAAGATCGGCAACGACTTCGACGACTTCGCCCGCCACCTGGTCGCGCTGCCGCAGCAGATCGTCGACATCGCGCGCTCGGCGGTGGACTCCGGGCACGCCAAGCCGGTCACGGACATCGAGCACCTCGGCGCGGCGCTGCCGGCCGGGCTGAGGGCGCCGGGGCGCTGACGGCCGGGGCTCTGTCGTCCCCGGACTCTTGCCTTGGCGTCACTCTTGGCGCCACTCTTCCCATCGGTTGTCAGTCCACTGGCACCCGCGATCCTCGTCGGGGACCGGCACTCTCTTTTTGTTCTGTCAGATGCACGCCACCCGAATGCTGACTACTTCGTGACCTGCTGATCTCCCGCCGCGTTGAAGGCCGCAGTTCCCCCCTTCCGAAACGCGATGAGAGGAGTCGGCGATGCGTAAATACATTTCACTCGCCGCTGCGGCCTTGTCTTCCGGTGGTGCGGTTGTCGCCGCCGCCGGCGCCGCCCACGCGGTGAGCGTGGGCAACAACTGGTGCGCCGCACCGTGGAGTTGGCCCGGCCCGCTGTCGACGAACGCCGCGACGTTCAGCTACGACGCCTGCAACGACCAGCAGAACGCCATCCACGTCGGTCCTTCGGGCACCAACGTCGGCGACAACTGGTGTGCCGCTCCTTGGAACTGGGAGGGGCCGCTGTCGGAGAACGTCGCGCCGTTCCCGTACATGGTCTGCGACAGCCAGCGCAACGACGCCCCGCCGCTGCCGGCACCCCCGGTGGTGCCGCCGGTCGTGAACCCGCCGGCGCCGCCGCCGGTGGTCACCCCGCCGCCGGTGTGCGAGGTGATCTGCATTCCGCAGCCGCCGCAGCCCCCGGTTCCGCCGACCCCGCCGACCCCGCCGATGCCGGTCCCCCCGACGCCGCCGTCACCCCCGGTGGTGCCGCCGCCTCCGGTCCCGACGCCCCCGCCGGTTCCGTGCCCGCCCCCGGCACCGCCCGCGCCGCCGGCCCCGCCTCCGCCTCCGGTGACCCCGCCGGAGCCGTGCCCGCCGCCCGCACCGCCCGCACCGCCGGCACCCCCGCCGGTTCCGTGCCCGCCGGTTCCGTGCCCGCCGGTGGTCACGCCGCCGGCTCCGCCTCCGCCCCCGGTTCCGCTGCCCTGCCCGCCCACGGGTGGTCCCGCGGCCGGCCTGCCGATGGTCGGCGGGATCCTCGGCGGCATCTAGCCCAACAGGGATGGGCCCGGCCCGCTGAACCGCCGGGCCCGTCCTGACTTACCAAGGGAGTATGACGTTGCGTTCCCGCGCAATCCTGACCGTGGCCGCGGCCGCGGCGGCGACCCTCGGCGGCGGCCTGCTCCAGGCCGGCACCGCCGCGGCCGCCACCGCACAGGTCCCGACCCCCGCTCCGCCGGGCGCACCGCCGAGCGCATCCGGCGCCGACGACGTGCTCGACGTGGCGAACAACTGGTGTGTCGCACCGGTCCGGCTGTCCGGGCCGCTGTCAGAGAACGTGGTCCCGGCGCCGTACCGGGCCTGCGACAACAACAAGGTCGGCGGCGACGGCGGCGTCCACGCTCTGGACAACCTGTGCGTCGCCCCGCTCGGCATCGACGGACCGCTGGGCCAGGGCCCGATGCCGTACGCGGCCTGCAACGACGAGGTCGCCAGCGGACCCGGTCCGCTGGGCCCGATCTCGGTCCTGCGCAACGCCTCGGTCCTGGGCGTGCAGCTCACCTTCTAGAGCCCGCACCCCACCTCGACACAAGACCCGCGATCGGGCCGCGCCGTCCCCGGATGGCCGTCCCGAGCGTGACCCCGCCCGCGTGAAGTGCGCTGGGCGGTCGCATCACCTCGACCCAAAAGACAAGGAGCACGCGATGCGCAAACTCGCCGCCCTCACCGCCTCGGTGGTTTCCACCGGCGGAATGCTCGCCGCGGCCGTCCCGGCCCACGCGGGAGTCAACGTCGGCAACAACTGGTGCGCCGCGCCGTGGAGCTGGCCCGGCCCGGCGTCCACCAACGCCGCCGCGTTCAGCTACGACACCTGCAACAACCAGACCAGCGGCACCAGCACCATCGGTGTCGGCGGCACGGACGTCGCCAACAACTGGTGCGCCGCGGCCTGGGAGTGGGACGGCCCGCTGTCGGAGAACGTCGCGCCCTTCATCTACAAGGCCTGCGACAGCCAGCACAACGACACCCCGTTCTAAACCCAGAACGGTCTTGAGCTGACGCTTCGAAGCTGACATCGGAAGGCCCCGCGGGACGCGTACCGCGGGGCCTTTCGCATGCCTTCTTCCGCCAAGGATCGGGACGGGTCAGCCTTGCGAGCCGCCCTTGGTGCCAGTGCTCTTGATGGCGTCCCGCACCTTCTTGGCGTCCGCGACCGCCTTGCGCAGATCCTCACGGGCGGTCTTGGCCGCGCCGCTGATGTCCTTGACCGAGGCGCTGATCGCCTTGCCGTCCGGGCCGGGCTGCAAGGCCAGCAGCGCCTGCTCCTTGCCGTCGATGGCCGCGTCGGCGGCCTTGACCTGCCCCGTGAGATCGGCCAGCAGATCCTTGTTCGCCTGGGTGTCGGCGGCCGGATCCTTGGCCAGCCGCTCGGCGAGCGCGTCGTGGACCTTGGTCAGCTTGGCGGCCGCGTCGTTCTCGGCGGCGAGCGCGTGCGTGAGATGCACCTTCGGCGCGACCAGCAGGTAGACCCGGAAGTCGTCGACCATCGCCTTGCCGTCGGCGCGGACCGCGGCCACCGTGGTCTCCCCCGCGACCTTGGTCTTCAGCGCGGTCAGGCCGCTGATGTCGGAGGACAGCAGCGAGGTGAGGGTGCCGCGGGCGGCGTCCGGGACGTCCTTGGCGCCGGCCAGCCGGGTCTGCAGCTCCGTCAGGGTGCTGAGGCGGTCGGTCAGGCCGTCGGTCACCTTGGCCTTGGCCGCGGTCAGCGCGGCGGCGCCGGGCTCGCCCGAGGCGGCGTGCGCGGGCAGCGCGGCGGCTCCGACGGCGAAGACGGCGCCGACGGCGGCGGCGCTCAGCCGGGTGCGCAGGGTCATGGTGCGCAAAGACATGATCGGTTCTCCTTGAGGATTGCGGAATCAGCCGTTGTCGTCGGCGGTGTGGGTCGGCTCGGCCGAGCTCAGCGCGCCGTCGACGGCGGACAGCTGCTGGTCCAGGGACGACAGGTCGCCGTCGGGCTCGGCGGAGCCGCTGCGTACGGCGCGCGTGTCAGTGCTCGGCGCGGCGTTGGCCGCGCCGCCGGTGCCGGTGCCGGTGCCGGTTGTCCCGGCCGGAGCCGTCGAGGAGGAGCTGACGCCCGCCCCGGCCGGCGACGTCGTGCCGGAGCCGGACGAGCCCTTGCCCGAGCAGGCGGCCAGGGCGGCGACGCAGGCCAGGACGGCCAGTGCCGAAGCGATTCGCGACTTCATACCTCGATGGTCGCCCGCCGGCGGTAAGCGCCCGATCAATAAGGGATGCGTAAGGGCGGCCGGCGGGCATTCCCCTTGCCCGCCGGCCGCGGTTTCGCGGTGGTGCTGTTCAGTTGGCTGGTCGACCGTCCGGTCAGTGCGTGATGATCGCCGGGTCGCTCACACTCGGCTTGCCGTCTTCGACGTGGCCGGCGAAGCGCCGGACGTAGGCCGCGTCGTGGTCGGAGGTGACGGTCACGTCGTACCAGCCGCCGGCTGCCTGCGCCTGGACGACGTGCGTCGCGTGCTGGCCGGGGCGGACGCTCTGGGTGCTCTTGCGGTCGCCGCAATAGGCGTCGGTGATGGTCAGGGTCACGGCGGCGTCGCCGCTGTTGGTGATCGTCAGCTTCAGCTCGCGGCTGCCGGCGACGTGGGCCGCGACCACCTCCGGCCCGGCCTCGGCGGAGCCGCCCTTGAACTCGCGCAGGAAGCCGTTCGCGCTGCGCACGTCGAAGTCGTACGCCCCGATCATCCTCCAGGTGCCGGTGAGGTGCTGGCCGGCGCCGACCGTGTAGCTCCACGGACCGGTGGGATCAGTGGTCGAGGTCACGATGAAGTTCGCGCCGGCCCGGCCGTGGCTGGCGAACGCGACCGTGAGCGCCCCGCCCGCCAGGCGACCGTCCGCCGCCAGGTCGTACGGCAGCGCGCGGGCGGGGCGCGGCTTCGGCTCCTGCTTCGGCATGGCCGGGCTGGCCGGCAGCGTCAGCGGATAGCTGGGGTGCCGGGCGTGGTCCGGCGGCACGTAGGAGCCGGTCGACGGCAGGGCCGGCACCGCGCTCTCGCGCCGGCCGAAGTCGAAGGCGCTGGTCAGGTCGCCGCACACGGCCCGTCGCCAGGCCGAGATGTTCGGCTCGCGCACGCCGAAGCGCTGCTCCAGGAACCGGATCACCGACGTGTGGTCGAAGGTCTGGGAGTTCACCCAGCCACCCCTGCTCCACGGCGACACCACGAACATCGGCACCCGCTGCCCGAGGCCGTAGGAGCCGGCCGCGAAGCCGTTGCCGCCGGGGAAGTACTCGGTGGACGCGTCCGCGGTGGAGGCGCCGCCGGCCGGACCCCCGGGGGCGAACGGCGGGACCACGTGGTCGAAGAAGCCGTCGTTCTCGTCGTAGGTGATGAACAGCGCGGTCTTGCTCCACAGCTCCGGGTCGGAGGTCAGCACGTCCAGCACCTGCGCGATGTACCAGGCCCCGTAGTTGGCCGGCCAGTTCGGGTGCTCGCTGAACGCCTCGGGCGCGGTGATCCAGGAGACCTGCGGCAGGGTGCCGTTCTTCACGTCCTGGGCGAGGACGTCGAAGTAGCCCTGCCCGGCGGCGGCGTTGGTTCCGGTGCGCGCGTTGTCGTACAGCGGATCGCCGGGCTTGGCGTTCTGGTACTGGTGGAAGTACAGGACCGAGGTGTCGCCGTAGTTGCCGATGAAGGCGTCGTCGGTCCAGCCCCAGGAGCCGTCGGCGTCCAGACCGTTCCCGGCGTCCTGGTAGATCTTCCAGGAGACGCCGGCGGCCTGCAGCCGCTCGGGGTAGGTGGTCCAGTCGTAGCCGGCCTCGGCGTTGTTCAGGACCGGGCCGCCGCCCTTGCCGTCGTTGCCGGTGAACCCGGTCCACAGGTAGTACCGGTTGGGGTCGGTCGAGGTCATCAGCGAGCAGTGGTACGCGTCGCAGACGGTGAAGGCGTCGGCGAGCGCGAAATGGAACGGGATGTCGGCCCGCTGGAAATGGGCCATCGTGCCCGGGCCCTTGGCCGGGATCCACTGGTCGTAGTCGCCGTGGTTCCAGGCCTGGTGCCCGCCGTTCCAGCTGTGGTCCAGACCGTCCAGGAACTTCAGTCCGAGGTCCGGCACGCCGTCGGGGTGCCAGGGCAGGATCTCGTTCCCCTTGGCATCGGCCTGGTGCCAGACCGCCTTGCCGTTCGGGAGCCGGGCCGGCCGCGGGTCGCCGAAGCCGCGCACACCGTTCAGCGTGCCGAAGTAGTGGTCGAAGCTGCGGTTCTCCTGCATCAGGATCACCACGTGCTCGATGTCCGCGATGGTGCCGGTGCGCCGGTTCGGCTGCACGGCGGCGGCGCGGGCGATGCTCGCGGTGAGCATCGGGAGCGAGGTCGCGGTGGTGGCGGCGCCGGTGATCTGGAGGAAGCGGCGGCGGTTGACTGCGGTCATGGGTAAGTTTCCGCAGATCAGGGGGAACGCGCCGGTACCGCGAGACGAATGGTCGGCGAAAGGGCTACGAATACCTGCGGGCGGCTTCGGCTATGCGTCGCCGAGTGGCGCCGATACGCGCTATGAACGATACGCGCTACGAACCCGCGGGATGGTCGTCGCGCAGCCAGGACACGACGCCGACGACGTGGCCGACCACGTTGCCGGTCGGCACGAACCCGGCGTCGGGGCCCTTCTTCAAGAAGTTCCACGAGGAGTCGCCGGAGTGCTCGCGGTTGTCGCCGAGGACCCACAGGTTGCCCTTGGGGATGATGACCTTGTAGACGCCGTTGTAGCAGGGGCGGCCGTTCTTGCCGTTCATGATGTACGAGGACTCGTCCAGCGCCACGCCGTTGCGGTAGACCGGGCCGTCAGGGCTCTTGCACTCGATGGTGTCGCCCTCGACGCCGATGATCCGCTTGATGAGCAGATCGTCGTGCTGGTCCGGGAGGATGCCGACGGCGGCGAGCATGTCGGGGAAACTCAGACCGCCGGTGCTGCCGACCGACTGGGACATCCAGTGGTGCGGGTCGTGGAAGACGATCACCTGGCCGCGGGTGGGCGCGCCGCCGACCCAGCTGGAGACCTTGTCGACGAAGACGCGGTCGCCCCGGTAGGTCGTGGGCTCCATCGAGGGGGAGGGTATGTAGTACATCTGGACCAGGAAGGTCTTGATGAGGGAAGTCAGGGTCAGAGATATGACCACGTAGCCGAGGATTTCCAGCCAGGCCGGGATGCGGCGGCGTTTGCGGGCCGGCTTGGCGTTGGTGGATGCGGCGCGGCGACCGCCGCCCCGGCTGAGGACGGCGGGTTCGGCGCCTTGCTCTGGGACATAGGGGCGTGCCGTATCGGGAGCATCCGCAGCATGACCGAAGGGTGGGACGGCGTCATCGAAAACCGGGACGGCGTCGCCGAAGGACGAGGCTCCGGGCTCCGGGCCCACGGCCGCCTCATGCTCGGTAGCGGCCACGTGCGCCCCCGTTTCTGTTCCTGGCGTTATCGGTTCACCTTATGGCCGATCTCCGGTAGGCGGAAGAGTCCACTGGCCGGACAACAGATCGGCAGCGGTTCCGGCCCAGCTTAGAGTGGGCAGGAATGGGGACGATCCAGCCCAGCCACCAGGAGGCAGCCGTGTCCGCCCATCCGTCGCTCCGTGCCGACGACGCCGATGTAGCCGAACCTTCCACTTCCGCTTCTGCTTCCGCCGCCGGTGCGGCCCCGGCGTCCCCGGAGGGCTTCGACCGCCCCGGCCGCCCCGCCGACGACGCCGAGCTGCGCGCGGCGATCCGCCGCCTGGGGGACCTGCTGGGACAGACCCTGGTCCGGCAGCACGGACCGGAGCTGCTGGAGCAGGTCGAGGCCATCCGGGCGCTGGGCAAGCAGGGCGCCGACGTCTCGGAGCTGCTCGCGGAGGTGGGCCCGGAGCAGGCGATCAAGCTGGTGCGGGCTTTCACCGCCTACTTCAACCTGGCGAACACGGCCGAGCAGGTGCACCGGGGACGCGAGCTGGCCGCGACGCGAGCTGCGGAGGGCTCGTGGCTGGGCCAGGCGGTCGACCGGATCGAGGCCGCGGGACTGGCGGGGACCGCCGCGGAGGCGGTGGCCCACCTGTCGGTGCGGCCGGTGTTCACCGCGCACCCGACCGAGGCCGCGCGGCGTACGGTGCTGGCGAAGCTGCGGAAGGTGGCCGAGCTGCTGGACGCCCCGCAGACGACGGCGAACGAGCGGCGGCTGGCGGAGACCGTCGAGCAGCTGTGGCAGACCGACGAGCTGCGGATCACCCGGCCGGAGCCGGTGGACGAGGCCCGGAACGCGGTTTACTACCTCGACGAGCTGGCCGCCCATGCCGCGCCGGAGGTGTTGGAGGAGCTGGCGTTCGAGCTGCGGCGGGTGGGGATAGAGCTGCCGCTGACGGCGCGGCCCCTGAGCTTCGGGTCGTGGATCGGCGGGGACCGGGACGGGAACCCGAACGTCACGCCGCAGATGACGCTGGACGTGCTGGAGTTGCAGCACGAGCACGCGATCCGCACGGTGCTGGCGGCGATGGACACGCTGCGGGACCTGCTGTCGACGAGCGAGCGGGTCGCCGCGCCGACGGCGGAGCTGCGGGCGTCTCTGGAGGCTGACTTGGCGGCGTTGCCGGAGATCCCGGCGCGGTACCGGCGGCTGAACGCCGAGGAGCCGTACCGGCTGAAGGCGACCACGATCCGGCAGAAGCTTCTCAACACCCGGACCCGGATCGCCGAAGGACGCCCGCACGATCCGCGCCGGGACTACCGCGGCACGGCCGAGCTGCTGCGGGACCTGACGCTGATGCGGGATTCGCTGCTGGCGGACCGGGGCGAGCTGATCGCGCGCGGCGAGCTGGAGACGGCGATCCGGACGATCGCCGCGTTCGGGTTGCAGCACGCGGTGCTGGACATCCGTGAGCACTCTGATGCGCATCACCACGTGCTGGCGCAGCTCTTCGACCGGCTCGGCGACCAGCCGTGGCGGTACGCGGACCTGCCCCGGGACTATCGGAGGCGGTTGCTGGGCAAGGAGCTGGCCTCCTCACGGCCGCTGTCGCCGTTGGGGCAGGTGCCGGCGGAGACGCTGCTCGACGCGGCCGGCGTGAAGACGTTCGGCGTGTTCACCGCGATCCGCACCGCGCTGGAGAAGTACGGTCCGGACGTCATCGAGTCCTACATCGTGTCGATGACGCGGGGCGTGGACGACCTGTTCGCCGCTGTGGTGCTGGCGCGGGAGGCGGGTCTGGTGGACATCCACGCCCGCACGGCGGCGATCGGCTTCGTGCCGTTGCTGGAGACGCCGGACGAGCTGAAGGTCGCCGGACAGATCCTGGACGACCTGCTGTCGGATCCCTCGTACGCGGCGATCGTCGCGGCGCGGGGCGGCGTGCAGGAGGTCATGCTCGGCTACAGCGACTCCAACAAGATGGGCGGCATCGCCACCTCGCAGTGGGAGATCCACCGGGCGCAGCGGGAGCTGCGGGACACCGCGATCAAGCACGGCGTGCGGATCCGGCTGTTCCACGGGCGCGGCGGGACTGTGGGGCGCGGCGGCGGACCGTCGCACGAGGCGATCCTGGCGCAGCCGTGGGGGACGCTCGACGGCGAGATCAAGGTGACCGAGCAGGGCGAGGTCATCAGCGACAAGTACGCGATCCCGGCCCTGGCGCGAGAGAACCTGGAGCTGACGCTGGCGGCGACGTTGGAGGCGACCGTCCTCCATCGCGCGCCAAGGCAGTCGGCGGAGGACCTGGCGACGTGGTCGGCGACCATGGAAGGCGTCTCCGAGGCCGCGCAGGAACGGTATCGGGAACTGGTCGAGCACCCTGATCTGCCCGCGTACTTCTTCGCCTCCACACCGGTGGATCTGCTGGGCGATCTGCATCTAGGGTCGCGGCCTTCGCGGCGGCCGGACTCGTCGGCGGGAATCGACGGGCTGCGGGCGATCCCGTGGGTGTTCGGGTGGACCCAGTCGCGGCAGATCGTGCCCGGGTGGTTCGGGGTGGGGACCGGGCTCGCGGCGGTGCGCCGGCATCCTGATTTCACGGACGTCGACTGGCAGGACATGTACGCGCGCTGGCACTTCTTCCGGAACTTCTTGGGGAACGTGTCGATGACCCTGGCGAAGACGGATCTGCGGATCGCCAGGCACTATGTGGAGACGCTGGTGCCGCGGGAGCTGCACCACTTCTTCGACACGATCACCGAGGAGTACGAGCGGACCGTCGCCGAGGTCCTGCGGGTGACCGGGGAGTCGGAGCTGCTGGGGCGGAACGCCACGCTGGCCCGAACGCTACGGGTGCGGGATATGTACCTGGATCCGATTTCGTATTTGCAGGTCTCGCTGTTGAAGCGGCAGCGGGAGGCGGTCGCGCAGGAGCGGGCCGTGGATCCGGATCTGGGGCGGGCTCTGCTGCTGTCGGTGAACGGGATCGCGGCGGGGTTGAAGAACACGGGCTGACCGTGCGGGGACTTCGGCCGGCGGCTTGGTGATGTGGCTCGCGGAGCCACGTCGGCCGCCGGTCCGATGGCGTGGCTCCGCGCGTCGCGGGG
Organism: Catenulisporales bacterium; assembly: GCA_019510485.1. Taxonomy (GTDB): domain Bacteria; phylum Actinomycetota; class Actinomycetes; order Streptomycetales; family Catenulisporaceae; genus Catenulispora. Next base: position 10,589 of record JAEKKI010000187.1, read on the forward strand.
CTCGGCTGGCGGTTACGCGATGTGGCTCGCGTTGGCGTGCTGGGCATTGGTCGCGTAGTCGGGCTCCGACCCCACGGCACGGGTCGAGCGGCGCTCCCTGGTGCGCTTGAACAGATCTGTGAGGCAGATCCCACCGACCGCGGTGGCGATGAATGCGTTCAGAACTGTTCCGAGTGACGACATCGGGCGACTCCCAGGTGAGGTGCGGTTGGTTCGTCCCCGTGAGCCGGAATCTATTACCTCTGGGGTAATCGCGCCAGGTCTCAGAGGCTTGCGATGATCGATCTCGTCAGCGAATACGACAGCTGGAGGAGATCGGTGTCATGACCGCGTACGCTTTGGCCCACGTGCACTCCGTCGAGTTCGGGCCGGACATCGTGGAGTACCTGGAGAAGATCGATGCCACGCTGGAGCCGTTCGGCGGGCACTTCGTGTTCCATGGCGGCGAGAAGGACGTCGTGGAGGGATCGTGGGACGGGGATCTCATCCTCATAGAGTTTCCCGACGCGGCGGCGGTGCGGGCCTGGTGGGAGTCGCCGGAGTACCTGGCGATCAAGCACCTGCGGACCGATCACATGGCCGCCGACATCGTGCTCTTCGAGGCGCTGCCCGCCGGGTATCTGGCTGCTGACGGGCTCAAGAAGCTGCCGGCCGTGTGAGCCGTCAGACGGCGTGGTAGATGTTCTGCGCGTCGACCAGGCCGCGCCGGATCAGGTCCTCGACGGCGTCGGCCGCGCGGTCCACGTGGTAGTCCAGATCCTTCTTCTCCACCGAGGAGAAGTCCTTCAGGACGAAGTCGGCGGGGTCCTGGCGGCCCGGGGGACGCCCCACGCCGAAACGCACGCGGTGGTACTCCTTGGTGCCCAGGGCCGAGGTGATCGAGCGCAGTCCGTTGTGGCCGTTGTCGCCGCCGCCGAGCTTCAGGCGCAGGACGCCGTAGTCGATGTCGAGTTCGTCGTGGACGACGATGATGTCGGCCGGCTCGACCTTGTAGAAGTCGCGCAGGGCTTTCACCGGGCCGCCGGACAGGTTCATGTATGTCTTCGGCTTGGCCAGCACGATGCGGGGGCCGCCGATGCCGAGCCGGCCCTCGACGACGTCCGCGCGGGCCTTGTGGCTCTTGAACTTGCCGCCGATGCGGGCGGCGATGAGGTCCGCGACCATGAAGCCGACGTTGTGGCGGTTGCCCGCGTAGCCGGGGCCGGGATTGCCGAGACCCGCGATCAGCCAGAGCTGATCGCGGGTCTCGGGGGTGGTCATGCAGACCAGGATAGCCGGGGCGGAAGGTGTTACTCCGCCGACTCCTCGGCCGCGGCCTCGCCGGCCTCGGCCGCCTCGCCCTCGCCCGCCTCCTCGGCCTCCTCGGAGATCTCGGCGCGGGTCTCGGTGACGTTCAGGACCAGCTGGTCGCCGTCGGTCAGCAGCTCGACGCCGGCGGGCAGCACCAGGTCGCGGGCGAAGAGCTGGAAGCCCGCCTCCTTGCGGTCGATGTCCACCTCGAAGCCGGTCGGGATGTGCGTGGCCTCGGTCAGCACGGACACCGAGGTCAGCTGCTGGTCCAGGACCGCGCCGCCGAGGACTTCGCCGGTGGTGTTCACCGGGACGTCGACGGTGACCTTCTCGCCGCGGCGGACGAGCAGCAGGTCGACGTGCTCCAGGCTGCGCTTGACCGGGTCCTTCTGGACGTCCTTGGGCAGCGCCAGCTGGGACTGGCCGTCGCCGAAGTCCAGGTTCAGCAGGACGTTGGCCTGCCGCAGCGCGATCATCAGGTCGTGGCCGGGAAGCAGCACGTGGCGCACCTGCTCGCCGTGGCCGTAGACCACACCGGGGATCTTGCCGGCGGCGCGGGCCCGGCGGGCGAAGCCCTTGCCGAACTCGGTGCGCGGCTCGGCGCTTATGCGGACTTCAGACATCGGGTTCTCCTTGTTTCGTCGATAACGGCGCCCGGACCCGGTGGTCCCACGCCCTCGCCGGACAAAGGTCCAGCTTATCCTGCGCAAAGCAGTGCTCCCGACCACGTCGTGGTCGGGAGCACTCTGCTCAGGAAACTCTAGTGCGTGTCGTCGAACATCGACGTGACGGAGCCGTCCTCGAACACCTCGCGGATGGCGCGGGCCAGCATCGGCGCGATCGACAGCACCGTCATCTTGTCGAACCGCTTCTCGTCCGGGATCGGCAGCGTGTTGGTGAAGATCACCTCACTGATCCGGGAGTTCTTCAGGCGGTCGGTGGCCGGGTCGGACAGCACCGCGTGGGTGGCGGCGATGATGACCTCGGCGGCGCCGTTCTCGAACAGCGCCTCGGCGGCGGCGCAGATGGTGCCGGCGGTGTCGACCATGTCGTCCACCAGCACGCAGGTGCGGCCCTTGACCTCGCCGACGATCTCGTGCACGGAGACCGTGTTCGGGATGTTCGGGTCGCGGCGCTTGTGCACGATCGCCAGCGGGGTGTTCAGGCGGTCGGTCCAGCGGTCGGCGGTGCGGACCCGGCCGGCGTCCGGGGAGACGACGGTGAGTTTGGACGTGTCGTACTTGCCCCTGATGTAGTCCACCAGTTGCGGCAGCGCGAACAGGTGGTCCACCGGGCCGTCGAAGTAGCCCTGGATCTGGTCGGTGTGCAGGTCCACGGCCATCAGCCGGTCGGCGCCGGCGGTGGCGAAGAAGTCTGCCATCAGCCGCGCCGAGATCGGCTCGCGGCCCTTGTGCTTCTTGTCCTGCCGGGCGTAGCCGTAGAACGGCATGATGACGGTGATGCGCTTGGCCGAGGCCCGCTTGAGCGCGTCCACCATGATCAGCTGTTCCATGATGGAGTGGTTGATCGGCGCGGAGTGGCACTGGATCACGAAGGCGTCGCTGCCGCGCACCGATTCCTCGAACCGGGTGTAGATCTCGCCGTTGGCGAAGTCGTGCGCCTTGGTGGGAGCGATCTCGACCCCCAGCTCTTCGGCGACTTCCTGGGCCAGCTCGGGGTAAGCACGTCCGGTGAAGAGCATCAGCTTCTTCTCACCGGTGGTCTTGAGGCCGGTCACGGTAGGTTCTCCTAGGAGACGAGGGGCCGTAGCAATCTCATACTGTCAGACGTCACGACCCGTTCAGACCGCGTTCCCCCGCTCGCCGGACTCGCCACCTGTGGTGTTCGTCTCACGATCATCTTCCGCCCCGGCCTCAACAGCCCGCGCGGCGGCCTGCGCGGCCTTCGAGCCCGGACGCTTGCGGGCGACGTAGCCGGCGATGTTGCGCTGCTTGCCGCGGGCCACCGCCAGCTCGCCCGGACCCACCGGCAGGGTGAGCACCGAGCCGGCGGCGACGTAGGCGCCGTCGCCGATCTCGGCCGGGGCGATCAGGGTGCTGTTGGTGCCGACGAAGGCGTGGTCGCCGATGCGGGTCGGGAACTTGTCGTAGCCGTCGTAGTTGGCGGTGATGACGCCGGCGCCGATGTTGCAGCCCTCGCCGATGGTGGCGTCGCCGATGTAGGCCAGGTGCGGGACCTTGGTCCCGTCGCCGATCGTCGACTTCTTCATCTCCACGAAGCCGCCGGCCTTGGACTTGCGGCCGAGCCTGGTGCCCGGCCGCAGGTAGGTGTACGGGCCGACGTTCGCCTCCGGGCCGATCTCGGCGCCGTCGGTGGTGGCATTGGTGACGCGCGCGTCGGCGCCGACCGAGGTGTCCTTCAGCGTGCAGTTGGGGCCGACGTCGGCGCCCGAGGCGATATGCGTGGCCCCTTCCAGCTGCGTGTTGGGACGCAGGGTGGCGTCGGGTTCGAGGGTGGCCTGGACGTCGATCCAGGTGGTGGCCGGGTCGATGATCGTGACGCCTTCCACCATCCACTTGCGGGTGATGCGCTGGTTCATCAGGCGGCGCAGATCCGCCAGTTGCGCGCGGTCGTTGGCGGCCAGGACCTCGTGGTGGTCCGCGGCGACGACGGCCCCGACCGGCAGCCCGTCGCCGACGGCGATCGCCATGACGTCGGTGAGCAGTTCCTCGCCCTGGGCGTTGTCGGTGGTGAGCCGGCCCAGGGCGTCGCGCAGGACCTTGGGGTCGAAGGCGAAGATGCCCGAGTTGACCTCGTGGATGGTGGCCTGCGCGGGGGTGCAGTCCTTCTGCTCGACGATGCCGATGACCCGGCCGTGCGCGGTGCCGTCGGGCTCGCGCAGGACGCGGCCCAGGCCCGTGGGGTCGGGCACCACGGCGGTCAGGTCGGTGACGGCGTTGCCGGCGCCCTCGTGCTCGGCGATCAGCCGCCGCAGCGTGTCGCCGGTGACCATGGCGCCGTCGCCGAGCAGCACCAGCACGGTCCCGGCCGGCTCGCCCCCGGAGTCGGTCAGCGCCTCCAGCGCCAGCCGCGCGGCCTGCCCGGTGCCGTTCTGCGGGTCCTGCACCACCACGGCGGCCTCCGGCGCGATCCGCTCCACATGCGGCGCGACCAGCTCCCGGCCCTTGCCCACGACCACCGCCAGCCGGTGCGGCGCGAGCTCCTGAGCGGCGGCCACCACGTGGCCGAGCATGGTGCGCCCGCACAGCTCGTGCAGCACCTTGGGTTTGGCGGACTTCATCCGCTTGCCCTCGCCGGCGGCCAGGATGATGACGGTCGGAGCCTGCGGCTCGGTCATGGGGAGGACTCCTCGACGGTGGTGATCGGGCTCCTAGGGAGGGTAGCCCCACTTCCGCGTGATCCGACGGCGGAGGCCGGCCCTCGCCGCTCCGCCCGGTTGCTCCGCCACCAGGACTCGAACCTGGACAAACAGATCCAAAGTCTGCTGGGCTGCCAATTACCCCATGGCGGATCGTCGTCGCCTGCAAGTTTCCCACATCCGGAGGACTGCGCGCTCCAGAGTTACCGCCCGGCGCGGCCTCGAATTAGGGAGCAGAGGGGAACAGCGGGAAAACTCTCGCGCGACGCGACGGGACGGTCCTTGTCACGAAACCTACGGAAGCGTAAGTTGCGGTCAAACCCTCCGATGTACTCCCCCAAGGCTTGGTCGCGATGACAGCAACCTCCATCCCCACTTCCTCCTCCGCCTCCCAAGACCCCGCGGCCGCGCCGGACGTCGTCCGCGGCACCCTCGGGGCCGACACGCAGTCCCTGAAGGAACGCGTCGCCCTGAGTTTCTTCATCGGCGTACCCTTCGTCGCGCTGGTGGCCGCGGTGCCGGTGCTGTGGGGGTGGGGCCTGAGCTGGACCGATCTGATCATCGCCGTGGTCATGTACGCGATCAGCGGGCACGGCGTCACGGTCGGCTTCCACCGGCTGTTCACCCACTCCTCGTTCAAGGCCGAGAAGGCGCTGCGGGTGGTGCTGGCGATCGCGGGGTCGCTGGCCATCCAGGGCCCGGTGATCCGCTGGGTCGCCGACCACCGCAAGCACCACCGGTTCAGCGACCACGAAGGCGACCCGCACTCGCCGTGGCGCTACGGCGAGACGATCCCGGCGCTGATCAAGGGCATGTGGCACGCGCACATCGGGTGGCTGTTCAACGTCGAGCAGACCAACCAGCAGCAGTACGCCCCCGACCTGCTGAAGGACCGGGCCATCGTGCGCGTGTCCCGGGCCTTCCCGTGGCTGGTCCTGGCCTCGCTGCTGGGGCCGGCGGCGGTCGGCGGGCTGGTCAGCTGGAGCTGGCAGGGCGTGCTGACCGCGTTCTTCTGGGGCTCGCTGGTCCGGGTGGCGCTGCTGCACCACACCACCTGGTCGATCAACTCGATCTGCCACGCGGTCGGGTCCCGGCCGTTCCGCTCCCGGGACCGCTCCGGCAACGTGTGGTGGCTGGCGGTGCTGTCGATGGGCGAGTCCTGGCACAACCTGCACCACTCGGACCCGACGGCGGCCCGGCACGGCGTGCTGCGCGGGCAGATCGACTCCTCGGCGCGGATCATCTGGGTGTTCGAGAAGCTGGGCTGGGTGCGCGACGTGCGCTGGCCCTCGGCGGAGCGGATCGCGATGAAGCAGGCTTGATTCCCACCGCCATGGCGCCTCGGAACGCCCTCAATCGCGTCATGTCGCGAGAAACCTGAGAGAATGCCGTGTGACTTCCCGTAGCCCGACAGCGGCCCGCACCCGGATGAGCGGCAAGGAGCGACGGGAGCAGCTCATCGAGATCGGGCGGACCCTGTTCGCCGAACGCGGATTCGACGCCACCTCCGTGGAGGAGATCGCGACCAAGGCCGGCGTGTCCAAGCCGGTGGTCTACGAGCACTTCGGCGGCAAGGAGGGCCTGTACGCGGTGGTGGTGGACCGCGAGATGGCCAAGCTGCTGTCGATGGTGACCACCGGCCTGACCGGCGAGCACGCCCGCGAGCTGCTGGAGCAGGCCGCCTTCGCGCTGCTGGACTACATCGAGTCCAGCACCGACGGCTTCCGCATCCTGGTCCGCGACTCCCCGGTCACCACCTCCACCGGCAACTTCGCCTCACTGATCTCCGACATCGCCAGCCAGGTCGAGGACCTGCTCGGCGTGCACTTCAAGCGCCGCGGCTACGACCCCAAACTGGCCCCGATGTACGCCCAGATGCTGGTCGGCATGGTCGCTCTGACGGGTCAGTGGTGGCTCGACGTCCGGCGGCCGCCGAAGGCGGAGGTCGCGGCGCATCTGGTGAATCTCGCATGGAACGGCTTGTCGAATCTGGAGGGGCGGCCGCGGCTGATAGTGCAGGAGTTGGCGGACGCCAAGGAGGCGCGGGCGAGTAAGAAGGCTGAGCGGACTGAGGCGAAGCGGGAAGCGAAGAGGTAGCCGGATCGCGACGCTCAGGACGCGGCCGGCACCGAATCAACGGTTCGCCGAGTCAGTGCTTGGACCGCAGCGTTGAGCTGCTCCATGCACAACGCCCTGGTCACGGTGATCCCCGCTTCTTCCGCGCCGATCTGGGTGTCGGCCAGGTTGCGGATTATCTTGAGCGTGGTGAGGTAGGCCAGGTCGGCGGTCCGCTCGGCGGTGTCAGTCATCCTCATCGCTCCAATATCAGCGTGGAAGACGTTGGCGATGAACTCGCGGTACGCCAGATCCTTGTGGTGCTGGCACACTCGTCCATTATCGCCCGAATCGGTTGGATCGCATACCGTTTAGAGCCGCGTCGCTACTCCTCCCGCACCAGCACCGTCACCGCCCCCGCCGACATGTTCGCCAGCACCCGCACCGCGGACTCGTGCATGACGATCGGCGCCTCCACCGCTTCGACATCCCCGCGAACCAGCGCCTTGCGACGCAGCAGTTCCGACGCGGAGGCCAACAGCGCGCGATGGGTGTACTCACCGCGGGTCGGGCCCTTCTTCCCCAGCGAGGAGTACAGCCGTAGCACCGGATCATCCATTCGGTTGGAGCTGGTGGCGACCTCGCGCGCGGCGCGCATCACGCCTTCGTGCGTCTCATGGGTCTCCAACCACTCGTCGTACTCGTCCTCACGGCCGCCGACCGTGATCGTGCTGATCACCGTGGTCAGCTCCAGGCCGCAGTCCTCGACGAGGTCCACGAACTCGTCGCCGACGAACAGGATGCGCGCCTCGGACTCGTTCAGGGCGCGGACCACGTGCGCGCGGTCCAGGCGCCAGTCGACCCAGGTGCAGACCAGGCCCATGTTGGAGGCGGCGAACAGCGACTCGATGTGGACCGGGTGGTTGCGGGCCAGGACGGCGATCCGCTCGCCGCGTTGGAGCCGGTCGCTGCGGATGCCGGTGACGCACTTGCGCACCCGGGCGTCGAACTGGGTCCAGTTCCACTCTTCTTCGCCGTAGGCGAGGACGGCGCCGCGCGCGTTGTCGTCGAGGCTCAGGCGGACTATGTCGCCGAGCCAGTGGAACTCGACCGGATCGCGGGTTTCAGGACTCTGCGTGGCAGGCATGCACCGATTCTGTTCCCAGTTCGGCGCGTGCGCCAGCACCTATCGACCGTCGGCGCATACTCCGATCAGGTCAAAGTAACCAAAACCTGGTGCGCGTCGACGAACTGCCCCACGGCGCAGTCCACCGACGCCACGACGCCGTCGTGGCCGGCCTTCACCTGGTGCTCCATCTTCATCGCTTCCATGGTGAGCAGCACCTGCCCGGCGCGTACCCGGTCCCCGGCGGCCACGGCGATCGCCACGACGGTTCCGGGCACCTCAGCAGCACCGTCGCTGCCGGACACGGCGTCGGTATCCTCCGGGAACCGCGGTGTCGGCTTCCAGGCCGAGTGCCCGCCCACACTGTCGTCGACCCAGACGACCGTGTCGTCCGCGACCCGCACCCGGCACAGCCGCTCGACGCCGTCCAGGGTGACCCGCACCGACTCGGGCGCGGCGTCCCTAAGAGAAAGTTCGTACTCGGCACCACCGTGGATGAGGTACAGCGTCGAGCCGTCGAAGCGATAGGTGACGGGCGTTTCCGGCGCGCGCCGCACGTCCTGTCGCGTCCACGCCGCGTTGGCGCCGTCATAGGGCAGCAGCCGCCAGCCGGGCGGGGCAAAAGCCGTCGCGCCGCCCGCCGCGCGACGCCGGAACACGGACACCGCGATCGCCGCCGCGAGATGCGCCGTGACGTCGACACGGTCCGCCGGCGCGGCCAGTTCGGGATGCAGTTCCAGGAAGTCGGTACGCGTGGCCCCGGCGAGAAAGTCGGGATCGCGCAGAATCGCAGCCAACTGATCACGATTGGTCTTCAGCCCGTGGATCCGCATCCCCTCCAGCGCCAGAGCCAGCTTCTCGGCGGCCTCGACCCGGGTGGCGCCGGTGGCGATCACCTTGGCCAGCATCGGATCGTAGTAGTGCGAGACGACGCTGCCGCTGGCCACACCGTCCTCGTAGCGGATCCCCGGCACGTCAGCATGCTCATATAGCGCCAGCTTCCCCGGCGAGGGAATGTACTTGCGCGCCGGGTCCTCGGCGTAGAGCCGGACCTCGATCGCGTGTGCGGCCGGCCGCCAGCCGTCGGGGGCGATGCCCTGATCATCCCGCTCTTCCTCCAGGCGCCGCCCGAGCGCGACGTCGAACTGCAACCGCACCAGATCCCGACCCACCACTTCCTCGGTGACCGGATGCTCGACCTGGAGCCGGGTGTTCATCTCCAGGAAGTAGAACGACTGGTCGGTGTCATCGAAGAGGAACTCCACCGTTCCGGCACCGACGTAGCCGAGCTCGCGCACCAGCGCGCACGCCACCTCGCCCATCTGCCGCCGCGTCTCGGGCGTCACCACCGGCGACGGCGCCTCCTCGACCACCTTCTGGTGCCGCCGCTGCACCGAGCACTCGCGCTCGCCGAAGTGCACGGCGCCGCCGTGGCGGTCGCCGAACACCTGGATCTCGATGTGCCGCGACGCGGTCAGGTAGCGCTCCAGGAACACCGTCCCGTCCCCGAACGCCGCCGCCGCCTCGCGCCGCGCGCCGTTGACCGCGTCTTCGAGCCCTTCGATCGACGCGACCAGCCGCATCCCCTTGCCGCCACCCCCGGCCGAAGCCTTGACCAGCAAGGGGAATCCGACCCCGGCGGCGGCCGCGCGCCAGTCCCCGGGGGCGTCGCCGGTCAGCAGCGCGTCGGGCAGCGTCGGCACCCCGGCCGCCTTCGCGATCGCCTTCGCCTCGTGCTTGATCCCCATCTCGCGGATGGCGTCCGGCGACGGGCCGATGAAGGCGACACCGGCCGCGGCGCAGGCTTCGGCGAACCCGGCGTTCTCCGACAGGAAGCCGTAACCGGGATGGATCGCATCGGCACCGGTCTTGCGCGCCGCCTCGATGATCTTCGCGATGTCGAGGTACGTCTCCGTGCTGCTGTTGCCGCCGAGGGCCACCGCGACGTCGGCGTCGCGCACGTGCGGAGCGTCGGCATCCGGATCGGAGAACACGGCGACGGTGCGCAGGCCCATCGCCTTGGCAGTACGGAACACCCGGCGCGCGATCTCGCCCCGGTTGGCCACCAGCACGGTGGAGAACGTGGGATACGTCGGCATGGCGTCACTGTCTCACAGGTTGGACAGGGCTTCGGGGAGCTGTGACCGTCGTCACGACACATACCTTTAACCCGCCGCCTACATCCGGAACGGCGCGAACGCCCGCGTCCCGGCCACCGGCGCCGAGTCGATCGCGGACAGCGCGAGCCCGAGCACCGTACGGGTCTGGCGCGGGTCGATGACGCCGTCGTCCCACAGCCGCCCGCCGGCATAGACCGCGTCGGACTGCCCGGCGACCATCGCCTCGACGAACTCGCGGGTCTGCGCGTCGGCCGCCTCGTCATACGGCTGCCCGGCCTTCTCCGCCTTCTGCCTCTGCACGATCGACATCACCCCGGCCAGTTCCCGGCCGCCCATCACCGCGATCCGGTGATTGGGCCAGGTGAACACGAAACGGGGATCGAAGGCCCGGCCGGACATGCCGTAGTTACCCGCGCCGTAGGAGGCGCCGACCATCAGCGTCACATGCGGGACCGTGGAGTTCGACACGGCGTTGATCAGCTTGCTGCCGTCCTTGATGATGCCGCCGCGCTCATAGCGCGAGCCGACCATGAAGCCGGTGATGTTCTGCACGAACAGCAGCGGGACATCACGCGCATTGGCCAGCTGGATGAAGTGCGCGCCCTTGTTCGCCTCCTCGGAGAACAGGATGCCGTTGTTGGCCAGCACCCCGACCGGGTAGCCGTGGATCGAGCCCCAGCCGCAGACCAGCGTGGTGCCGTAGAGCGGCTTGAACTCCGAGAAGCGCGAGCCGTCGAGCACCCGGGCCAGGATCTCCCGCGCCTCCACCGGCCGCCGCAGGTCCATCGGCGCCAGCGCCAGCAGGTCCTCGGGGTCGTACAGCGGCTCATCAGGGCTCTGGGACGGCCCCGGACCGGCCTTGCGCCACCGCAGATCGGCGATGATCTGCCGCCCGATCCGGATCGCGTCCCGCTCGTCGCGGGCCAGGTAGTCGGCGAGCCCTGATACCCGCGCGTGCATGTCGGCGCCGCCGAGCGTCTCGTCGTCGGCGTCCTCGTTGATCGCCATCTTCACCAGCGGCGGGCCGCCGAGGTAGACGGCGGCCTGGTTCTTCACCATCACCGTGTACTCACTCATGCCGGGCACATAGGCGCCGCCGGCGGTCGAGGACCCGAACACGATCGACAGCGTCGGGATGCCGGCCGCCGACAACCGCGAGATCCCCTTGAACGAGGCGCCGCCGGGCACGAAGATGTCGGCCTGCCGCGGCAGATCGGCGCCGGCGGACTCGGTCAGGGAGATCAGCGGCAGCCGGTTCCGCTCGGCGATCTCCAGCATCCGCAGCTGCTTGGCCACCCCGGACGGCCCCACCGCGCCGCCCTTCACCGTCGGGTCGTTGGCGCCGATCACGCACTCGACGCCGCATACCGCGCCGATCCCCGACACGCCGCCGACGTGCTCGGCCGGATCATGCGCCCCGGCGAGCGCCGCCAGCTCCAGGAACGGCGCGTCCTCGTCAAGGAGCAGGTCCAGGCGTTCCCGGGCCAGGAGCTTGCCACGGGCCCGGTGCCGCTCGGCGTACTTCTCACCTCCGCCGGCCAGCACCTTGCGTTGGATCTCGCCGATGCGCCGCAACGCCGCCAGCACCGCTTCCCGGTCGGCGCGGGCGACGTCCGAGGCAGTGTCGAGCTGCGAGCGGAGCACGGGCATGACGGCCTCCAGCGGGTGCCGGGCAGGGGCGCTACTTGTCGGTAACGTAAACCGATGCGCGCGGCGCCGCAATCGATCACGGGCCGCGCGTGGTCGCCGGGGCTGCGACTAGATCTCCTTCAACAATCCCCCGTCTATGACGAAATCAGAACCGTTCGTGCTGCCCGAACGCGGCGAAGCCAGCAGCACCACCGCGTCGGCGATCTCCTGCGGCTCCACGAACCGTCCGGTGCTCAGCCGCAGCATCTCCGGCAGCGCCTTGTCGAGCAGCGTGTCCCGGTCGACTCCCATCGCCCCGGCGAACATGTCCGCCACCCCGCCGGAGTCGGTCCACCAGTTGGTGCGCACGACGCCCGGCGACACCGTGTTCACCCGCACGCCCTGCGGCCCGAACTCCTCGGCCAGGCCCTTGCCCGCATGACTGAGAGCCGCCTTCGCCGCCGCGTACTCATAGTTATTGGTAGTCGGCTGCCGAGCCAGGACTGAGGAGACGTTCACCACCGAGCCGCCGCGCGCCACGAGATGCGGCAGCGCGGCGCGGATGAGGCGGATGGCGGCGAACAGGTTGAACTCGAAGATCGCGTGCCAGTCGACGTCCGTGCCGTCCAGGAACGGACCACGCGGCAGCACCACGCCGGGCGGCGGGCCGCCGGCGTTGTTGACCAGGATGTCCAGGCCGCCGAAGGCTTCGACGGCGCGGCTCACCAGTCGCCCGGGGACAGCGGGGTCCATCAGGTCGCCGGTGACGTGCAGCAGGTTCGCGGTGTCCAGGGCTTCCAGCTCCGGTGACGTCGAGCGGGAGGCGGCCACGACGAACGCGCCCTCCGCGATCAGGGTTCTGACGACAGCCAGCCCGATGCCCTTGGAACCGCCGGTGACGAGGGCGACGCGGCCGTTCAGATCGAGGTCCATGGGGACTCCTTGCGTGCGGTACGGGATACCAGGTGGTTGAAATCGCAACCACACCGCAATCCTGGGCCGCTGAACCGCCCCGTGCTGGCGAGGATCGGACCGCTCATTGGAGCAGCGGTCCGCCACCCCTACCTGCGCACACCGCCCGCCATCAATTCCCGCGTCCGCCGCGTCAGCTCGGGACCGGCCTTGGCCACCGACCCGGTGTCGTGCGGCGGCTGCGGGTCGTACTCGATCCACAGTTGCACCGCCTTCGCGAACTCCTCGCCCGCGATCAGCTCGACCAGCGTCAAAGCCATGTCGATCCCCGACGACACCCCGGCCGACGTGACCACCTTCCCGCGCCGCACCACGCGCTCGGGCGTGTAGTGCGCGCCATGGGCTTCCAGACTCGCCACGGCGTTCCAGTGCGAGGTGGCGTCCAGGCCGTCCAGGATCCCGGCCGCGCCGAGCAGCAGCGATCCGGTGCACACCGAGGTCGTCCAGGCCGTGGTCGGATGGATCCGGGCGAGCCAGTCGATCAGGGGCTTGCG
>JAEKKI010000014.1 GCA_019510485.1 Catenulisporales bacterium
CTTCCAGCGATCGAGTCGGCGTTCAGTGTCGGCGGGACGGACTTCGGGCTGTTCGTCAAGGCGCTGGCCATCACGACGATCCAGGGTGACGGCGCGGTCCGCCAAGATGTCGTCAGGTTGGTGCACCGGTACGCCGGCGCCGCGCTCGCCGAACAGCTGAAGGCTGACGCCGAGGCTCTGGTCGTCCGCTGGGGACAGCGACCACGCGGTACGGACGAGGAACCGAACGCCGCCACCCCCGATCACTTCGAGCAGCTGCTGGCGACGATCCCCGGAGAGAGCCTCCCGACCCTCGTCCGGCAGCTTCCCGGCGAGGGCACAGTCGTCGCCTCGACACCGCGGCCGTTCGACGCCGCCCCTCACGCCCAGCTCGCGGTGTCGCCGGACGGATTCGTCACGATGGACTTCTACGGTGCGTCGGCGGACCCTGACGAGAACGTCGCGGAGTTCCTGGGCTACTACAGCGAGGCGCTGCACCGCGGTGTCGTGGAAGCCGACACCCGCATGCGCGGCACACCGTTCCAGCACGTCCACTGCCCCTCGTGCTCGGCCGCCATCCTGACCAACCGACTCCCGGGCAAGCGGTTCATGTGTCAGCGGTGCGGCGGCACGGCCATCGCCGAAGGCGCCCCCTCGCCGCTCGCCGACCGGGTCAACGAGGCCACCGGCCGCACGTACGGCACCGCGCGCTGCGTGGTCGGATTCGCCGCCCAGCTGAAAGATCAGAAAGCCGTACGGAAGGCTGGGAAGATCGCGGTGAAGCACGGATGGGAACCGATCTCGCCGCGAAGCCTGCTCGGCACGGAGCTGGTCGTTGAAGGGACGCAGCGTGGAGTGCTCATCCCCAGCGCCGCGCTCCTGCTGTGCCGCCTGGTGTCGGACAACCGCCCGGCGAACACCGCGGTCATGGATGAGGACACCGAACACCTGGTGGCCGCACTCCGCAAAAGATTCGGAGACGTCTCCAGCTTCTCGGTCGCCCGCCAAGTTTCCGACGACGATCCTCTCAGCCTCATCTTCCTCGGCCGGCTGACCGACGCCTACCAGGCCCTGGTGTCAGGCCCAGAGGATCCCCGCCTCGCCCTGGTATGGGTCCAACTCGGCGACGAGGCCTTCGATAACGGCGACCTCGGCGTCGCCGAGAGCACGGCGCGCACCGCTGTGCGACTGTCCCCCGAGCTGAGCCCGGCCTGGCTGCTGCTGGCGGAGGTCGAGCTGGCGCGGCGGAATCCGGCCGCCGCACTCGTGGCCGCCGACCGCGCGGCGGCCCTGGACCCGCTGAACGTCGGCGCACAGCTTGCGAAACAGAAGGCGGCGCAGCTCGTTGGACACGATGCTGAGGCGGCGGAGGCCGCGGAAGCCTGACCTGCCCCGCGCACGGCGGCCCGCGCATCACCGGCGCGGCCGTCCGCGTGCCGAAGTCCCCTCTTCGCGAGAGACAGGACCGGAAAGCAGACCCCTTACAGACTCCTTACCCGCCGCTTACAGACTTCTGTCGATCATGAAATCACGCTCGCTCCGCTGGTCATGGGTGCTCCAGGGTGGTCGTCGAGAAGCCCTGACCCATCTAAGGAGTCTGTCGTGACCACCACCCGCCCACGTACCGCGCTCGCCGTCGCCGCCGTCCTGGCCGGCACCATCACCGTGGGCCTGCCGAGCGCCGCCTCGGCCGCCGAGACCCACCCCACCACCGTCTACACCCTCTCCAACGCCGCGTCCGGAAACGCAGTGCTGGCCTTCCACGCGGCCGGCGGCGCTTTGACCCCGGCCGGCACCTACGCCACCGGCGGCACGGGCACCGGCGCCGGCCTGGGCGATCAGGGTGCGCTGACCCTCGCCGAGGGTGGACGGATCCTGCTGGCCGTGAACGCCGGCTCCGACTCGCTGACCGCGCTCAAGGTCGGCGACAGCGGCGGGCTGGCACCGGTGTCCACGGCGTCCTCCGGCGGACACCTGCCGGTCAGCGTCACCGCGCACGGCGATCTGGTCTACGTCCTGAACGCCGGCGACAACACCATCTCGGGCCTGCGCCTGCGCCACGGCCACCTCATCCCGATCCCCGGCTCCACCCGGTCGCTGTCGCCGGGCGCCGCCGGGGCCGCGCAGATCGGCTTCGCCCCGGACGGCCGCCACCTGCTCGTCACCGAGAAGGGCAGCAACTCCCTGGACACCTTCACCGTCGACTCCCGAGGCCTGGCCTCCGCGGCACATGCGACCGCCTCCCAGGCCGCCGTCCCGTTCGGCTTCGACTTCGACCGCCGCGGCCAGGCCCTGGTCTCCGACGCGGCGGCCAGCGCGGTCACCTCCTACACGCTGCACGGCGGCACCGCCCGCCAACTGGCCTACGTCCCCGACGGCGGCGGCGCCGCGTGCTGGCTCGTGGTCTCGCGCCACACCGGCGTCGCCTACGTGGCCAACGCCGCCACCGGCACCATCTCCACCTACCAGACCCACACCGGCACCCTGCGCCTGACCGACGCGGTCGCGGCCACCGTCGGCGGCCACCCCACCGACGAGGCGCTCGGCGGCGGCGACGTGCTCTACGTCCGCGACGCCATGAACAACCGCCTGCAGCAGGTCACCTTCGCAGACCACGGCGCGCAGGTCGTCGACTCCCCGGCGACACTGCCGGCCGGCGCCACCGGGATCGCGGTGCTCGAAGGCTGAGAAGCCGCCACGCACAAGCGGGCGGCGGGACGGCGGCGACGCCGACCCGCCGCCCGGCCCATCAGCCCAGCTCGACGACCGTCATACCGAACCCGCCGATCATTTCTCCGGCTTCTCTGACTTCTCCGTACCCGGCTGCAACCAATCAAAAGTCCGCTCCACCGCCCGCCGCCAATTCGCATACTCCCCCTCCCGCCGCTCGGCATCCATCGCCGGATTCCACAACGCAGCCCGATGCCAGTTGCGCCGCAGCCCTTCCAAATCGGGCCAGTACCCGACCGCCAAGCCGGCGGCGTACGCGGCGCCCAGCGACACCGTCTCAGCAACCATCGGCCGCACCACCGGCGCAGCCAGAACATCCGCGACAAACTGCATCAGCAAGTTGTCCGCCGTCATTCCGCCATCGACCTTCAGCGCGGTGAGCGCGAGCCCGGAGTCGGCATTCATGGCGTCCACCACCTCGCGGGTCTGCCAGCCGGTCGCCTCCAGCACCGCCCGCGCCAAGTGGCCTTTGGTGATGTAAGAAGTCAGACCCACAATCACCCCGCGCGCCTCACTGCGCCAATACGGTGCGTAGAGCCCGGAGAAAGCCGGCACGATGTAGCATCCGCCGTTGTCCTCCACGCTCCGCGCCAGCGTCTCGATCTCCGGTGCGGTACTGATCAGCCCGAGACTGTCGCGGAACCACTGGACCAAAGAACCAGTGACCGCAATAGACCCTTCAAGCGCGTAAGCAGCGGGCTCGTCGCCAATCCGGTAAGCCACCGTGGAAAGCAACCCATGGGTCGACCGCACCGGCGTATCGCCAGTGTTCAGCAGCAGGAAGCTACCGGTGCCGTAAGTGCACTTGGCCTCCCCACGCGCAAAGCAAGTCTGCCCGAACAGCGCCGCCTGCTGATCACCCAGCGCGGCCGCGATCCGCACGCCGGGCACGGCGCGCTCGGCCCGCCCGTAGACCTCCGCCGAGGAGCGGATCCGCGGCAGCATCCCCGCCGGGACGCCGAAGAAGGCGAGGAGCTCGGGGTCCCATTGCAGGGTCCTGATGTCCATGAGCAGGGTCCGGCTCGCGTTGGTCACGTCGGTGACGTGCTCGCCGCCGTCGGGTCCGCCGGTGAGGTTCCAGATCAGCCAGGTCTCCATGGTGCCGAACAGGACATCGCCGCATTCGGCCTGCTCGTACAGCCCCGGCGTGTGGTCCAGCAGCCAGCGGATGCGCGGCGCCGAGAAGTACGTCGCCAGCGGCAGCCCGGAGCGCTCGGCGACCATCGCGGCGTCGGGGTGCTTGGCGAACTCGGCGACCAGGGTGTCGGTGCGGGTGTCCTGCCAGGTGATCGCGCGGCTGATCGGGTGGCCGGTGCGCCGGTCCCACAGCACGGTGGTCTCGCGCTGGTTGGCGATGCCCAGGGCGGCCACCTGCCGCGGATCGACGCCGACCCGGTGCAGCGCCTCCGGCGCGAGGTGCTCCAGGTTGCGCCAGATCTCGGCGGCGTCGTGCTCGACCCAGCCGGGCTTGGGGAAGTACTGCTTGTGCTCGCGCTGGGTCACCGACACCAGGCGGCCGCCGCGGTCGAACAGGATGCAGCGGGTCGAGGTGGTGCCCTGATCGACCGACATCACGTAGTGCGCGACCATGTGCAGCCCTACTTTCTTGAGGGGGAGTCAGCCTGACTGCGCGGGCGGTGGAGCGGCCGTGTCCGGGCGGCGCGGGGAAGAACAGAGGCAGCTACCAACGCCCCGCGCCCAAGTCCCGCGAGATCATCTGCGCGGCGTTCTGCACGAAGTCGACCAGCGCCGGATCGGGCCGGCCGGCCGAAGAGGGGCACAGCCGGTCCACCGAACCGGCGATGCTGATCGCCCCGACCACCAGCCCGCCGTAGCCGCGGATCGGCGCGGCGATCGAGGCCTGGCCCAGCGTCGCCTCCTCGATATCGTCGGCGAAGCCGCGTTCGCGGACCTTGGTCAGCTCGCGTTTCAGGGCGGCCGGAGAGACCAGGGTGCGGCGGGTGAGCGGCTCCAGTCCCGTGTCGGGCAGGCACGCGGCGGCCTGGGTGTCGAAGGCGAGCAGGACCTTGCCGAGCGCGGTCGCGTGCAGGGGCAGCAGCGCGCCCACATCCAGGCTCTGCAACGAGTCGTCCGGCCGGAAGACGTGGTGGACGATCAGGACCTTGCCGTCCAGCAGCGTCCCGATCCACACCGCCTCGCCGCTGCGGGCGGCCAGCGCGTCGGCCCAGTTGATCGCCCGGGAGCGCAGCTCGTTGACGTCCAGATAGCTGGTGCCCAGGTGCAGCAGGGTGGCGCCGAGCTGGTACTTGCCGCTGGACTTGTCCTGCTCGACGAACCCGACACCCTGCAGGGTCCGCAGGATGCCGTGCGTCGTCCCCTTCGCCAGCCCGAGCGACGCCGCTATCTCGCCGACCCCCAGCCGCCCCGAACCGCGGGCCAGCAGGCGCAGGATCGCTGCCGCGCGCTCGATGGACTGCACGGGTCCCGGCATGGCGGTGATGATAGCCCTTCGTCTGGGGGTCGACTATGTCGAACGGCGCGTCGCGGGATGGGCCCGATGGGGGATCCGGCGCCGGCCGGCCCGGCGGCGCGTGCGCGGCGCACCGGCCGCCGCGATCGGCCGCGACGGGGTGATACACCGGGGTTTCCGCCATGTCGCGTGACGGTACCCGAGTGCGGGAATCCTGACCAGGGTTCGACAATGTCGACCGCCATACGTTGACGGACGGTTTCGTGGCCCGCACGCTGAGCCGGGAGCCCGCGGTGCCGTCCCAGCCGCCGCGGGCCGGCGGGCGCCCCGGAATCCCCTGGGCGCCGCACCGTCCGGTCAGGAGGAGACATGGCGGATCACACGGCGGATCACACAGCGGACCGCATAGCGGATCGCATCCGGGCCAAAGGGCTCGTCGGAGAGATGGCCGCGGAGTTCGCGGGCACGTTCATCCTTCTGCTATTCGGCCTCGGCGTGGTGGCGCAGGTCGTCGCCGGCGGCCTCGGCGGCCACGACAGCATCGCCTGGGGCTGGGGCTTCGGCGTCGTCCTCGGCGTCTACGTCGCCGGCAAGATCAGCGGCGCGCACCTGAACCCGGCCGTCACCATCGCACTGGCCGCCTTCGGCGGCTTCTCGTGGCGCAAAGTGCTTCCCTACTCGCTGGCCCAGATGCTCGGCGCGTTCGTCGCGGCGCTGATCGTCCGCTGGAACTACACCGAGGTCCTGGCCAAGCTCGACCCGCACCACACCGTCAGCAGCCAGGGCATCTTCTCCACGCTCCCCGGCAACGGCGCGCTGCCGGTGCACCTGTGGGGCGGCTTCCGGGACCAGGTGATCGGCACGGCGATCCTGCTGTTCTGCATCCTGGCGGTCACCGACCTGCGCAACTCGGCGCCGGCCGCCAACCTGGCGCCGGTGGTGGTCGGGTTCATCGTGGTCGCCATCGGCATGGCCTGGGGCACCGACGCCGGCTACGCCATCAACCCGGCGCGCGACTTCGGCCCCCGGCTGGCCTCCTTCCTCACCGGGTTCGGGCACGCGTTCCGGGACCAGTACGGCGACCTGTACTTCTGGGTGCCGATCGTCGGTCCGATCATCGGCGCGCTGCTCGGCGCCGGGCTGTACCGGGTGCTGGTCGGCATCTTCCTGCCCCCGGAGGAGGAAACGCCGCCCGGATCCCTGGAAACGGCCGTTCCCGAGCATCAGACCGCGTAAATAAGACTCCGTCGAAGCCATCCCGTCTCCTTCGGCGCACATCGTGAGAGAGGTATCACTCCATGGCTGACTACGTCGGCGCGGTCGACCAGGGCACCACCAGCACCCGCTTCATGATCTTCGATCACGGCGGCAACGAGGTGGCCCGGCACCAGCTGGAGCACGAGCAGATCCTGCCGCGGGCCGGCTGGGTCG
>JAEKKI010000015.1 GCA_019510485.1 Catenulisporales bacterium
GCGAAAGCGGAACTCAGCATCGGATGCCGCGCCTGTGGCATCGGCGGACGCGAGTGGCGACGGATCGGCGGTCGACGGCAACCGCGAACCGGTCCCGGCACGAAAGCGGAACTCAGCATCAGATGCCGCGCCTGCGGCATCTGCACCCGCGAGTAGCGACGGATCGGCGGCCGAAGGCAACCGCGAATCGGTCCCAGCGCGGAAATGGAAGTCGGCATCAGGTCCTGCACCTGCGGCGTCAGCACAGGCGAGTGGCGACGGATCGGCGAGCGGCTGCGTGATGTGATCGGCCGCGCAGGCGAGAGCGTCGGCCGAGGCGTCGGCGACCGGGTCCGAAACGCGATCAGCCGCCGCATCGCCGGTCAGCTCCGACGCCGGCGTCAGCGGTTCGAAGCCCACGGAATCGGGCTGCGCAGTGTCAGCGGTGATCTCCCTCGGGGAGCCGCTACTGTGGCTGACCATGCGCGTCCTGATCTTCGGCACCTACGACGTCGCGGCGCATCCGCGGGTGGGTGTCATCGCTGAGGGGTTGCGGGTTGCGGGGCATGAGGTGCGTGAGTGTAACGCGCCGCTGGGGTTCGATACCGCGGCGCGGGTGCGGATGCTGGCTCAGCCGTGGCGGGTGCCGGCGCTCGGGGTGCGGTTGGCGCGGTGTTGGGGGCGGTTGGTGCGTCACGCGTTGCGGGGACCGCGGCCGGATGTGGTGGTGGTCGGGTATCTGGGGCACTTCGATGTGCATCTGGCGCGGCTGCTGTTCGGACGCCGGCGGGTGGTGCTGGATCATCTGATCGGGGCCGCCGACACCGGGCGTGATCGACAAATGGGGCATGGGCTTCGGCAGCCGCTGCTGCGGGCGGTCGACGCGGCCGCGCTCGATGCCGCGAAGATCGTGGTGGTCGACACCGAAGAGCATCTGCAAGCCCTGCCTGCCAAGCATCAGAAGCGCGCTGTCGTGGTGCCCGTAGGGTCGCCGGACGAGTGGTTCGCGCAGGAGCGGCAGGCGGTTGGCGGACCTCTGCGTGTGGTGTTCTACGGCTTGTTCACGCCGCTCCAAGGCGCCGCGACCATCGGCACGGCCATCGCGCGCCTGGCCGGGCGGCCAGTGGAGTTCACGATGATCGGCTCGGGCCAAGACAAGGCCGAGACGCTCCGCAACGCGGGCGACGCGACGACGGTCACCTGGCACGACTGGACCCCAGCCGCCGACCTGCCCCGTCTGGTCGCCGCGCACGATGTCTGCCTCGGCATCTTCGGCACCGGCCCGAAGGCCTTGCGGGTGGTCCCGAACAAGGTCTATCAGGGTGCCGCGGCAGGCTGCGCGATCATCACCTCGGACACACCGCCCCAGCGCCGTGCCCTCGGCGACGCCGCACGCTACGTGCCGCCCGGCGACGCCGCCGCGCTCGCCGATGCCATCGCGGAACTCGCTGAGCAGCCGGAACGCCTCGCGGAACTCAAGCATGCGGCGAGCAACGCGCGAAGCTGGCCGAACTCTGACCCGCAAGCCGCCGGATCATCAGCGAGCCGCCGCTCACGAAACACCTCATGGCCGAACCGCTGCGCGTGAAATCGGCAGAGCACGGATCTGCGAGCTACCGCATCGCCGCCGCGAAGCGGGCGCAGCTCTGACCCCCGGCCCACCGCCTCACACACCAGCGTCCTCCAACACATCCGCGTCCTCGATATCCCCCTCCGGGCCCGCACCCACAGCCACGACCTCCGGCGACCGCCGGCGCAACCGCCCCAAATCCCACCTGAGCGTCCGCCCGCGCCGGGCAAGCCACGTCTCGACACCGACCCCGCCGGCCAAAGCGAGCGCCGTCGCAGCGCTCGCATACCCACCGAGCCCGCCATCCGGCGACGTGTACCGCAGCGCCACCCTGTGCATCCCGGCCGGCACCCGCACCGCTACCAGGCCCTGGTCCGCGGG
Source organism: Catenulisporales bacterium (assembly GCA_019510485.1). Lineage (GTDB taxonomy): Bacteria > Actinomycetota > Actinomycetes > Streptomycetales > Catenulisporaceae > Catenulispora. Next base: position 1,931 of record JAEKKI010000015.1, read on the forward strand.
CACCAGGCGTGCCTTCTTCCCATCCACCGTCGCCGACCAGCCGACCTGATCCGCGTCAGCCACCACCAAGTAGCCCGGTGCCGACGCCGTCACCTTCGCGCCGACCGAATCCGTGCCGTCAGACGCCACCGCCACGGAACCCGAACCCGAACCGCTCAACTCCGCCCCGGCTTCCAGCACGACCGTCGTGTCATCCAGCGTCCCCGACTCCAGCAAACGCACCCGCTCCGCCGCTTCCGGCTCCACCACCGCCGAAGAAGCCCACCGGACCCGCGGCAGCGCGTTGAGTCGCCGGTAGATCACCGACGACCCGGCGTGTACCAACCGCAGGCCGTCGTCGGGATCCACCACCGTCGCCAGTGCCACCGAGCCGGCCTTCGCCCGCACGGCCAGCGGCGCGGTCAAAGCCGTGTGCAGCGTGATCGTCGCCACCCGCGGCCCGCTCGACGCGGCCGAGTCCAGCGCCACCGGCACGTCGAACTCCACGCCTGACTTGATCCCGGAGGTCAGCCGCCGTGACGTCACCGTGCCCGAGCCGTCGGTGACCGACACCTCGATCCAGTTGTTCGCGGACCTCTTGGTGTAGGCGAACACCTCATCCGGCGTACCCGACGGCACCAGCCCCACCGCCCGCACGCCGTCGCCGAGCGGCAGCGTCACCGTCGTCGGTACGTTGGGCTCCAGCAGCACCGACGTCTCGTCGCTCGACGCCGCGACGTGCGTACCGAACACCGGCTCGTCCGGCGCCGCGGTGAAGTACGCGACGCCCAGCCGGTCCAGGATCGGGCTGGTCGCCTGCGCCGCGTCGGCGCTGAACTCCAGCCGGGTCGGCGCCGGCACCGGGTTGCCGGGAATGCCCTGCACCAGCGCGGTGAACGCCGAGTTCAGGAACGCGTGCCCGTTCAGCGCGCGCAGCCCGTAGACCGAATCGGTGCCCAGCACCGAAGCCTTCGACGTGCTCGCGTACCGCGAACTTCCGAGGTTCGCGGCCAGGAACCGCTGCGTATCAGTGACCGGATAGAACGTCGCCTTGTCGGCGCTCGGCGTGAACCGCCCGATGAACGCCGTCCCCTCGCCGGCCACCATCGCCAGCACCCCGCACGCCGCGAGGACCCGCACCGTGTCCAGCCGCCGGATCGACCGCCCGTAACGGGTGGCGAGCCACAGCAGCCCCACAAGCGCCACCGCGACGCCGAGGAGAAGCAGACCCTTGCGAATCTCCGCGTCGTAGCCCGACACGGCCGTCTGCCCGCCGTTCGCGTCGGTGTTCCGTTCCATGACGGCCGCGTCCCGCCCGCGTCCGAGCAACGACCAGACCTCCAGCCCGATCGCCAGCAGGACGAGGAAAGCCCACGCCGGCCCGACCCAGCGCGCGAACCTGCCAGAAGCCGAGGAAACCCAAGACCGCCGCCGCAGCACCACCTCGAAGCCGACCGCCGCCAAGCAAGCCAACAACAACCCGGTCACACACCGCGCCCGCCCGATGAAGTTCGACGCGAACACCGATCTGAGCACCGGCACATGCTGTAGCCCATCGAGCAGCGATCCGCCGTGGTACACCAACACCAGCCACACCACCGCGGCGCCCACGAAGAACACCCACACCCCGCGCGGCAACAGCGCCCGGCCCCGCCGCAGCGCCAGCACCCCGACCACCGCCAGCACCAGCACCGCCGCCCCGACATAGGACAGCGACTCCACCGCGTTGTAATCCAGGAACCACAACTGCTGATCGTTCGAAGCCACGCCGCCGAACGACCAAGGCGCGAACGACGTGAGGAAGCTCACCGGATCCAAATGATCGGCGCCGGTCTGCGCGCGCCCCTCGATCAGCCACGAGGAGTAGAACCGCGCGAACGGCAGCAGCTGGAACATCGCCAACCCCACCCCCGCCACCAGTCCGGCCGCGAGCCCGAGCAGCTCCCCGATCCGCCGCGTCCGCACCAGCGCGTAGCACCCCGCGGTCAGCAAGGCGTAACCCTCGACCGACGGGAACCCCCCGAGCATCAAGGCGCCGACCACCAGTGCCAGCACCGCGACGTCCCGGAACCGGCGCCGCTGCACGAACTTCTCGACCGCCCAGAACAGCAGCGGCACGAACGCCCCGACCCGGGTCTGCGGCCAGCCCTGCCAGGCCACCATGTAGGCGCCGGACACGTACGCCATCCCCCCGACCAGCGCGGCCGGCGGCGACAGCTTCAGCCGGCGCAGGAACAGATACAGCCCGACCAGCCCGACGACCAGCTCCGCGAGCCGCTCGTACGCCGGCGCCAACCAGGACGGCAGCACGTAGTACGGCACGGTGACCGGCGAAGCCAGCGCGTTGTTGGTGATCCCGCCCAGCGGCGTGCCGCCGACGATGTACGGGTCCCAGGCGGACAGTTCCCCGGACTTGAGACCTTGGGCGAACAGGTACTCCGCCGGTAGCTCGGCGGAGTAGACGTCTGCCTGCATCAGGTTCTTACTCTGTGAGTCGGCGAATCCGGCGTTGGCGTAGGCGCCGTAACGCACCATGTAGTCGGTGTCGGCCAGCACACTGCGGCCGGCCAACTGTGTGGCGATGCCGCCGACAGCCAGATACAGGGCGGCCAGCACGGCCACGGCGGTCACCAGCCGCGCGCTCCAGCCGCCGAAGCCGCTGGAACCACCACCACCGCCCCGACCGAACCGGCCGCCCCACCCGCGGACCCGTGCCGCGCGGCTCACTCCGGCCGCGATCGCACGATGAGGTCGGCGAGCAGCGCCATCGACGCGATGATCAGCCCGCTAAGAATCAGCAGCGCTGTGTTCTGCGCGAACCGGAAGGGATGCGTCACCAGGTCGAACAGCGCCTTCACCGACCCGATGCCGACCAGCCACAGCGCCGGCGGCATCAGCACCTTGAGCGGGTTGAAATACATCACCATCCGCAGCACCTGCAGGATGTAGCGGTAGGCGTCGGTGACGAAGCGGAACTTCGACTTGCCGGCCCGCTTCGCGTAGTCGATCGGGACGTAGACCACGTTCTTCTGGTTCGACATGAACGCCAGCGTGATCGTGGTGACGCAGGAGAATCCCGGCGGCAGCAGCCGCAGGAACGGCAGGGCGACCTCCCGGCGCATCGCCCGCAGCCCGGAGTTCAGGTCCGGGATCTTTTGATTGGTGAGCTTCTCGGCGATCTTGCGGATCACCCACTTCGCCGGGATCCGCAGCAGCCGGTGCGAGCCCATCTCGGCCTTGCGCGCCCCGACCACCTGGTCGATCTCGGCGTCGAAGTCGAGCATCTCCACCAGTTCCGGGATGCGCTCGTTCGGATAGGACATGTCGGCGTCGGTCCACACCACGATGTCCCCGGCGGCCATCCGCGACCCGATGCGGCGCACCGTGCCGGCGCCGCCGTTGCGGCTGAAGGCGACCACCTTGACGTTGGGGTACTCGATCTCGGCCTTGCGCAGCACCTCCAGGGTCCCGTCGGTCGAGGCGTCGTCGATCGCCAGCACCTCGTACGGATACCCGGCGCCGTCCAGGGCGGCGCAGATGCGTCTGATCTCCAGCAGAACGTGCGCTTCCTCGTTGTAACAAGGAAGCACGACGCTGACGTGGGGTGGAGGCTGCTCGTACTCCAAGGATCCAGCCCCTTTCATCAGGCACTGTATGGACTCGTCCCGTCTAGGACGATCAGTGTCCGCGAGGACCCTTAGAGTTTCGTGAAGAGCGCAAACCCAGATAGGGAACGCGTTAGGGCCTCCGAACACCGGATTAACCGGTGACGGAGGCCCCAAACGTCGATCGCCGAGCGCTCACGAGGGACTACGGCTCGGACTACAGTTCGACGGTCGCACCCTTCGCGGCCGAGGCCAACGCGGCCTCGGCGACCTTCACGACTTGCAGGCCCTGCCGCATGCTCACCACCCGCTCACGCCCGCCGTCGACGTCCAGCACCGCGTCCCGGAACGCCTCCAGCTCGGTGCGCAACGGTTCCGGTTTCGGAATGGCGAAGCGCACCATGTCGCCCTCCGATACTCCGCGGAAGGCTTGCATCGCCTCCCAGGTGTGGATCGTCGGCGCCGAGGCGTTGGCGTAGAAGGTGAGATCGGCGGTGAGGGTGTCGGCGACGAAACAGCCCTTCTCCCCTGTGACGATCGTCACCCGCTCCTTCATCGGCGACAGCCAGTTCACGAGGTGGTTGACCACGGTGCCGTCGCCGAGCCGGCCGGTCATCGCGATCAGGTCCTCGTGCTCGCGGCCCGAGCGGTAGGCGGTGTGCGCCGAGATCGTCGTGTAGTGCTGCCGGGTCACCCAGGCCGTGGAGTCGATGTCGTGGGTGGCCAGATCCTTCACCACGCCGACGTCGGCGATCCGGTTCGGGAACGGGCCCTGGCGCCGGGTCACGACCTGGAACACCTCGCCGAGCTCACCGGACTCCAGCCGCTTGCGCAGCTCCTGCAAGGAGGGGTTGAAACGCTCGATGTGCCCCACCGCGCCGACCAGCCCGGCCCGCTCGAAGGTCTCGGCGAGCAGTGTCGCGGAGTCCGCATCGGGGGCTAAAGGCTTCTCCACCAACGTGTGCACGCCCGCCGCAGCCAGCGCCAGACCGGTCTCGGTGTGGAAGACCGTGGGGACCGCGACCACCGCGAAGTCGATACCCACTGCGATCAGTTCTTGGACGTCCGCCAGCACCGGACGGCCGTTGGCCACGCCGTGCGCGTCGCCGCCGGGGTCGGCGACCGCGACCAGCTCCACACCGGCCATCGAGCCCAGCACCCGGGCGTGGTGCCGGCCCATCATGCCCAGGCCGATCAGGCCCGCGCGCAGCTTCGCGCCGTTCGCCGCGCTCACAGTGCGTTCACCCCGGCGACGATCCGCTCCAGCTCCTCTTGGGTCAGCGTCGGCATGATCGGGAGAGACAGCGCCTCGCGGGCTGCCCTCTCGGTTTCGACCAGTTCGCCGGAAACGCGAGAGCGCACATCGTCGCGTTCGAAGGACGGCAGCCGGTGGATCGGGATCGGGTAGTACATCCCGGTGCCGATGCCGCGCTCCTTCAAGCGATCGGCCAGACCGTCGCGGCCGCCCTCGACCTCATCGGTGACCCGGATCGTGTACTGGTGGTACACGTGCTCTGCGCCGGCGGCGACCGACGGCACGCCGACCCCGGACAGGTGCGCGTCAAAGTACTTCGCGTTCTCTTGGCGCTGCTTGGTCCAGGCCGGCAGCTTGGCCAGCTGCACCCGGCCGACCGCGGCGTGCACGCTGGACAGCCGGTTGTTGAGGCCGATGACCTCGTTCTTGTACCGCTCCTCCATGCCCTGGTTGCGCAGCAGCCGGACCTGGCGCGCGACCTCGGCGTCGGGGGTGACGACGATGCCGCCCTCGATGGAGTGGATGTTCTTGGTCGGATACAGGCTGACGCACGCGGCGTCACCGAAGGTGCAGATCGCCTTGCCGTTCAGCGTGGCGCCGACGGCCTGCGCGGAATCCTCGATCACCTTCAGCCCGTGCTTGCGCGCGATCTCGCCGATCGCGCCCATCGCGGCCGGGTGCCCGTACAGGTGCACCGGCATGATCGCCGCGGTCTTGCCGGTGATCGCGGCCTCGATCGCGGCCGGGTCGATGTTGAACGAGGCGGGCTCGATGTCCACGAACACCGGCACGGCGCCGACGATCGCCACCGCGTTCGCGGTCGCGGCGAAGGAGAACGAGGGCATGATCACCTCGTCGCCCGGCTTGATGCCGAGAGCGAGCACCGACAGGTGCAGCGCCGAGGTACCGGAGTTCACCGCGACGCAGTGCAGGCCGTCGACGAGCCGCGAGAACTCGTTCTCGAACGCCTCCACCTCGGGACCGGCGGCGACCTGCCCGGTCCGCATGACGCGCACCACGGCCTCGATCTCTTCCTCACCGGTCACCGGACGGGCCGGGGGAATGAACGGGAGCGTCATGCTTTCTCCTTGGGGCAGACGAACAGGCCGTCGCCGCGATCCTCCAGCGGCTCGCCGGCCCTGCCCACCCAGCGGATCCGCTTGGCCGGCACCCCGGCCACCAGCGCGAAGTCCGGGACGTCCTTGGTCACCACGGAGCCGGCGGCGACCAGGGCCCAGCGGCCGATCGTCACCGGCGCCACGCACACCGAGCGGGCACCCACCGAGGCGCCTTCGCGCAGCGTCACGCCGACCGGTTCCCAGTCGTGCGCGGACTTGGCGCTGCCATCGGCGTTCACCGCGCGCGGATAGTGGTCGTTGGTCAGCACCACCGCCGGGCCGATGAACACCCCGGGCTCCAACACCGCCGGCTCGTACACCAGCGCGTGGTTCTGGATCTTGCAATTGTCGCCGACCGGGACCCCGGGGCCGATGTAGGCGCCGCGGCCGATCACGACGTTGCGCCCGACCCTCGCGTTCTCACGGACCTGCGCCAGATGCCAGACGCTGGTGCCCGCGCCGATCTCGGCACGGTCGTCGACGTCGGCACTCGGCAGGACCCGCACGCCCTCCCGGCTACCCTGCATGTCTTCTGTCACTCTCGGTTCTCCGGGATCGCTCGTGCGGCCGCCTGGCGTCGGACGGCGGCCGCTGTCGTACGGTCGCCGTCCGGCGTCGGCTCGGCTCAGCTCAGTTCTTGACCAGCCCGCGGATCCGCTCCGCGAGCGTGTCGTACGGCGAGACGCCTGTCAGGTTCCGCTCGGCCCATTCACGGGCGTCGCGACGCGCCTGGAGAAGCTCGTCGTACTGCTCCGACCACCGCCGCAGCGTAGCCGAAGCGGCGGCGGGATCCGCCACCACCTCGCCCGCGCCGGATTCTTTCACCAGCTCGGCCAGCCGCGGCAGCGGGGACGCCACCACGGCCAGTCCGACGGCCAGGTACTCGTACAGCTTGCTCGGCACCGCCTCGCGGAAGGCCGGGGTGTCGTCCAGCAGCACCAGCCCGGCCCACGCGCCGTCGGCCAGCGCCCACGCCTTCTGCGGATCCAGACGCCCGTGGAACCGGATCCGGTTGCGCACCTGCTCGGAGGAGGTCGCGTGCCAGGTGTCCAGCCAGGCCTGGTCGTCGGGGTTCACCGGGCCGACCACGTCCAGCTCCCAGGTGTAGGTGCCCTCCACCGCCGCCAGCATGGCTTGCAGGCCGCGGGAGCGCCGCACGTCGCCGATGTAAATCGCGCGCGGCACGGAGCGGTCCGGCTCGCCGGGCCGGGGGAGGAAGGAGAAGTCCGGGAGGTTCTTCACCACCAGGCGGGAGCGGCCCTTCAGCGGCGGGAGGTGGTCGTCGGCGACGACCGTGATGTGCGCTCGCTTGGTGAGGAACGTGCAGACCCGGACCAGTGTCATGGCCACGGTCTTCTTCCACGACGCGCGGGCCCAGGTGCGGTCCTTGAGCAGCTTGAGGTAGTCCTCGTGGACGTCGGCCACGACCTTCTTGCGCTTGATCCAGCGGGCCAGCGTCGCGCCGGGGACCATGTCCGGGTCGACGGTCAGCAGGACCTTGCCGCGCGCCTTGAACGGCAGGGTCAGGTCGGCCTTGAGGCGCTTCTTGGCCGAGCGCGCACCGAGGGTGCGCACGAGACAGTCGGCGGGTCCGGCCTCGACTGCGCCGAGGCCGATCACCTCGACCGCCAGGCCGGCGCGCCGGAGCGCGGCGGCCAGGCGGTGCAGCCGGGCGTCGGCGACGTCGTGGCCGCCGGTGATGACGGAGACGTCGATGATGCGGGCGGAAGGCATCGGAGACTCAGACGTCCTCTCCGATGGCCCGGTGCAGCGCTTCCTTGGTCCGCTCGGCCTTGGCCGCGAGCGCCTGGTCCTCCTTGGCCTCCGCGGCCTCGGCGGCGGCCTTCTTGCGGTCGGCCTCCTCGCGGTCCTTGCGCTGCTTCTCGATGTAGGCGTCGATGACCTCGTCCGGGTCGCCGCTCTGCACCAGGTGGCCGTGGTCCATCCACAGGCAGTGGTTGGACATGTGGCGGACGGTCTCCAGGCCGTGCGAGACCAGCACGATGGTGCGCGCGTTCTCGCAGAGTTCGAGCATCTTCTCGGTGGCCTTCTCCTTGAACCCGGCGTCGCCGGCGGACAGGGCCTCGTCCACGAGCAGGATGTCCGGGTCCATGTGCACGCCGACCGCGAAGGCGACACGCGCGTACATGCCCGAGGAGTACGTCTTCATCGCCCGGTCGATCGCGCCCTCGGAGAGCTTGTCGAGATCGGCGAAATCGATGATCGCGTTCTCCTTCTCCCGGATCTGGTCCTTGGACCAGCCCTGGGCCAGGCCGCCGAGGATGATGTTCTCCCGGCCGGTGAGGTTCTGGTTGAAGCCGACGCCGAGGGCGAGCAGTGTCGAGACCCGGCCGTGCACCTCTACCCGCCCCTGGGTCGGGGGCAGGATGCCGGACAGCGCGCGCAGCAGCGTGGACTTGCCCGCGCCGTTGTGGCCGATGACACCGAGGACGGTGCCGTGCGGGACCTCGAAGGAGACGCCGTCGACGGCCTTGACGACCTTCTGCTCGACCTTCTGGCGCTTGGCCTTGCGGATGAGCGCGGCCTTCAGGGTCGGGTTCGCCTCAGCCTTGGTGCGGTAGTACAGGTGCAGGTCCTCGACCTTGATGGCGAGCCTGCGCTCCTGGGGCTTGTCGACCGTCTTGACGGTTTCAGAGACGGACAGCGAACTCACGCTCCCTCGACATGAAGTACCAGGCACCGATCAGCAGGGCGACGATGGCGCAGCCGGTCCCGGCCAGGATCTCGGTTATCTGCGGGGCGTAGGAGGCCGCCGGGGTCACGACGTGCGTCACCGGGTTCGTACCGCCTGTGTAGAACGGTGTCGGGCCGTCGCCGACCAGCACCGTGTTCCAGGAGTTGATGATCGGCGAGAACGGATCCCACTGGTAGAAGTAGAGAATCCAGTGCGGCAGGGCGGTGTGACCGGTGACCGGGTCGGGGACCGTCTTGGCCTTGATGTAGCTCAGCGAGAACAGCACCGGCGAGACGTACATCCAGATCCGCAGCACATACGGCAGCAGCGTGGACATGTCGCGGAAGTACAGCGTGACGGCCGCGAACAGCAGCCCCAGCCCGTAGCTGAACACCGTCTGGATCGCGAAGATCGGGACCACCCACAGGATGTTCCACGTGGCGCTCCGGTGCACGGTCACATAGAAGACCGCGTACACCAGCAGCGTCGGGAAGTACATCAGCATCGCCGTGAACGTCGTCGACAGCGGCAGCAGCATCTTCGGGAACGACATGTTGATGATCATCTTGCCGCCGCCGGTGATCGACTGGCTGGCGAACTGGATGATGTTCCGCGTGTAGAAGAACGCGAACAAGCCGGTCAGCAGGCCCACGAAGTGCTTCAGTCCGCCGCCCTGCCCGGCCAGCACGCTGGTCAGCAGGAAGTACACCAGCGCCAGCAGCATCGGGTTCAGCACCAGCCAGAACTGGCCGAAGAAACTGTCGAAGTGCTGGCCCTTCAGCGTCGAGGAAGCCATGTGGGTGGCGAACTGTCGCCGCGCCCACACGTCTTTGAAGTACGGTCCCAGCTTCGGGAGCGCGTATCGGTAGGGCTCGAAGACGTGAACCTGCTCGGCGGCTGTGCGCGGCGGTTCGGAGGTCTTCGTCCGGGCCTCCTGCTCGGAGCCGGTCTCACTGGTGGCGGTCGCCACGCTCACACTCCACTTGCTAACTAGCACCTGTCGGGGTCGGGTCCTGCTGTCGATCTGGTGTCGCTTCCACCCTAAGCGGTCGGCTCCTCCGTCTCGCCGAACGCCCGGACCCCCGTGCGCGGTTCCGGCGACCGCCCTAGCAGCCGCGCGTACACCTCGCTCAAAACCTCTGCCTGGCCCTCCCAGGAGTTGGCCGCGAGCAGGTCGTCAGTGTAGCGGGACGCATAGGCCGCGCGGTCCGCGAGCACCTTGGCGACCGCCTGAGCGTACTCGTGGGCGTCGCCGGCGGTGAACACCTCCCCGTTGCCGAGTTCCCGGGTGAAGTCCGCCATCGCCTGGACGTCGGAGACCACGATCGGCAGCTTGGCGTGCATGTACTCGTAGTACTTGGTGATCAGCGCCAC
>JAEKKI010000316.1 GCA_019510485.1 Catenulisporales bacterium
TGCTGGTCGGCGATGGCAGAGACGTTCACCGCCAACGACCAAGCCGAACTCGCGGGCGAGATCCACCGCCGATTCACCTGACTCCGCTCGCTCAGCGGGTTTCTCAGCGCTTGTGCTCGCTGAGGCGCAACTCGACCAGTGTGGGCAGCCCGGCAAGCGGGGCATGATCACGCTCAAGCCAGGACTCATACCCCCGCGTGCCGACCGGGACGACACCGGTCTGCGTCGCCGGAACCCGAACTGTTAGGAACCTTGACAGACATCTGGTCTAGTCCAATGATGTCCCCAGGGCGGCCGCCTCCCATCGATCCAGTCCTGCTCAAATCCCTGCCATCTGGGAGCATCATGAAACGGACAGGCCGTCTTCGCGTGCTCGCGACCGCCGCGGCGACCCTTGCGGCGGGTACCGGTGCCTACCTGGCGTCGACGACCGCCGGCCATGCCGCCGCTTCGGCAGCGGCCATTCCGGCCCACGTCTTCGCCCCCTACTTCGAGGCTTACAACGGGGACGATCCGGCGGCGCTCAGCCAGCAGTCCGGCGCGAAATACCTGACGATGGCGTTCGTTCAGGCCGCCACCAAGGGTTCGTGCACGGTGTACTGGAACGGCGACACGTCGCTGCCCATCTCGTCGTCCAGCTTCGGGGCGTCGATCTCGACGATCCGGGGCAACGGCGGCGATGTGATCCCGTCGTTCGGCGGCTACGCCGCTGACAACCAGGGCACGGAGATCGCCGACAGTTGTACCGATCCCAGCAAGATCGCCGCCGCCTACGAGAACGTCGTCACCACGTACGGCATCTCGCGGATCGATCTGGACACCGAGGACAACTCCCTCACCAACAGCGCCGGGATCGACCGGCGCAACAAGGCCATCAAGCTGGTCGAGGACTGGGCCGCGGCGAACGGCCGCACGGTGCGGTTCAGCTACACCCTGCCCACCACGACCGGCGGGCTGGAGTCCTCGGGGCTGAACGTCCTGAAGAACGCCCTGAGCAACAACGCGCGCATCGACACTGTCAACATCATGACGTTCGACTACTACGACGGCGCGGCGCACGAGATGGCCAACGACACCAAGACCGCCGCCGGTGGCTTGCACAGCCAGCTCGCCTCGCTGTATCCGAGCAAGACCTCAGCGCAGCTGTGGGCGATGGTCGGCGTGACCGAGATGATCGGGATCGACGACTACGGCGCGGCCGAGACGTTCCAGACCTCGGACGCGGCGGCCGTGCTCAGCTGGGCGCAGGCCACTGGTATCAACGAGCTGTCGTTCTGGGCGCTCCAGCGCGACAACGGCGGCTGCGTCGGAACCGTGGGCTCCGACTCGTGCTCGGGCATCTCGCAGAGCACCTGGTACTTCAGCCACGCCTTCGAGCCGTTCAGCGGTTCCGGGGGCACGCCGACGAACGACTTCTCGGTCAGCGTGACACCGTCGGCGGCCTCGGTGGCTCAGGCCGGGTCCGCCACGGCGACCGTGTCGACAGCGGTCACCTCCGGCAGCGCGCAAAGCGTGTCGCTGACGGCGAGCGGCGCCCCGGCCGGCGCCACCGTGAGCGTGAGCCCCGGTTCGGTGACGGCCGGCGGGACGGCGACGCTGAGCGTGACGACGTCGGCATCGACGCCGGCGGGCACATACCCGATCACCGTGACCGGGACCGC
>JAEKKI010000315.1 GCA_019510485.1 Catenulisporales bacterium
CGGCCCGCAGCCGATCCGCGGCTGTCGGCCGCCACGGCGGCGGGACCGGTGGCGCCCACTGCTCGGCGGGCGGGGACCAGGCCGAGTGCGGGTCCGGGTAGGGGCCCGAGTACGGGTTCTGATCAGCAGCCGGCGCGGGCTCGGTCACGGCCATGGCCTTCCTGGAAGCGTGCCTGGTGGCATCCGGTATCACAGTTCTCTGACAAGACTGCCGCCCCCGGCGGCTGCTGTCCATGCCGCACGCTTTGAGCACGCGTCGCCGCGGCCGACACCCGAGACGAGAGCCGGCCCGCACCCCCGAAGTAGGCTGGCGGTCGATTCTTCTTTGGAGAAGGGGCTAGAACCCTGAGCCTGCTTACCCCGGTTGTATCAGCGTGAGATCTCTCAGGAAAGGCACCAGCCCGGAGCTCCAAGAGGAGTTCAGGGCCTTCGTCACAGGAAGCCAGGGCCACCTGAGGCGCTCGGCCTACGTGCTGTGCGGTGACTGGCACCTCGCCGAGGACCTGGTTCAGACCGCGTACCAGCGGATCTTCCGGTCGTGGCACCGGGTGCGGGTGATCGACATGCCCGATGCCTACGCGCGACGTGTCGTCTACCACTGCTTCCTCGACAGCCGCAAGCGGCAGCGCGAGGTGGCGTCGCTGGAGACGCTGGTCGACCGGCCGGCCGTGGAGGTCGACACCGCGGCGCGGCTGACGATCCTGGCCGCGCTGGCCGCGCTGGCGCCGCGTACGCGTGCCGTCGTCGCTCTTCGCTACTGGGAGGACCAGAGCGTCGAACAGACCGCGGCCGTGCTCGGAATCAGCGCGGGCACGGTCAAGAGCATGTCCGCTCGCGGGCTGGCGCAGCTGCGCGAGCGGCTGGGCGACTTCGCGGCCCTGCTTCCCGACTCCGTAGAAAACAAGTGAGGCATCAGTGGAATCAGAGAATTCGGACCTGGTGGTCCATGCCGTGATCGGCCGGCTCTTCGAGGAGCCGGAGCCGACGCACCGCGCGGATCTGGCCGACGGCGCGATCGCGCAGGGGATGGCGGCCAACCGGCGGCGCGGGTTCGCCGTGGCCGGGGCGACGCTGAGCGTGCTGGCGGTGGTCGCCGGGGCGGCGACGGTGGCCGGCGGCCCCGGCGGGGGGAGTTGGTCGCTCGGAACGGAGTCGGCGAACGTCTCGCCGCGGGCTTACGAGGATGCCGGTCCCACGTACGCCGACCGGCAGCGGGAGATCGCCGAGCAGCTGCCGGGGGTGCTCGGCCCGTTGTTGCCGGCCGGGATGACGGTGCGCCGCGATCCGCGGATCGGCAATGATTCGATGTCGTTCCTGACCGGCGACTTCTCGCCCGCTTTTGCGGTGGAGTCGGGTGGGACCGAGTATGTGCTGCAGATCCGCGGCGACGACAGCGAGGCCGCCGCCGCGTTCGCCAACGCCTCGGTGAAACCGGTCGCCGTGACCGGTGGCTCGATCCGGATGACGGTGCCGTCCAACGACAGCACCAAGGGCCCGGTCTACTACGAGTTCACGCCCACCGACGCCGCTGCGCCGCCGGTCCGCTTCGTCGTCTTCGGCTTCCGAGCGCCCACGCCCTTCGATTCCTCGCCCATCGACGCGACAGCCTTCAAGAAGATGGTGGAGGCGCCGGGATTCGCGA
>JAEKKI010000188.1 GCA_019510485.1 Catenulisporales bacterium
GGATTCGCGGTCGGCGAGGCCACCAGGTCGTAGTCGTCCACGAACACGTACACGTCCTTGCCGGTCCGCCAGCTCCGCGTCCGCAGCTGCTCGGTGGTCACGTCCGGCCCCGGCAGCCGGTCCCGCAGCGCCTCGGCCAGCTGCGTCATCATCGACAACGCCGGCGGCCCGGCTACGGCGTACCCGGCGCTGTACTTCTCCGGCACCACGCCCATCAGGCTCCTGCGGTAGTCGACGACCATGAACCGCGCCTCCAGCCGCCCGGCGTCGACCGCCTCCACCAGCTCGGTCGCGACCAGTCGCAGAAAGTTCGACTTGCCGGACTCTGCCTCCCCGAACACCACGAAGTGCGGCTCGGCCCCGAAGTCCACGGTCACCGGCGTCAGCCCGATCTCCTCGATCCCGACCAGCGCGCCGGCGGCCGGCTGTTCCCGGCGTCGCTGCTGCGGAACGCGGGTCAGCATGTCGGCGTACTCGACCTTCGCGGGCAGCATGCGTACCCGCGGCGCCGGCGTCCCCGGCCACGCCTTCGCGATCGCCGCCGCCAACTCCTCGGCCGGCACGTCGACCAGGGCGCCGAGGGTATGCGCCTTCTGCCGCGTCACGCCGCGCCCCGGCACGCCCTGCGGTACCTCCGCCGCCGTGCGCCGATCCATCTCCGACTCCATCGGATCGCCCAGCCGCAGCTCCAGCCGCGTCGCCATGGCGTCCTTCAACTGCGCCCGCACGTCCGCCCACCGGCCCGTGGACGCCAGCAGGTGCACTCCGAATCCGAGGCCGCGCCGGGCGATGTCGACGACGTCCTGCTCCAGCGGCTCGAACTCGCTCCGGAACGCCGACCAGCCGTCGATGACCAGGAACACGTGGCTCTCGTCGTATGACGACGCCGACGCCTGCCCCGCGGCCTCCCGCCGGTCCAGGATCCCGACCGCCTCGGCCACGATGCGCCGGACCAGGTCGGGGTTCGACCGCGCGGCCACGGCCGACACATGCGGCAGCGTGGCGAGCGGCCCCAGGGTGCCGCCGCCGAGGTCCACCACCAGGAACCGGATCTCGCGCGGCGTGTGGGTCAGCGCCAGGGCGAACATCAAGGTCTGCAACACCGTCGACTTCCCGGCGCGCGGCCCGCCGGCCACCAGCACATGGCCGCCGGCGCCGGACAGGTCCAGCATCTGCGGATCCTGACGCTGCTCGGCGGGTTTGTCGACGATTCCGACCGGTACCGCCAGCCGGCCGGTCCCGGGCCAGCGCGTCGCCGACAGCCCGCGATCTTCGGTGACCGCGATCCCGGGCAGCAGGTCGTCGAGGGTCGGCGACTCCTCCAGCGGCGGCAGCCAGACCCGGTGGGCGGGCGGCCCGAAGCCGGACAGGCGGTCCACGATCACGTCGAGCACTGAAGCCGAGGACTTCCGATACGCAGCGGCGGCGTCCAACGCGACCAGCGAGGTGCTGTCGCTGAGGTCTGGTTCGGCCGGATCGCCATACAGCGTCAGGACCGGCGCCTGATGTAGCGCGGTGAACCGCACCGGCCGGCGATGCTGTGCGCTGCGCGCCGCCGGCACCGCCAAGGCTTTGGCCCGTCCGTAGGCCCCGGACACGTAGGCGGCCTTGAACCGTGTCATCGACTCGCTGTCGTACTTCAGATAGCCGGAGCCGGGCACGCTGGGCAGGTTGTGGGCATCGGCGACGCCTAGCACCGCCCGCGATTCGGCTGCTGAGAAGGTCTTCAGCCCGAGCCGGTACGACAAGTAGGTGTCCAGGCCCCGCAGCCGCCCTTCCTCCAGCCGCTGCGACGCCAGCAGCAGGTGCACGCCGAGCGAGCGCCCGATGCGCCCGATCTGCAGGAACGTGTCGATGAACTCCGGCCGCGCGGTGAGCATCTCGGAGAACTCGTCGACGACCACCAGCAGCGAGGGCAGCGCGGCCAGGTCGGGCCCGGCGGCGCGGGCCTTCTCGTAGTCGTGGACGTTCTTCACGTTGCCGGCCCGCTTCAGCAGCTCCTGCCGCCGGTTCAGCTCGCCGGTCAACGCGTCGCGCATCCGGTCCACCAGCGTCAGATCGTCGGCGAGGTTGGTGATCACCGCGGCCACATGCGGCAGCCCGGCCAGCCCCGCGAACGTCGCGCCGCCCTTGAAGTCGGCGAGGATGAAGTTCACCTGCTCGCTGGAATGGGTCAGCGCCAGCGCCGCGACCAGGCTGCGCAGCAGCTCCGACTTGCCGGAGCCGGTCGCCCCCACGCACAGGCCGTGCGGGCCCATGCCGCCGAGCGCCGCCTCCTTCAGGTCCAGCACCACCGGCTGGCCGTCCTCGCCCACCCCGATCGGCACCCGCAGCCGGTCGTTCGGGGCCGAGGCGCTGCGCTGCCACAGGCTCGGCGGGTCGATCTCGGCGGCGTCGCCGAGGCCCAGCAGGTCGGTGAACTCCAGGGCCGACAGCAGCGGCTCGTCCCCGCCGCCGGCTGCCGGACGCAACGGGGCCAGTTGCCGGGCCAGGCCTTCGACCTGCGCCGTTCTCAGCGTGTCGATCCGGATCGGGAACGGGTGCTCGTCCGGGCCGCCGCGGCCGTCCGGGACTTCGAGGGTCGCCGTCCGGTTCTCCGCGATGCGCAGCGCCATCTGGTGCCGCTTGGGGCGTGGACGGGCATGGGACTCCGCGGCGAGTTCAAGGACTGTCATCCCGAGCAGGCCGTCGTCGGACAGCCACGGGCGGGACGTCGGGTCCTGCGATCGTGCCGTCGCAGTGTCGACGATCACGATCACGTGCGGGCGGTCGATCAGCGTGATTCCCGCGGTGAAGCGCGGACGCTCCGCCAAGAGCGGCTCCAGACCTTCCGCGGCATCCGCAGGATCGTCGAAGATCATGCGCTTCGGCCCGGCGGCGTCCTGCGCGCTTGGGTGCTGCGTGTGCGGCAGCCACTTGAGCCAGTCCCAGCGCGGGATCCGATCGCCGTCGGCGATGACGCAAATGCGCAGGTCGTCGGGGGAGTGGAAGGTGACAAGCTGCGCCACCAGTGCCCGCAGCGCCGCCGGCGCCGGCTCGCCTCCGGCGATGAGCCGGGTCATCGAGCGGAGCGAGATGGCGACCGGCTGGTCCGGCAGGGTGCTGCGGACGGCGAGCAGGCGGCGCAGGGCGTCGGCGCACATCGGCTCCAGCTCCGACATCGGCGCGGTGTCCGGCGGCACCAGCTGTGTGGCCAGCCGTGCCTGACCACGCCCGATCCGCACGGCCAGGAAATCCGGGTCCGCCGGACGCCGCTCCCAGAGCCGCTCGCGCAAGGCGACCAGGCTCCAGAGCCGGTCCGGGTCGGGATTGGCGTAGCAGGCCGCCTCCTTCTGCGCCCGGGCCGCGGCGACCACCTCCGCCCGCGCCTGCGCCAGGTGCCGCAGGTAATCCCTCCGGGCGTCGGCGACCTTCCCTTTGCCGCCGTTGCGCTGCCGGACCGCCGTCACCGCGCCGAACACCAGGCTGGAGGCGAAGGTCAGGGCGCCGACCACCATCATCAAGGCGTTGGCGCCGGGGACGAAGAAGAACACGACTGATCCCAGACCCGCGACCATCGGCAGCAGGTTCAGGGTCCAGTGCCCCTCGCCGCCGCCGCGCGGGAGCTCCGGCGGCGGTTGCAGGACCACCGAGCCGGTCGGTGCTTGCGGAGCCGGCCGACGCGGTGCGCGCTTGACAGGGGTCGTGCTCATCCGTGAAGAGTATTCGGAGTGACCGGCTGGCTACCATAACGGCATGACTGCAGGTTCCGGGGCCGCTCGGCCCGGCGCGGCGAGCGGGCATTGCCGGGTGACGGTCGTCGCGCCGACTCGCCGTGTCGATGTGGCGCTGCCTGAGGATGTGCCGCTGGCTGAACTGTTGCCGGAGCTGCTGCGCTTGATCGGGGATCCGGTCCCGGCTCTGGTCGGCGGCGGCAGCGCGGCGGTGAACGGTTATGTGCTTACGGGCGCCGACGGCGCGGCCTTGGATACCTCTGCGGCGTTGGCCGAGCAGGGTGTCCTTGACGGCGGTGTACTGCGTTTGCGGCCGGCTGACGACGTGCCGGAGGCGGCGGTCCACGACGATATCGCCGACGCCGTCGCCGAAGCGGTCCTGGCAGGGGGCACGCAGTGGAGCACGACGGCTTTGCGTGCGATGGCGCTGACGGTCGTGGGTGTCGCGGCGACGCTCGGCGCGGTGGTGCTGTGGTCCTCTGGGACGGGGACGTTCCATGGTTGGCGGGGCGTGATCGCCGGGGCTATCTCGGTGCTGCTGTTCGGGTTGGCGGTGTGGCGGGCTCGGTATGACCTGACGGCTGTCGGGCGGGGGAGTTACTACGGGTACGAAGATCCCGAACGGTCGTCGGCTGCTGTGCGGCTCGGGAACGCCATGCGGGGGAGTGGTTCTCGCTACGCGCCGACGTCGAGTGTCGGTCCGCCGCGCGGCCGTGGCGTCGAATCGCACTACAGTCCTGATCTCGGGCCCTACTACAGTGCCGATCGCGATCCGGCTCGCAGCTTCGATTCGCGCCGCCTTCAGGACGACGGACCGGGCTACGGCTATCAAGATTATGATCCGCGTGCGGAGTTTCGCGATCCAGGTCATGGTTTCGAGTCTCGCCGCGGTCATGGCGATGCGCCGGAATACGGCTACCAGGATCATGACCTGCGCTACGGCACCGAGTACCGCGATCCAGGGCTGAGCGTCGAATCGCACCGCGGTCCTGGTGACGCGCCGGACTATGGCTATCGCGATCCTGACCTGCGTTACGGCGCCGAGTATCGCGATCCAGATTTCGGTTTCGAGTCTGGCCGTGATCTTGGCGATGCGCCGGGCTACGGCTATCGCGATGGCGATCCGCGCTATGGCGCCGAGTATCGCGGTCCAGGGCTGGGTGTCGATTCTCGCCGCGATGCCGGCGGTGCGCCAGGCTACGGCTATCGTGATTCGCGCTACGGTCCCGAGGTCCGCGATCCAAGTCTCGGCTTCGAATCTCGCCGGGGTCCTGGCGGCGTGGCGGGCGACGCCTACCGCCACGGTGACCCGCGCTTCCACCCCCGCCTCGGCCGCCGCCGCTTCTGGCGAGGCCGATCTGCCCACGCCTTTCCTCCGGATCCTGACTTCGCCGCCCCGGCCGCAACGTTCGACCTGACCTCCTTCAACGCGGACCAGACTCCGGGCTCGCGCAGCTCCGCCCCCCGCACCGTCGGGGCCACCACGCTCGCGCACGCCACCGCCAACGTCCGCACCGGTGGCCTCGGCGGTCTCGCCGCCTGGCCCACCGTCGCCGAGGCGATGGCGTGGGCGAACGGCGCGCACCACGAGCGTGACTACACGGCCGCGTCGGTGCTGGCCGCGTCGTCGCTCCCTTACGCCTTCATCGCCGGCATCGGCGTGTTGTCCTCCGATCCCGCCGCCGGCCACGGTCTGGGCCGCGTCCACTTCACCGCCGGAGCCATCGCGGTCCTGATCGTGGCGCTCGCCGCCATCATCGGCCTCGGCCGCCGGACCGCCGTCCCGGTGGCGGGCGTGACCGTCGGCCTGGTCGCCACCCTGACCGGCGTCGGTCTGCAGCTCACCAAGGCCAGCCCGGCCGCCGGGATCGCCGTCGTCGTCGCCGTATGCGCCTTGGCCGTCGAACTGCTCCCGTTCGCAGCCCTGGTCGCGGCCCGCTTCGTCGTCGAACCACCGACCTCCGGCGTCGAACCCGGCGACTTCGACGGCTCCCCGGTCAACAACTACGCGGTCGGCCTGCGCGTCGCCCGAACCCTGGACACGCTCACCGGTCTGACCGCCGGCCTCGGAACACTGCTCGTGCTCTGCGTCGCGCTGCTCGTGGTGCCCATCAGCGCGCTGCAGACGGCACCACAGGGCCCGCACACCGTGTGGGAGCAGGCGCTGGCGTTCCTCGCCTCCGCCGTGATGCTGTGCCGCGCCCGGCTGTTCCGCGAGCGTGCGCAGGTCCTCGCGACAGCCGTCAGCGGCCTGATCGGCCTGGTCGTGGCATTCGGAGCGATGGCCTGGAACGCCGAACCCGACGTCCGCGCCCTGTGGCTCGCCCCGCTGCTGATCATGCTGGCGCTGCTGGCCCTCGCCCTGACCTCGATCCGCCCGCGCCGCGGCACCTCGGAGCCGATCCTGCCCCCGCGCTGGTCGCGCACGATCGACCTGGTCGAGGGCGCGGTGTTCCTTGCTGTGCTGCCGGTGCTGATGGCGGTGCTCGGGGTCTATGGTCAGGTGCGGAATCTCAAGGGCTGATGTCCAGCGCTGCTGGAACGCCCAGGTCACCGGACACCGCCTTCCGACTCACCCGGCCGCCACGGGCTCGGCCCCGGATACCAGGCCGGCGTGTCTACGTACCAGGGCTGCCGTGGCTCCTGGAACCGCCGCTGCTCGTTATGCGCCCTGATCTCCGCTTCCTGCCACCCGAACTGCCGCTGCCAGAGCTCGTCATGCAGCGCCCGATGATGACGCCGACACAGCAGCCGCATCTGATCGACGTCGGTATGTCCACCCGCCGCCCACGGGACGTCGTGATGCGCATCGCACTCATGCGGCGGCCGGTCGCAGCCCGGGGTCGTACACCCGCCGTCCCGCACCGCCAGCGCCTCGTACTGGGCCCGGGTCGCGAGCCGACGCTTGCGTCCCTGCCACAGCACTTCGCCCTCCCCATCCACCAGCACGGCTCGCAGCGCCGCCTCGCACCGCAACATGTGGGCCTCAGCCGCAGACACCGGCCGACCACGCCCGGTCCTGGCCGCCGGCGCTCCCGGCAGACCCTGCGCGGTGTCGGCGCGTATGACGATGGTCATCGTCGTGGGCCCGTTGTGACGCTGCGGAAGCTCACCGGAGCGCAGCCGATCCTCGGCCAGCCGGACCAGGGCGTCAGCCCGGGCCTTGGCGATGCCGTCCCACTTCTGGCTCTTGCCGGCCTCCGACTGCTCCTCGGCGAGTGAGTCGAGAACGGTCAGCAGCGCGTCGCCGCCGGTGGTGGACAGGAATCCACCCGGGACGTAGCCGTCGAGCGCAGGCGTCATGTGGAACCCGCGCTTCTCCTCGGCGGCGCGCGCACGTGCGAGAACGGTCGTCGGCGCGATTCGATGCGCGGCGTCCTCGGCGTGTCGCCGCAGACTCTCCGCACCCTCGGCCTTCGCCTTGGCTATCAAAGCCTCGCGTACCTCGTCGACCACCGACTCCGGACGATGAGACAGGGTCGCGACCGCCTCAGCGATCATCCTGGCCTGCGGCGCGGAGATGTCGCCGGTACGCAAAGCCTCCTCAGTCGGCGGATCCTTACGCAGCGCCTTCGCAGTGGCGATCAGTCGCCCAGCCTCGCCACGCGTCCGCCCCACCTTGACGATCAGAGCTTTACGAGCGGCATCCGCAGCACGCCAGTTCAGCTCTTCCTCAGTGGTCTCCGGAGTCTGCACCGGATCACCGCGATCATGCCAAGTACGCACACACCGAATCAGCACCGCCTCCGCAGCCCGACTGACCTGCTCAGCAGCCCGCGCCAACGCCAAACTGCCATCGGTATCGAACGCGAGCGGGTCCAACGCGGCGAGCTCGGCCGCGGCGTCCCGGAGGCTGCGCAGTGGATCGACGCCCATGGTCGTGTCCTTTCGACGTGTTTCCCCGCACGCCTGTTCTGACACGATCAACGGTAGATGGGGCATCTGACAGAAATCCGGCAAACCAACGCCGCGTCGGCTATCAAGCCCTACGCCGCCTCCGCATCGTCAGCCCAATAGCCGCGACACCTCCCACGACCATGCCCGCACCGAGCACCCACCACCACACGCTGGCTTCCTTACGCTGCTCCCGCGTCCCCGTGCCACCCGGATGTGCACTACGCACCAAGGCCGCAGCCGCGGAAACATAAGCTGTAGCCTCCGATGTCCCGTCGGAGTATCCGACGCGCCCCCGATTGTCATCCCGCAGAATATGGACCCCAGGCGCCACCAACGCCACATCAGGTCCAGTATTAGAACGCTCCCAAACGTTGCCAGAGCTATCGATTGCTCCCACGCCGACAACCCCAGGCCATGCTGCCGGATAGTACTGCTGTGAGGTTCCATCGTTGCCGACGGCTGCAACGACAACCACATCGCGGTCCAGCGCATCTTGAATTGCGTGATGAATTTTCGGGTTATCTTGGTCGAGCGTGAATGCAAGATTGATGACGCGACAGTCGTGCGTGATGGCATATTCTAACGCAGGCGCGGTATCGAACACCCACTTCGCGCTCGTTCCTTTATCGGAGGCGCGCAGGGGAACGATAGTGGCCGCTGGAGCTAGGCCCAGCGTTCCCATGCCGCTTACAGACCCGGATCCGGCGATCAGAGACGCTTCTCCAGTCCCGTGCCCGTAGCTATCGATGTCAATAAAACCATTGTCGATGTTCTCGCCGGTCGTATCTGAGAAATCGGCTCCTGCGCTCAGGCTATTCACGAGATCGGCGTTTGGCTGCACTCCTGTGTCGACGACTGCGACCCTGATGCCAGCACCTCGGGTGAGCTGCCATACCTTTTCGACGTCCAAGAATCGGAGAGCCCATTGACTTTCAGATGAAGCGCTCGAAAGGCCTCCAGAAGTGAGCGCAAGCGCCACGACTAGGCCTGATCGAACCAGTCTGGAGTGAGAATTCCATCTGGTGGCGCGGCAATTGTGTCCGGTAGCCATTCGCTCTTTCGCTCTTTGAGGTAGGCCGGGCGTGGGTTGTGATTGTCTTGCTCTCGGTGAATTGTGCCTACGCTGCCGACCGGTGGCAACATTGTGGGATTAGTGGCATCCGAATGTTCGATGAAGTTATGGGGTGTGCCGCCCGAGACGCGAGGAGCTGACTCGATCGGGATAGGGTCGCGGCTTTCGAAACCTTTCGGGTGGAGGGTGCTGTAGTCGCGCGCTGGGATTCGCCTGCTGGTTCTCGATGTGGTCGGCGCATTGCGGTGTTGAAGTTTGGTGCTCGATTCCGGGTCAACTTCGAAGCTGTATTTGATCCGAGGAGGGTTAACCTCTTGTGGATTCTCGTATTCCCATGCGACGCTACTGGCCTCGCGCTCTGGGGCGCCGGAGTCGCGTAGAGCTTCGAGTTGCATATTTCTGCTTGGCGCGCCGGCGAGTTCGCCAGATCTAGGAAATAATTGATGTTGATTGGGATGGTATTGGGTCTTCAGGAGTATTTCAGAGGGCGCGAATGATTTGGACTCGTCGAATGGGTACCGTTCCACCCTCGTTGGAGTCGCACGGTGATTCACCAGAGCGATCGCGTTGGCCGGTTCTACACTAGACTCTACGTGTTCGAATGTTGATCGCGAGGTCCGTGGCTGGCGATTTTCCACTGTGGAATTTGCGGCTAATGATTGTTGATAAATTGCAAGAGGTGAATTCGCATGCATGACCTGTTGCGACCCCGATGCGGGTTCGAATCCCTCACCTCGCGCGATTCCGATAGCTGCAAGTTGCCCCCGCGTCTCCACGTACTGCGCAGCGATCCCATTGACCACCTGAACCGCCTGCTCACGCGCAGCCTGATAAGCGGCATCCTTCCGCGCCAACTCCAACGCCTCCATCGGCGTCGCAGGGCGCACGATCGTGTCGGTGACCGCAGGCTCGGTGACGTCCGGCACGTTCATCATCTGATGTTGTTGCTCAGCGACGACCTGAGCGCAGCGGCTGACGGCGGTTGCCGCTCCCAGCGCGCTTTCATGAAACTCCCGCGCCTCAGCCACAGCACGGCCAAGCGAGGCTGCCGCCTGCTCAGCCGCCGGCCCCTTCCACCAGTTGGGAAGATCCGCCTGAGCACGGGAAAGCAGGTCAGCGACCTCGCCGACATGCTCCGCCAGGTTGCGAAAAGCCCGGGGCATGGCCTCCATCGCACCCACCTGCGGAGACGCCGCCAAAGACCGCAACTCGTCCACAGTGAGCCCGCCGTACTTGAACTGGGATTCAGTCACGACGCCGCCGAAACCGCGCCTGGTCCCGAATCCGCCCCCGCCCGCATCGCCGCCACAGCGATCGCCTCATCAGCCGCGGAGTACGTCTCCCGCGTCCGTTCCGCGTACGCCGTCATCGCTGCGATCATCCCGTGAATTCGCTGGTACCAGTCCTGAAGGTGTCTGACTACGTCGGCGTGGGTGTCGCCGAGCGGGTCGGCTTCGTCCAACAGTCCATATACATACGACGCGGCATCGCCTTTAGCCGTGCGCCACGCCGCGGGGCCGCTGTGCAGGCGGGGATCGACGTTCGGCCAGGTGTGCGCATGGGCGGTGGCGAGAGTGATCTCCAAGTCCGCGAGGGAGCGGCGTAGAGCCGAGAGGTGGTCCAGGCAGACATGGAAGTCGTAGCTGCTGGTCATGGAGTGGGCTCCTCCCCGTTGGGACTGCGATAGGACGGTGATGGAAGTACAGCGGCAGGGACACGCGTGCCAGCGCACCGCCCGCGAAGTGATACCGTGAACAGTCGGCCGCGAGCTGACGTAGATCCCCGTGGAGTCGACCGGGGGCGCTCAGCGACCACAATCTTACGAGGAGTGACCACGTGTCTTTGGACGCAGCCACCAAGAAGAAGATCATTGAGGACTACGGCACCGGGTCGAACGACACGGGCTCCCCGGAGGTGCAGATCGCTCTGTTGACGCACCGCATCAACGAGCTCACCGAGCACCTGAAGTTCCACAAGCACGACCACCACAGCCGGCGCGGCCTGCTGCTGCTGGTCGGCCAGCGGCGACGGCTGCAGGGCTACCTGCAGCGGACCGACATCGTGCGGTACCGCGCGCTGATCGAGAAGCTGGGCCTGCGCCGCTAGTCGGCCGCGTCCCCCGACAACCGCACAGGGCGGCGATCAGCCAGGCATCGGCCGCGGCCAAAGCCGGCAGCCGAAACCGGCAGCGGAAAACCGCAACCACCCCAGGTCAGCGGCAAACCACTCGCCACCCGCGCCGCCCCCGCACCCGACGCTCGACAGGAGCGGTCCGTTCGTCACGGACCGCTCCTGTCGCGTACCCGCTCCGCACACGCCGGGCCCAAGCTGCCGACTTTTCCGGTTAGAGTGGGTACGGAGAACCGCAAGAAGATTTTGGGAACTGAAGAGGCACAGCGAGCGCGGCCTTGCGCTGAAGTGGCCGGTTGGGCGCCGATCTTCGGTAGTGGCCCTCGGGACGGCGAAACTGCCCCGGGGGCTTCGATCGAAGACCGGGCCGCCACACGGCGGCGCAGGTCACCGGCAAGCCGCGTCCTCTTCAGCTCACCGCACACGAACTGAGGAGTACCTCTTGTCCGAGGGTGTTTTCACCACTGAGGCCGTGATCGACAATGGCCCCTTCGGCACGCGCACCGTTCGCTTCGAGACCGGCCGCCTGGCGCGGCAGGCCGCGGGGTCGGTCGTGGCGTATCTGGACGACGAGACGATGATCTTGTCCGCGACCACCGCCTCCAAGTCGCCGAAGGAGTCGCTCGACTTCTTCCCGCTGACGGTGGACGTCGAGGAGCGCATGTACAGCGTGGGCCGGATCCCCGGCTCCTTCTTCCGGCGCGAGGGCCGGCCCAGCGAGGACGCGATCCTCACCTGCCGCCTCATCGACCGGCCGCTGCGCCCCTCCTTCGCCAAGGGCCTGCGCAACGAGGTGCAGGTCGTCTGCACCATCATGGCGCTGAACCCGGACCACCTGTACGACGTCGTGGCCATCAACGCCGCGTCGGCGTCCACGCAGCTGGCCGGGCTGCCCTTCTCCGGCCCGATCGGCGGCGTGCGCGTCGCCCTGATCCAGGACCGCTGGGTCGCCTTCCCCACCCACACCGACCTGGAGGAGGCCGTGTTCGACATGGTCGTCGCCGGCCGGGTGCTGGATGACGGCGACGTGGCGATCATGATGGTCGAGGCCGAGGCCACCGGCGAGACCGTGGCCCTGGTCGCCGGCGGCGCCACCGCCCCGACCGAGGAGGTCGTGGCCGACGGCCTGGAGGCCGCCAAGCCCTTCATCAAGGCGCTGTGCGTCGCCCAGCAGGAGCTGGCCGCGCAGGCCGCCAAGGAGACCGCGGAGTTCCCGCGCTTCCTGGACTACCAGGACGACGTCCTGGAGGCGGTGTCCGCGACCGCCAAGACCGAGCTGGCCAACGCGCTCACCATCGCCGGCAAGCAGGAGCGCGAGGAGGAGCTCGACCGGGTCAAGGCGCTGGTCGTGGAGAAGCTCGCGCAGCAGTTCGAGGGCCGCGAGAAGGAGATCGGCGGGGCCTTCCGGGCGCTGACCAAGAAGCTGGTGCGCGAGCGCATCATCCGCGACCAGGTCCGCATCGACGGCCGCGGCGTGCGCGACATCCGTCCGCTGTCCGCCGAGGTCGAGGTCGTCCCGCGGGTG
This sequence comes from Catenulisporales bacterium, assembly GCA_019510485.1. GTDB lineage: Bacteria > Actinomycetota > Actinomycetes > Streptomycetales > Catenulisporaceae > Catenulispora. The sequence continues at coordinate 12,338 of JAEKKI010000188.1, forward strand.
CACGGCTCGGCGCTGTTCGAGCGCGGCGAGACCCAGATCCTGGGCATCACCACGCTGAACATGCTCCGCATGGAGCAGCAGCTGGACACGCTGAACCCCGAGACGCGCAAGCGCTACATGCACAACTACAACTTCCCGCCGTACTCCACCGGCGAGACCGGCCGGGTGGGCTCGCCCAAGCGCCGGGAGATCGGCCACGGCGCTCTCGCCGAGCGCGCCCTGATCCCGGTCCTGCCCAAGCGCGAGGAGTTCCCCTACGCGATCCGGCAGGTCTCCGAGGCGCTGGGCTCCAACGGCTCCACCTCGATGGGCTCGGTCTGCGCCTCGACCATGTCGCTGCTGAACGCCGGCGTGCCGCTGAAGGCGCCGGTGGCCGGCATCGCGATGGGCCTGGTCTCCGCGGAGGTCGACGGCAAGACCGAGTACGTGGCGCTGACCGACATCCTCGGGGCCGAGGACGCCTACGGCGACATGGACTTCAAGGTCGCCGGCACCAAGGAGTTCGTCACCGCGCTGCAGCTGGACACCAAGCTCGACGGGATCCCGGCCTCGGTGCTGGCCGCCGCGCTGAAGCAGGCCAAGGACGCCCGGCTGCACATCCTGGACGTCATGATGGAGGCCATCGACGTCCCGGACGAGATGAGCGAGTTCGCCCCGCGCATCATCACGGTGAAGATCCCGGTGGACAAGATCGGCGAGGTCATCGGCCCGAAGGGCAAGATGATCAACCAGATCCAGGAGGACACCGGCGCCGAGATCACCATCGAGGACGACGGCACCATCTACATCGGCGCCGCCAACGGCTCGGCGGCCGAGGCCGCGCGGACCACGATCAACCAGATCGCGAACCCGCAGATGCCCGAGGTCGGGGAGCGCTACCTGGGGACCGTGGTGAAGACCACGACCTTCGGCGCGTTCGTCTCGCTGATGCCCGGCCGCGACGGCCTGCTGCACGTCTCCCAGCTCAAGAAGCTGGCCGGCGGCAAGCGGGTGGAGAACGTCGAGGACGTGGTCAAGGTCGGCGACAAGCTCCAGGTGGAGATCGCCGAGATCGACTCGCGCGGCAAGCTCTCGCTGATCCCGGTCCTGCCGGAGGGCGAGGGCGAGGAGGCCGCCAAGGCCGAGGCGAAGGCCGAGTAACAGCCTTGTACCCGGTTGAGACCCTGATCGCCGGGCAGAACGGCAACGGCACGATCCGCCGTACCGTCCTGCCCGGCGGTCTGCGCGTGGTGACGCAGACCATGCCCTCGGTGCGCTCGGTGACCTTCGGCATCTGGACCGGGATCGGCTCGCGCGACGAGCACCCGGAGGAGTCCGGGGCCACCCACTACCTGGAGCACCTGCTCTTCAAGGGCACGGCGAAGCGCTCGGCGCTGGAGATCTCCGCGGCCCTGGACGCCGTCGGCGGGGAGATGAACGCCTTCACCGCCAAGGAGTACACGTGCTACTACGCGCGGGTGCTCGACGCCGACCTGCCGCTGGCCATCGACGTGATCTGCGACCTGGTCACCTCGGCGCTGATCCGGCCCGAGGACGTGGAGTCCGAGCGCAACGTCATCCTGGAAGAGATGGCGATGACCGAGGACGAGCCGTCCGACCTGATCCACGACGAGTTCGCCCTGGCGCTGCTGGGCGACTCGCCGCTGGGCCGGCCGATCCTGGGCACGGCGGAGTCCGTCAACGCCCTGACGCGGGAGGCGATCGCCGAGTACTACCACTCCCACTACACCGACGACCACCTCGTGGTCTCGGCGGCCGGCAACCTCGACCACGACGTGGTGGTGGCCCTGGTGGACCAGGCCTTCGCCGCCGCGCGCGGTCACCGGGACCCGGACCGGCAGCCGGTCGTGCCGCGCATCGGCGGCGACTGCGGTGCTGCGCACTCCGACCTGCGCCTGGTGTCCAAGCCGACCGAGCAGACGCACGTCGTGCTGGGCATGCCCGGATGCCGGGCGTGGCCCGCACCGACCGCCGCCGCTACCCGCTGGGCATCCTGTCCACGATCCTCGGCGGCGGAATGTCCTCCCGGCTGTTCCAGGAAGTTCGCGAGAAGCGCGGCCTGGCCTACTCGGTCTACAGCTTCTCCACGCACCACGCCGACTGCGGCGCGTTCGGCGTCTACGCCGGCTGCCAGCCGGAGAACTTCACCGAGGTGCTGAAGATCTGCCGCGACGAGATCACCAAGGTCGCCGACGGCGGCGTGACCGAGGAGGAGCTGCGCCGCGGCATCGGCCAGGTGCGCGGCTCCACGGTGCTGTCGCTGGAGGACACCGGGTCGCAGATGACGCGGATAGGGAAGAACGAACTGGTCTATGGCGAGCACCTCACCATCGAGGAGCTGCTGGGGCGGGTGGAGTCGGTGACGATCGAGGACGTGAAGCAGGTCGCCGAGGACTTCCTCCGGCACCCGCAGGCGATCGCGGTCATCGGCGACTACGAGGATGCCTCGTCGTTCGAGGGAGTCTTGGAAGGGGCGACGGCGTGACCGCGGCGCTGGGGTCGAGTGTCGTGAAGGTCGCGGTCTTCGGCGCCGCCGGCCGGATGGGGCAGGCCGTGTGCCGGGCCGTCGAGGACACGCCGGGGCTGGAACTGGTCGCGCGCGTGGACGTCGACGACGATCCGCGGCTGATCGTGGAGGCCGGCGCCCAGGTGGCGGTGGACTTCACCCATCCCGGGGCGACCCTGCGGAACATCGAGTTCTGCGTCCGGCACGGGATCGACGTCGTCGTCGGCACCTCCGGCTTCGACGAGGCCCGGCAGGAGCAGGTCCGCGCGCTGCTGGCGGGCAGCGGTGTCCGGGTCCTGATCGCCCCGAACTTCTCGATCGGCGGCGTGCTGATGATGCGCTTCGCCGCCGTCGCCGCGCCGTACTTCGAGAGCGTGGAGATCGTCGAGCTGCACCACCCGGACAAGGTCGACGCGCCGTCCGGCACCGCCACCCGGACCGCGGAGCTGATCGCCGAGGCCCGGGCGGCCGCGGGCAGCGCGCCCATGCCGGACGCCACGCTGCGTACATCAGAATCTCCGGGCCTGGACGGCGCTCGCGGCGCGACCGTCGAGAGCATCCCGGTGCACTCCGTACGGCTGCGCGGCCTGGTCGCCCACCAGGAGGTGCTGCTCGGCTCGGTCGGCGAGACCTTGACCATCCGGCACGACTCGCTGGACCGCGCCTCGTTCATGCCGGGCGTCGTGCTCGCCTGCAAGAAGCTGGCGACACGGCCGGCCGGGCTGACCGTCGGCCTCGACGCGCTGCTCGACCTGTAGCCGGATCCGGTAGGCCACGAGCAATGCGCAACCGCACCACCGCCCTGGTCCTGGTCGTCATCCTGTGCTTCTACCTGCTGCTGGCCGTCCAGCGCGGGGTGTGGCTGGTGGCGACCGGCGAGCCGGTGCTGGTGTTGTTCGGTATCGGCGTCCTGATGCTGCCGGTCGTCGGGGCCTGGTTCGTGGTCACCGAGGTACGCATCGGCAACGCCTCCTCGCGCCTCGGGGCCCGGCTGGCGGCCGAGGGCCGGTGGCCCACCGAGGAGATCCCGACGCGGCCGTCGGGGCGGCCGGACCTGAAGGCGGCCGACGAGATCTTCGCCAAGCGCCGGGCCGAGGTCGAGGCCGATCCCGAGGACTGGCGCGGCTGGTATCGGCTGTCGCTGGCGTACAACGACGCCCGCGATCGTCCGCGGGCGCGTAAGGCGTTGCGTAAGGCCATTGAGCTGGACCGGCAGCACGGCTGACCGGATTCGGCCGGGTCGGCCACGCCGATCCGGCCCCTGATCGGTGCCCGCTCACCGCGTTAGACGATCGCCGTGGCCTCCACCTCGATCAGCGCCTCCGGCAGGAACAGCCGCGAGACCTCGACCGTGGTGCTCGTCGGCGGCGGGCCGTCCTGGAAGTACTCGCCGCGGATATCGCCGTATTCGCGGATTCGCGAGATGTCGGTCAGGAACGTCCGCAGGTTGACGACGTTCGCGAAGGTGGCGCCGTGCGCGGCCAGCACCTTGCCGATCAGCTCCATGACCCGGCGGGACTGCGCGCGCATGTCGTCGCCGCCGACGATCTGGTGGTCGTCGCCCCAGGCCACCTGGCCGGACAGGATCAGCAGCGTCCGCTCGCCGAGCGGGACCACGGCGACGTTGGAGAAGGCCTTGTGCGGCGAGCTGGGCACGCCCGCGGGGTTGTCGAGGGTGAAAGCGTTCATGGTCCGACGCTATTTTCGGGACCGGAGATGCGACCAGCGAATAGTCGGCATGGTTTCCATGCGCCATTAGCATGGCAGGCCATGGACACCGCGTTGCTCGAAGTCTTCCTGGAGGTCGCGCGGCGCGAATCGTTCACCGCGGCGGCCGGCGCGCTCGGCTATACGCAGTCGGCGATATCCCGTCAGATAGCCACCTTGGAGTCGGCGGTCGGCGCGCCGCTGTTCGATCGGCTCCCACGGGGCGTACGGCTCACCGCGGAGGGTCGGGCCCTCCGCCCACACGCGACGGCCGTCGTAGGCCGCCTGCGGGCCGCTGTGGCCGATATACGGGCCGTTGGGACGCTGGGCGGCGGGCGACTGCGGCTCGGCGCGATCCCGACGGCTGACACGGCTCTGATGCCCGAGGCGATCGCGGCGTTCCGCCGGGCGCATCCGGCGGTGGCCGTCACGCTCGCCGAGGGGCTCACGAAGGACTTGGTCGCGGCGGTGCGCGCCGGAGACCTGGATCTGGCGGTCATCGGGACCGCGAGAGCGGAGCCGGTCTTCGACGGGGTCCGGCTGCGTCGGTTGATGGCTGATCCCTTGGCCGTGGCGCTGCCGCGCGGGCATCGCCTCGCTGACCGGGAGGTGCTCCGGCTGGCGGACCTGGAAGACGAGAACTGGATCGCCGGGCAGCCCCGGCCCGAGGACACGCTGATCGCCGGAGTGCGAGGCGGGGAGTTCCGGCCGCGCATCGACTACGTGGTGTTGGAATGGGCTGCGAAGCAGAGTTTCGTGGCCGCGGGGCTGGGGATCACGCTCATCCCCTCGCTGGCCGCCGCGTCGGTGCGGCCGGATCTCGTGGTCGTGGCGCTGGATCCGGCCGAGGCGGCGCCGCGGTCGGTGTTCGCGGCCACGCCGGAGGGCGTCGCGGACAGCACAGCCGTGGCGGCGTTCCTGGAGTCGCTGGGGAGCCGCTGACGGCGGCCCGCTGACAGGTCCGAAACCCGCCGGTGGCGAACCCGCGAGCGGCGGAGCATGGAGGCATGCACACCGTCCCTGGTATCAAGGTCCTGTATTTCGGCACCCCGGTCGTCCTCATCACCACGCGCAACGAGGACGGCTCACCCAACATCGCGCCCATGTCCTCGGCGTGGTGGCTGAACGGCAATGCCGTGCTCGGACTGGGCGACTCCTCGCAGACCGCCGCCAACATCGCCCGCGAGGGCGAGTGCGTCCTGAACCTGCCGTCCTCGGACATGGTCGGCTACGTCGACCGGGTCGCCATGACCACCGGCCGCCGGGACATGCCGGAGTACAAGTCCGAGATGGGCTATCGCTTCGTGCCGGACAAGTTCGGGCTGGCCGGACTCACCGAGCAGGCCGCGGAACTGGTTTCCCCGCCCCGGATCCTGGAGTGCCCGATCCAGATGGAGTGCCGGCTCACCGCGGCGCATCCGGTCGGCGGCGAGGGCGGCCTCACGGCGTTCGAGGTCGAGGTGCTGCGGACCCATGTCGAGGAGCGGCTCGTCATCCCCGGGACGCACTACATCGATCCGGAGGCGTGGGATCCGCTGATCATGAAGTTCTGCGAGTTCTTCGGCGGCGGTCGGCCGGTGCACGCTTCGCGGCTGGCGGCCGGCTGGGAGATGCCGCACCGGCTGGGGACGTCCGCGCTGGATGAAGACGGACCGGAAGAGCTGGAAGACGCCGAACCGGTGCTCAGTGGGTCAGCGTCAGCTTGATCGCCAGACCCGGCAGCAGCAGCCCGAACGCCGTGAACGCCAGCGGACCGTGCGCGCCGAAATGCAGCCGCCGGGTCCCGCCCTCGCGGACGTCGACGGTGACCCGCTTGGAATACATGCCATCCAGGGACAGCTCGACCAGGTGCTCGCCGGGCTCCACGGTGAACTCGGCGCGGCTGTTGTGCGCCAGCCGGCCGACCGCGACGCCGTCGATCCACACCTTGTACGGACGCGGCCACAACTGGAAACCGCTGCGGCGGGTCAGGGTTATCGTCCCGGACATGGCAACCTGCTTAATTCGGACAGCTTCGGACACTTTGGGGTGTTCAGGAGCTTAAGCCCGCGGGGCGGCACCGGAATCCGGTGCCGCCCCGCCGTTGCGTGATCGTTGCCTACCTAGGATGCCGCCGCCGCTGCGAAGCGTGACATGGCGTGCTCGACCAGGCGGATCAGCGTCAGCTTGGTCGACTCCCGGCTGCGGGCGTCGCAGGTGACCACCGGCACGTCCGGCGGAATGGACAGCGCCTCGCGCACGTCGGACACCTCGTGGGTGAGCATGCCGTCGAAGCAGTTCACGCCGACGATGTAGGGCAGCCCGGCGTCCTCGAAGTAGTCGATGGCCGAGAAGCAGTCCGCCAGCCGGCGGGTGTCCACCAGCACCACCGCGCCGATGGCGCCGCGGCACAGGTCGTCCCACATGAACCAGAAGCGGTTCTGGCCCGGGGTGCCGAACAGGTACAGGATCAGCTCGCGGTCCAGCGACACCCGCCCGAAGTCCATCGCCACGGTGGTGGTGACCTTGCCGGGCACGATGCTCAGGTCGTCCACGCCCTCGGACGCCGCGGTCATCACGGCCTCGGTGGTCAGCGGGGCGATTTCCGAGACCGCGCCGACGAAGGTCGTCTTGCCCACGCCGAAACCGCCGGCGACCACGATCTTCACCGACGTCGTCGGGCCCGCCGTCGGCTGCTGCGCGGGCGCCTCGGCGTAAGGGGAGTAGTTCATTGCGCGGCCTCCTTTCTACAGATTGCGGAGCCCGATGAGGACTCGTTCGAGGAGCGCGAGGTTGGGCTGGCCGTTGTCGGTCTCGCCGGGCTGCTGGATGGCCACCAGGCCGGCGTCGGACATGTCGCCCAACAGCACCCTGACCACCCCCAGCGGCATCCGCATCAGCGCCGCCACCTCGGCCACCGACTTCAGCTCGACACATAGCTCGCAGATGCGCTGGTGCTCCGGCTCGCGGCCGGGGATCCGCGCTCGTCCGTTGTCCGTCGTCGATACCAACGCCTCGATCGGCAATTGGTAACGGGCCCGGGTGCGGCCTCGGGTCAGGGCGTAAGGGCGGACGAGGGGCGAGGAATCATGCGCGCTGGTCACGGCCGCGTGCTCCTGTCGCTCGTCACGGAAGGGGGGAAGGGGGTCACCGCACGTCCTCTCAGCGCGGCAGGGACGACTGGAGCTCGGCACGCAGCGCCGGCGTCAGGACGTCGCCGGCGCGCTCCACGAGCAGGGCCATCTCGTAGCCGATCAGACCCATGTCGCAGTCCGAGGAGGCGAGCACGGCCAGGGCCGAGCCGTCGGAGATGGCCATCACGAACAGGAAACCGCGGACCATCTCCACGACGGTCTGCGTCACGGCGCCGCCCTCGAAGATCCGGGCCGCGCCGGAGGTCAGCGAGGACAGCCCGCTGGCCACCGCGGCCAGCTGGTCGGCGCGGTCGCGCGGGAAGCCGTCGGACACCGCCAGCAGCAGGCCGTCGGAGGAGACCACCACCGTGTGCGCCACGCCGGGGACGCGGTCCACGAAGTTGGTGATCAGCCAGTTGAGATTCCGGGCGGCTTGGGTGAGGTTGGGGTCGTTCACGGTTGCTCAGTCCTGCTTTCCTGGCTCGGGGCACCGAAGGCGGCCGGGCCGTCGGACTCGGTGGGGTTGCGGGCGGAATCGGTCTGCTGCGGGTCGCCGGGACCGCCGGCGGCGTCGCGGCCTTGGCGCAGCCCCTGGTGGAAGCTGGCCAGCCGGCTGCGCACGGCCTCGGCCGAGCGGGCCGGGATCGGCGGGGTGGCGGCCTTGGCGGCCCCGACGCCGTCGGCCGAGCCCGGGACCAGGTTGGAGCGCGGGACCCGCTTGGGCAGGCCCTTGGGCGTCAGGCCCGCGGCCACCGGCTTCTTGACCACCTCGGCGGCCTTCCACCCCTCGTCGCCCGGGGACTGCCAGCTCTGGTCGTCGTTCATGGGCTCCTTGCGTTCCTCGTGCGGCGGTGCGGCGGGGGCCGGGGCCTCCGGTGCGGCGGTCTGCTCCGGACCGGCGCCCGGCGGGATGCCGGCGGCGGTGGACGGAGCCGGAGGCGCCGGCTCGGCGACCGCCGGCGGCGCGAAGGCCTCAGGCGCCGGCGGGACCGGCTGTGCGGGCGGGGGCGGCGGCGCGATCGGCTCCGCGGGCGCGGGCGCCGGGACCGACTCGATCCGCGGCCCGGGGACGGTGGGCCGCACCGGCTCGACCGGGATGGCCGCGGCTTCCAGCGCGCTCTGCGGCGCCGCGGAGCCCTGGGCGCGGACCCGGAACCACTCGGACTCGATCGCGTTGAAGATGGCCGTGTCCCCGGCGCTGGAGTCCATCGGCACCGACTCGATCGGCGCGGTCAGGGGATCGGTCTCGAAGTCGATCCCGGAACCGGCCAGCGGATCGCCGATCGGCGGGGCGAAGGATCCGACGGGGGTGTGGAAGCCGGAGTCGGTGAGCGGGTCGCCGGTCGGGGGCGGGAGCTGGTCGGCGGGATCGCCGAAGCCCGTGTTCTGGTTCGGGTCGGCGCCGAAGGACGGGGCTTCGTTCGCCGGGGCGGCGAACTGGTCGTTGCCGGCGGCTGACGGATGCTGACCGAACGAAGGCGCTTCGTTCGCCGGAGCGGCGTACGGGTTGGCGCCGAAGGACGGCGCTTCGTTCGCCGGAGCGGCGTACGGGTTGGCGCCGAAGGACGGGGCTTCGTTCGCCGGAGCGGCGTACGGATTCGCGCCGAACGAAGGTGCTTGGTTCGGCGGGGCGGCGAACTGCTCATCGCCCTGACCGGCGATACCGGCGGCAGGGTGGCTGCCGAAGGAAGGCGCCTCGTTCGCCGGAGCACTCGCGCCGCGCCCGAAGCCGGCGTCCAGATGCCCGCCGAACGGCGTCATCCGCACCTCGCCCGGGTCGGCGAACGGGTCACCGGCGGCGAGCTCGGCGCCGAGGTCGTTGTTCAGGCCGCTGGCGGCCAGGGGGTCCTGGGCGAAGGGCGCGCCGGACGGCGGCGGCAGCAGCAGGTCGTCCGGTTCGTCGCGGGTTTCGCGGTAGGCCGCGAACTCGCCGGTCTGCTCGTACTCCGGGATGTTCGGGAGCAGGTCGTCGAAGCTGGAGTTGAAGTTCATGCCGCTTTGCGGAGGTGGCGCGGGAGCCGCCGGCGGCGCGGCCGGAGCCTCGCCGACGTGGAAGTTCAGCTGCATGTCGTCGCCGCCGGCGCTGATGCGGAACTGGCCGGTGTCCTCCGACCCGCCGGGCGCCTGCGGGCGGTTGCCCGCGCTCGGGCGGAAATCGTAGGTCGCCGAGTTGCCCAGCGCCTCGGCCAGACGGCCGTCGAGCTCCGGTTCCGGCACGGCGAAGTCCGGGCGCTCGAAAGTGCCGCTGCTCCCCGGGTCCGCCGGATCGCCGTCCCGGATCACCGGGACCACGCCGGTCGACATCGCCTCGGTCTCGGCCAGCAGATCGGCCAGCTCCGGCGGGGTGGCGCCGGAGCCGCGGTACGGCGGCGCCGCCGAGCCCACGTCCTCCCAGCCGTCGCCGCTGTCGCCAAGACCGCCCGAGCCGCCCACAGAGCCCGTGGGCACCCGCTCCCCGCCGAACGGCGACTGGGGCGACTGCGGACCCTGCGGCATCTGCGGAGCCCCGGACAGCGGCTGCCGCGCCGGCGGCAGCTGCGGCGCACCGCCGGGCAGCTCCCGCTGCTCGGCGCGCACGGCGCCGGCGGGCCGGCGCGGCAGCCCGGTCGCCGTCACCGCCGGCTGCTGCCCGGTGTCGCCGCTCAGCTCGCCGAGCGGGTTGCGGCCGCCGCCGACCGCCGGGGCGTCGGACAGGTTGCCGGCCAGCAAGGCCGCCGGCACCAGCACCAGGGCCGTGATACCGCCGGTCGCCGAGCGGCGCAGCCGCACCTGGATGCCGTGCCGGGTGGCCAGCCGCCCGACCACGAACAGGCCCATGCGGCGGGAGATCGCCACGTCCACCACCGGCGGGTTCGCCAGGCGCTCGTTGGCGTCGTCCAGCTCCTCCGGGGTCATGCCGATCCCGGAGTCCTCGATCTCCAGCATCACGCCGCCGGTGTTCAGCAGGTTGCCGGTGACCGAGACCTTCGTCTCCGGCGCGGAGAACGACGAGGCGTTCTCCAGCAGCTCGGCGACCAGGTGCACGACGTCGTTCACGGCCCGGCCGGCGACCTCCACCGTCGGCAGGTCCCGCAGCGTCACCCGCTCGTACTGCTCCACCTCGGAGGCCGCGGCGCGCAGCACGTCGATCAGCGGCACCGGCTGCGACCACCGGCGCCCGGGCTCCTCGCCCGCGAGCACCAGCAGGTTCTCACCGTTGCGGCGCATACGGGTCGCCAGGTGGTCCAGCTTGAACAGCGAGGCGAGCTGGTCCGGGTCCTGCTCGGCGTTCTCCAGCTCGTCGATCAGCCGCAGCTGGCGCTGCACCAGCGACTGCGAGCGGCGCGAGAGGTTGGTGAACATCGCGTTGACGTTGTTCCGCAGCATGGCCTGCTCGGTGGCCAGCCGCACCGCCTCGCGGTGCACCTCGTCGAAGGCCCGGGCCACCTGGCCCACCTCGTCGGTGCTGGTCAGCGCGATCGGGGTGATCGGCTCGATCGGTTCGCTGCCGTCGGCGTCGCGCAGCCGGCGCACCATCTCCGGCAGCCGGTTGCCGGCGATCTCCAACGCGGTGTCCTGCAGCATGCGCAGCGGGCGCACCAGCGAGCGCGCGATCAGCGCGGTGGCGATCGACACCACGAGCAGCACGCCGATGATGACGCCGATGTTGAGGTACATGGTGTTGCGTGCGTTGTCGGCGAGCTCGTTGGCCCGCTTCACCAGGGCGTCGGCCTGCGCCGCGCGCACCCTCTGGTACTTGTTCAGCAGTTCGTCGTACTGGGTGTAGACGGTGCCGGGCGCCAGTTGCTCGCCGGTGCTGTTGCCGTTGACCAGCTGGTCCCCGATGGTCGTCAGGAACTGGTTGGCCCCGGTGTAGGAGTTGCCGACGTCGACGACGTCGCTGAGCATCTGCTGCATCGCCGGCGAGGCGATCGTCTTGAACTCGCTGCGGGTGGACGCCAGGTCCGAGACCATGCCCTGGAGCTTCGCGGCGTTGTCCTTGGCCTGGTTCTGGATGAAGCTCTCGGCCAGGACCGTGAGGAATCCGCGCTCCCGGGAGGCGGTCTCGGTCATCTTCGCCAGGTCGTTCAGGGCCCGGGCGTCGTTGATCAGCTGCTGGTCGCCGGCGTCGGAGGCGACGAACTCGTACAGCGAGCCCATGCTGTCCATGAGCTTGTTGTACTGGTCGAACACGCTCAGCGGGTCGGAGGTCGCGCCGTTCGCCGTGCCGCGCAGGGCCTCCAGGCCCGTCATGTTCGCCCGGGCGTCGGCGATCGCGGCCAGCGTGTCCTTCGGGTAGGAGCCGTCGATCTTGGCCAGCACCGGCGCCATCGCGGCCTGTGCCCGGTCGGTGGCGTGGAGCAGATCCTCCTTGCCGTGGGTCAGGTTGCTGAGCGTGGCGTTGTCGACGGGCCGCTTGTCGCGGAAGGCCATCGTCTCGATGCTCGTGTCGCGCTCGTTGTGCAGCGCGTCGATCAGGTTCGACAGCGGGTGCTCGGCCGCGGCCATGGTCTTGGCGTGGTCGTAGGTCTGCACGTTGCCGACCTGCTGCACGATGCGGGCCGTGGCGCCGACGATGGTGGCCACCAGCGGCACGATGACCAGCACCACCAGCCGGGTCCGGACCCGCCAGTTGCGCGGGGCGAAGCGGTTGGCCGGGCCGCTGGGCGGCGGAGGCGGCGGCGGGGGGATCCGGCCGCCGGACTCGGTGCGCGGGTCCTCGGAGGTCGGCAGCGGGCGCTGTCCGGGCAGTACGGAGTCCCGGGGCCCCCGGGGAGCGGGGCGGCCGGCGGCCGCGTCGGATATGGATCCGCCGGGCGGCGTCCCGTCCGCACCGCGCTCCGGGAAGGGAGCCGGCGGACGGCGCGGGGTCACGGGTCGTGTCTGCACTGGCCCTCACAGCTTTCTTTGCGACCGGGCCTCGTCTGCTGGCGGCGGGTCGGGCGCCGGGGCGGGCTCTCGGTCTCTAGGTTTCAAGCAACGCATTCCAGCACAGAGAAGCGAGCGTGACGGCTCCGCGCATATGCGTATTCTTACTCGTCCGCGTGTGCTAGTGGATCTCGACGGCGCCGACGGATCTCGCGGCCCTATGTATTACGATGCGCCGACCGGCTTCATCGAAACCTCCCAGGGGGCAGCGCAGTGCGAACAGCCAAACCTCGAGCGCGTTCGCGGCGGACGTCGGCGATCGTGCTGAGCGCGGTGCTCGCGGTGTCCGCGCTCGCCGCCTCGGCGTGCTCATCGAGTTCGTCGTCGGCGGGCGCCAAGGCCGCCACGCACGGCCCGCTGGAGCAGACCCGTCTGCGCATCGGCATCCCCAAGGGCGAGATCGGCGCGCTGCCGGTCTACGCCGGCGTCGACAAGGGCTATTTCAAGGCCCAGGGCATCGACGTCGCCGTGGACGACAACTACCCCTCCTACCAGGACGCGCTCAAGGCGCTGGGCGACGGCAAGATCGACCTGGTCTACGACGACTACGTGCACGCCATCCTGGCCCAGGCCAAGGGCGACTACCGGCTGCAGCTGGTCGCCGAGGGCTACAGCGCCGGCGACGGCAGCGTGCAGGTGCTCAGCAAGCCCACCGAGAGCTCCAACGAGGCCCAGCTCCGCACGGTGTTCGGCGCCCAGAACAGCTTCCTGGTCCCGACGGCCGGCAGCGGCGACGAGAACACCGCCTACACGGTCCCCACGGTCATGCTGATGACGCGGCTGCCGGACATCGCCAACAGCCTCAAGATGAAGAAGGGCAACGCGCCGGCGCACCTGAAGCCGATAACGGTCGGCGCGATCGGCGAGACGCTGGCCGCCACCCCGGACCCGAACCTGGCCGCGGTGGAGCCCGAGCCCTTCTTCAGCTTCACGACGTCCAACGACCGGGTCGTCAAGCTGATGGACCTGACCCGCGGGTCGACCAAGGCGATGCCGATGGGCGGCTACTTCGCCAAGCAGGACTTCGCGGTGACCGACACCAACCTGTTCAAGGCGTTCACCGCCGGATTGAACCAGGGCAAGGCCGCGGCCGGCCAGCGGGCCGGGGCGATGGCCGAGTTCCAGGCGCACTACGGTTCGCTGGCCACCGCCACGGTCGCCTCCAGCATCTCCTTCGGCACCTTCCCGACGACCGTCAGCGTCGACCGGCTGAACCGGGTGCTGACCCTGATGAAGTCGGTGGACCTGGCGCCGGTCTACAACCTCGACACGATGATGCCGCCGGACGCGATCCGCGGGAACAATTGACGCGGTCCGCATACCGTCCGCGTCGGAACGGTCACCGCTTCCGGGGTGCTCGGGGCCGGTAGGCTCGGACGGTGAGTGATGCGATGGAGAGCGTGCGGTTCCGGTCCGACGTGACCGTGGAGTTGGTGAAGGCCTCGGCCTCGGACAACGACGTGCTGTGGGCGGCCCGGGTGTCGACCAAGGGCGAGCAGTCGCTCGAAGCCGCCGGCGCCGATCCGACCCGCTCGGCCGGCTTCATCAACTACCTCATGCGCGACCGCCACGGCTCGCCGTTCGAGCACTCGACGATGACCTTCCTGGTGTCCGCGCCGATCTTCGTCTTCCGCGAGTTCATGCGCCACCGGGTCTGGTCCTACAACGAGGAGAGCGGCCGCTACCGCAAGCTGGAGCCGGTGTTCTACGTCCCGGGCCCGGAGCGCAAGCTGGTCCAGGAGGGCAAGCCGGGCAAGTACGTGTTCGTCTCCGGCACCGCTGAGCAGCACAAGATCGTCGAGGAGACCGTCCGCCGCTCCTGCGAGGCTTCCTACGCCGCCTATCTGGAGATGCTCGACGCCGGGGTCGCGCGCGAGGTGGCGCGGACCGTGCTGCCGGTGGGCATCTACTCCTCGATGTACGCCACCTGCAACGCCCGCGCGCTGATGCACTTCCTGTCGTTGCGCACCAAGCGTGAGGACGCGACGTTCCCGTCGTTCCCGCAGCGCGAGATCGAGATGGTGGCCGAGAAGATGGAGGCGCACCTCGCCGAGCTGATGCCGCTGACGTACGCGGCGTGGCAGGCCAACGGCCGCGTCGCACCGTAGTAAGGGGATTGCGCCGGGTAGTCCTAAAGAGTGAAAAACGACTGCGGCCCCGAGTCCGACCCGTAACGCGGGTCCCCGGCATCTGTTAGGCACGGCGGACCCCGTCCCCACCGGACCCCCGAGCGGTGGAGACGGGGTCTGTCCATGCGAGTCCGTCTATTCAGCTGCGCTGTGCGAATCGCGTAAGCGATGCCAGATATTCGATCACCGGTGCGGGCCGGTACCGTTGGGTCCATGGCTCAGACCACCACCCCGGATTCCGCTGCCTGGAGCGCGGGCGCTCCCTTCGGGCGCATGATCACCGCGATGATCACTCCGTTCGCCGCCGACGGCTCGCTGGACCTGGACGGTGCGCGCGAACTGGCCGGATACCTGGTGGACGCCGGGAACGACGCGCTCGTGATCTCCGGGACCACCGGGGAGTCGCCGACGACCTCCGACGACGAGCAGGCCGCGCTGCTGGCCGCGGTGGTGGACCAGGTCGGATCCCGGGCGTCGGTGATCGCCGGAGTCGGCACCAACGACACCGCGCACACGCAGAAGCTGGCCCGGCAGGCCGAGGCCGCCGGCGCCGACGGGCTCCTGGTGGTGACCCCCTACTACAGCAGGCCCACCCAAGAGGGCCTGTTCCGGCACTTCACCGCGGTCGCCGACGCCACCGCGCTGCCGGTGATGCTTTATGACATCCCGCACCGGGCCGCCGTCCCGATCGAGGTCTCGACCCTGCTGCGGCTGGCCGGGCACCCGCGGATCGTGGCCGTGAAGGACGCCAAGGGCGACCTGACCGCCGGGGCCACGGTGATCGCGCAGACCGATCTGGCCTACTATTCAGGGGATGACCCGCTGACGCTGCCCTGGCTGTCCGTCGGCGGCGTCGGTGTGGTGAGCATGTCGGGGCACCTCGCGACGCCCCGGATCCGCGCGATGATCGCCGCGTACGTGTCCGGCGACGTGGCCGAGGCCGTCCGCCTGCACCAGGAACTGCTGCCGGTGCACGCCGGCGTGTGCAGCATGCCAGGTGTGATCTCCCTCAAGGCGGCAATGAACATGCTGGGACTGCCGGGCGGCCCGGTGCGGCTGCCCCTGGTCGCCGCGACCAGCGAGCAGGAAGCCGAGCTCAAGACGTTTTTCGCCGCAGGCGGCGTGAAGATCTAGCTAGGAGCGGACCAGCGGTCCGCGGAACACAAAGGAAAACTGCATGAGCCATCCGCATCCGGAACTCTCCGGACCCCCTCCGCTGCCGCGAGGCGCGTTGCGTGTGACCCCGCTCGGCGGGCTCGGAGAGATCGGTCGCAACATGACCGTCTTCGAGTACGGCGGCAAACTGCTCATCGTCGACTGCGGCGTCCTCTTCCCCGAGGAGGCCCAGCCGGGCGTGGACCTGATCCTGCCCGACTTCAGCTCGATCCGGGACCGGCTGGGCGATGTGGTCGGGGTGGTGCTCACGCACGCCCACGAGGACCACATCGGCGGGGTGCCGTATCTGCTCAAGGAGTCCGGCGACATCCCGCTGATCGGCAGCAAGCTGACATTGGCGCTGGTCGAGGCCAAGCTCGCCGAGCACCGCATCCGGCCGTACTCGCTGCAGGTCGTCGAGGGCGACGTGGAGCAGATCGGCCCCTTCGAGTGCCGCTTCGTGGCGGTGAACCACTCGATCCCCGACGCCATGGCCGTGGCCATCAAGACGCCGGCCGGAACCGTGTTCCACACCGGCGACTTCAAGATGGACCAGCTGCCGCTGGACGACCGGCTCACCGACCTGGCCACCATCGCCGAGCTCGGCAAGGCCGGCATCGACCTGCTGCTGTCGGACTCCACCAACGCCGAGGTGCCCGGCTTCGTGACCTCGGAGCGGGAGATCACGCCGGTGCTGGACCGGGTGTTCGGCCGGGCGAAGGGCCGCATCATCGTGGCCTCATTCGCCTCGCACGTGCACCGGGTGCAGCAGGTCTGCGACGTGGCCGCCGCGCACGGCCGCAAGGTCGCGCTCGTCGGCCGCTCCATGGTGCGCAACATGGCGGTGGCGCGGGACCTGGGCTACCTGAAGGTGCCGGCGGACCTGATCATCGATCTCAAGGAGATAGACGATCTGCCGGACGCCGAGGTGGTGCTGATGTGCACCGGCTCGCAGGGCGAGCCGATGGCCGCGCTGTCCCGCATGGCCAACCGCGACCACCAGGTGCGCATCACCGGCGACGACACCGTGATCCTGGCGTCCTCGCTGATCCCGGGCAACGAGAACGCGGTGAACCGCGTGATCAACGGGCTGACCCGGTGGGGCGCCAGGGTCGTGCACAAGGGCAACGCCATGGTGCACGTATCCGGACACGCCGCCGCCGGCGAGCTGCTGTACTTCTTCAACCTGGCCAAGCCGCGCAACATCATGCCGGTGCACGGCGAGTGGCGGCACCTGCGCGCCGCCGCGGACCTGGCGATGAAGACCGGGGTGCCGGCCGACCGGGTGGTGATCGCCGAGGACGGCGTCACCGTCGACCTGATCGACGGCGTCGCGCGCATCACCGGCAAGGTCGACGCCGGCTACGTCTACGTCGACGGCTCCTCGGTCGGCTCGGTGACCGAGGCTTCGCTGAAGGACCGGCGGATCCTGGGCGAGGAGGGCTTCGTGTCGGTGTTCGTCGCGGTGTCGGCCGACACCGGGACCATCGTCACCGGCCCGGTGATCACCGCCCGCGGCTTCGGTCTGGACGACCAGACGCTGGAGCAGGCCAAACCGCTGATCCTGGACGCGCTGGCCACCGCAGCCGCCGAGGGCATCGGCGACACCCACCAGCTCCAGCAGCTGGTGCGGCGCGCGGTGGGCCGCTGGGTGTCCAACACCACCCGGCGCCGGCCGATGATCCTGCCGGTGGTCGTCGAGGTCTGAGGCGTCGGGGCCAGAACCGCTGCGGGCCATCCTTTCGGCGCTCGGTCGAAAGGATGGCCCGCAGGCGTTCCGGCGGACTGTAATGGATTCCGGAAGGACGGCGGCCTCCGTGGGGCGAAGCCGCCGCTTCCGACGGGGGAACCCGGCAGCATCCGCGGGGGGTGCGGGCGGGTTTCGGTGGGGCCTCCTTCCCGCCTTGGGAAGGGATGGGGGCGAACGGGGGTGGCCGGACCGGGCCGATCCGCGAACACGCGGAACGGCACGGCCCGGCCAGGCGTTTTCCGGCGCCGAACGCGCGCCTACCGGCGGTTCGCCGCCAACAGATCCGAGCCCAGCCCGGTGAGCCGGTGCCGCACGCTGCGCCCGGTGCGCTCGGTGACGATGAGCCCGGCCGAGCGCAGCGCCGCGGCGTGGGCCGAGGCGGTCGGCGCCTTCACCCCGAGCCGGGTGGCGAGCTCGCCGGTCGTCGGATCGTCGTCGACGGCGCGCAGCGCGGCGGCGCGGGCCCGGCCGATGAGCGCGGCCAGTCCGTCGTCGGCGGGGTCCCCGGTGCCCAGGGCGTCGGCCGCGTCCAGGTCGGAGACCGGATAGGCCATGACCGAGTGCCGGCCGGGCGCGATCAGCGAGCCGACATAGTGCCCGAACACCGACGGGGAGAAGGTCACACCCTCGCCGCGCAGGTCATAGCGCCAATCCGGGACCTTCGACACCCCCAGCGTCAGCTCGTCGGTCTTCCAGCTGAGCTTCGGGTGCAGGTCGTTCAGCATCGCCCCGGGCCCGTCCTGGACCATCTGCCGGGCCCGGCGGCCGATGTCGGCGTCCAGCGTGCGGCGGATGTCCGGCCAGTCCTCGGCCAGGCAGGCCCGGTACAGCGCCTGCATCGCGTCGGTCAGCGCCGGGATCAGCCGCTCGCCGCGGTCGCGCAGGATGTCGTAGACCCGGGAGGGGCGGCGCTCCCAGGTGTCGAAGACCTTGAAGTCCAGGGCCAGATCGGCGTCGCGGACGGCGCGCAGCGCGTCCAGCTCCTCCTGCACCGTGTGGTGGGTGCGGCCGCCGGCCGGGATGTCCGGGACCAGGAAGGCCGGGGCATAGCCCTGGATCGCGCTGAGCAGCTCCACCACCGGCCGGGAGCGCTCCGGGATGTGCCGCCGAGCGCCGGTCAGCCAGCGCCGGTGCGCCGGCCGGATGGAGCGGGTCGATCCCAGCTGGTCCAGACCGCGGATCAGGTTCAGCAGCGGTGAGGTCTCGAAGCGGATGCGGCTCATGTCCTCGCCGCTCATCGGTATGCCGACCACATCCCACCCCCCCCGGAACGCTTCGCTGGCTCAGCGAACTGTCATGGTTCCGCATGATACGCCGCAGGCCCCCGACCCTGACGGGTCGGGGGCCTGCGGTTCGCGCGTTTGTGCGAGGGTGCTCTGCCGCTCAGGCAGCGGTCTCGGCGAGCTCGCCGACACCGGCCGCCAGCTTCGCCGACAGCGCCTTCCAGGCCGGGGCCTTGTCGCCGAACCGGTTGGCGAGCTCGGCCACCTCGGCGTCGACCTTGGCGCGGTCCGCGCCCTCGATGGCGGACAGGATTCCGAACAGCTCCTCGGAGTCCACCTTCAGGTGCAGGTTCTTGCCGTCGCTGTTGGCGAAGTAGCAGAAGCCCCCGCCCAGCGGCGTGAACCGCTTCATGTCACCGAAGACACGCCCACCGCCGGCACCGCCGGCACCGGCACGCACGGATGCGCGCGCTGTCTTGCTTTCCTTCTTGGCAGCGGCCACGACGGCCCTCCTCGATAGCCCCGGCGCGCCGGTCACGGCGCGGACGAATCAGCTTGGTCATTAGGAACGACCCGCACGTCCTGGGCGCGTACACCGAGTGCACGCCGCTCAGACACGGGGCCGACCGCACTACTTTAGCCTGAATGGCGCGCTAGACGGGAATCGGCGGTGAATCGCGCTCGCCCGCCGACTTGTGTGTGGCAGGCGGTACCGATGGGGCATCACGGGTAGCCTGGTCATCATGGCCACCCGTACGCCCTCCAAGAACAGCAAGGCAACGGCAGCCACACCCGCGTCCAAGGCCGGCGGGGCCGGTTCGGCCGGCACCGCCAAGAAGGGGCGCGGCAAGGCGGCCGCGTCCGGATCGTCGTCGTCAGCAGCCAAGGCGTCTGCCGGCAAGGCCGCGTCGAAGAGCCCGCGCTCGCGGTCGGCCCGCCAGCCCGGTCCGCTGGAGAAGGGCATCGGCAAGCTGGCCTCCGGCTCGCGCCGGGCGACGGTGGCCGGTGCCGGACGCGCCACCCGCGGGGCGAAGTCGCTGCATCCGGACCACCGCCGGGACGGCGTCGGGTTCGCGCTGATCGGCCTGGGGATAGTGATGGCCGCCGCGCTGTGGCATGGCTTCCCGGGCGCGGTGCCGCAGGCGATCGTGTCGATCGTGGCCGGCGCCTTCGGCCGGGTCGGGGCGTTCACGCCGCTGCTGGTGTTCGGGCTCGCGGTGCGCGTCATCCGGCGGCCGGAGGAGGCCGCCGACACCAACCGGATGTCGATCGGCTGGAGCGCTTTCACCGTCGCCGCGGTCGGATTGATCCACATCGCCGGCCACCTGCCGCATCCCTCCGACGGCGCCACGGCGATGCGCAACGCCGGCGGCTGGATCGGGTACACCGTCTCGGCTCCGCTGGTGCAGACCTTGTCGTCGTTCGTGGCCGTGCCGCTGTTGATCCTGCTGCTGCTGTTCGGCGTCCTGGTGATCACCGCCACGCCGGTGTACCGGATCCCGGAGCGGATCCGCGCCGGGCGCGGGCACGCCGGCGGGTTCCTGCACTGGATGATCTTCGGTGAGCGGGAGGAGGCCGACGCGCTCGCCGAGGAGACCGACGACCCCTACGGGATACTGGCCGACGAGGACGATCCGTCCGACAACGACGCGCGGAACCAGCGGTTGCAGCAGGCGGTCGAGAACGAGCCGACCATCTTCATCCCGCTGCTGGACGGGGCCGGGGCCGGCGGGCACGACGACGCCGCCCCGGAGACGGCGCCGGTCGACGACGACGGGACGCTGGTGGCGATCCCGGTGGCGGTTCCGCGCAGCCGGAAGTCCGGTTCGGCCGGCGCCGCCAAGAAGTCGGCGGCCGCCTCCAAGGATCCCAAGGACGCCGTCCAGGCGGCCATGGACCTCTACGCCGCCAACGCCGACCCGGACTCGAACTACCAGCTGCCGCCGCCGGACATGCTGGGCGTCGGGGCGCCGCCGAAGACCCGCTCCAAGGCGAACGACACCGTCGTGGCCGCGCTGGTCGAGGTGTTCAAACAGTTCAATGTGGACGCCAGGGTCGTCGGGTTCACCCGCGGCCCGACGGTCACCCGCTACGAGGTCGAGCTCGGTCCCGCGGTGAAGGTCGAGCGGATCACCGCGCTGTCGAAGAACATCTCCTACGCGGTGGCCTCGGCGGACGTGCGGATCCTGTCCCCGATCCCCGGTAAGTCGGCGATCGGCATCGAGATCCCGAACACCGACCGGGAGAACGTCTCGCTCGGCGACGTGCTGCGCTCGGTGGAGGCCACCGGTGAGGCGCACCCGATGTTCGTCGGGCTGGGCAAGGACGTCGAGGGCCGGCACATCGTGGCCAACCTGACCCGGATGCCGCATCTGCTGGTGGCCGGCGCCACCGGCGCGGGCAAGTCCACCTGCATCAACACCCTGATCGTCTCGATCCTGCTCCGGGCCACCCCGGACCAGGTGCGGCTGATCCTGGTGGACCCCAAGCGGGTCGAGCTGACCAGCTACGAGGGCATCCCGCACCTGATCACGCCGATCATCACCAACCCGAAGAAGGCGGCCGAGGCGCTGCAGTGGGTGGTGCGGGAGATGGACCTGCGCTACGACGACCTGGCCGCCTCCGGCTTCCGGCACGTCGACGACTTCAACGCCGCGGTGCGGGCCGGCAAGCTCAAGCCGCCGCCGGGCTCGGAGCGGGTCTACCAGCCCTATCCCTACCTGTTGGTGATCGTCGACGAGCTCGCGGACCTGATGATGGTGGCGCCGCGCGACGTCGAGGACTCGATCGTGCGCATCACCCAGCTGGCCCGGGCGGCCGGCATCCACCTGGTGCTGGCCACCCAGCGGCCGTCGGTGGACGTGGTGACCGGGCTGATCAAGGCGAACGTGCCCTCCCGGCTGGCGTTCGCCACCTCCTCGCTGGCCGACTCCCGGGTCATCCTGGACCAGCCGGGCGCCGAGAAGCTGGTCGGCCAGGGCGACGCGCTGTTCCTGCCGATGGGCGCCTCCAAGGCGCAGCGGTTGCAGGGCGCGTACGTGTCCGAGAAGGAGATCGCCGCGATCGTCACGTTCTGCACCGACCAGCTCAAGCCCGCCTACCGCGAGGACGTGACCGGCGTGGCGGCGTCGAAGAAGGCGGTCGAGGAGGAGATCGGCGACGACCTGGACCTGCTGCTGCAGGCCGCCGAGCTGGTGGTGTCCACGCAGTTCGGCTCCACGTCGATGCTCCAGCGCAAGCTGCGTGTCGGCTTCGCCAAGGCCGGCCGGCTGATGGACCTGCTGGAGACCCGCAACGTGGTCGGGCCGTCGGAGGGGGCCAAGGCGCGGGACGTGCTGATCCGGCCGGACGACCTGGAGGGCGTGCTGGACTCGATCCGCGCGGAGGCCGGGGCGGCATAGTCCGCTGAGGACGGCGGGGGCGTGCCGGGGAGCGATCGACCCTTGTCGACAAGTCGATGGCAATCGGCGCCGATCCCCTATCAATACGACATACGGGCGAATCCATAGGTCAGATCGCCTCAATCCACCTGATCCAGGGCATAGCCGACAGTGTGAGGGTGCGCGGCGGGAGATCCGGCGGGCTTGCGGGTGAGGTGAATCGAGGCGGTGTCGCATGGGCGGTCAGCGGGCTGAGGACGAGCGGGACGGCGTGGGCGTCGGGCTCGATGAGGCGGACGCACCGCGCGGCGAACGGTTCGCCGGGGCCCAGGTCGGCGGCGTCGGTACGCGAACTGCGGCGCGCGCCGGCGATGATGCGGCGGAGGCGGGGGATGCGGCGGACGCCTCGCCGGCGGCCGACATGACCGATTCCCAGATGCTCGGGCACCGGTTGTTCCTGGCGCGGCAGCGTGCGGGGCTGTCGGTCGAGGATGTCACGGCGTGCACACGGATCCGGCCCGGCATGGTGCGGGAGATCGAGGCCGGCGACTTCGGGCATTGCGGCGGCGATGTCTATGCGCGCGGGCACGTGCGGGCGATCGCGAAGTGCATCGGCATCGATCCGGAGCCGTTGCTGGCCGAGCATCCGCCGGTGGTGCCGATGGAGCTGCCGACGCGCTCGCGGGCGGTGACGCGCTCGGAGCCGGCCGCGGCCCCGGCGACGCTGCCCCCGTCCACCGCCGTACCCACCAGCGCCGCGCGCGACAACGCCGCCCGCTTCGCCGCGCGCGTGCCGAGCCGCGTGATCCGCCCCGCGGCCGAGGGCTCGGTGCGCCCGCAGCGGCCTAGCCGCAAGGACGACCCCGGCAAGATCGAGCGCCAGCCCAAGTCGGCGAACTGGACCGTCGCGATGCTGGTGGCGCTGCTCGGGCTGGTGGTGTTCGCGGGTGTGCAGCTGGTCGGCGGCGACGGCGACAAGTCGGCCGCGGCAGCCGCCGTTCCACCCCCGGCCCCGCCGAAGCCGGTGGCCGTGAAGCCCGCGGCGCCGGTGGTCCCGCCCCCGCCGACGGACGTCGAGGTGAAGATCGCCGCGGTAGGCGCCGACAGCTGGCTGGACGTCACCGCCCCCGACGGCCACGTCCTGTTCAACAACCTCCTGCGGGCCGGGAGCACTCAGAGCTTCCGGGACGCCAAGCAGCTCGGCGTCACCGTCGGCAACGCCTCGGCGGTGCGCTTGAACCTGAACGGCAAGGACCTCGGCGCAGTCGGGGGCGACGGCCAGGTGGTGCACGTGACGCTGAAGCCCACCGGGGTGGCGACCGGCTGAGATCCCAAAGCATTGAGGGCGGCGACTCGACGGTCGCCGCCCTCAATGCTCGTTAACCCTCTTCGTCCGCCGCGGCCTTCTCCAGCAGCTCCGCCACCACCGCGAGTTCCTCAGCGTTCAGCTTCGCCAGTCCCGGCGCCGGCTCGGCCAGGATCTGCAGCGCGGTCTGCGCGACGGCCTGGCCCTGCTCGGTGAGCTCGACCACCTTCGCGCGCCGGTCGTCCGGCGCCACGTTGCGGGTGACCAGGCCCCGCTGTTCCAGATCGTCGATCACGATCGTGGTGTACGGCTTGTCCCAGCCCAGCCGGGCCGCCAGCTCGCTCATCCGCAGCGGGCCGTGCACGAGGCGGCGCAGGGCGCGGGTCCGGGTGAAGCTGACGCCGGTCGCCTCCGTGACCGCGGTGCGCACGTCGCGCTGGTTCAGGACCAGCTTCTGCATCGCGGCGTGGGCACGGTAGGCGTCGGCGGAGTAGGACTGTGTCATCGCAGTACTGGGATCCCGGGTTCGGTCGTCGGCTCGGGCTCGGTGAGCCGGGCGGCGGTGCGCGCCGCCGTGGCGGCGGCCCGCTTTCCGGTCGTGAGCATACCGAGCACGAGCACTGCCAGGCCGCAGCCGACGAGGATCCACCAGCCGGCGTGGCTGGCGGCCGGCAGGCCGGTGCGGGCCGGGCCGGTGGCGCGGGCCACCACCACCGAGCCGATGACCGCCACGCCCAGGGTCTGGCCGACCTGGCGGCTGGTGGAGGCCACGGCCGCGGCCACCCCGGCCTGCGCCCGCGGCATCCCGGACACCGCCGTGTTGGTGATCGGCGGGTTCAGCGCGCCGAAGGCCAGTCCCAGGACCGTGTACGCGGCCAGCAGCAGCGCCACCGGCGTGGTCGGCGACAGGCCGGTCAGCATCAGCGCGCTGACGCTGAACAGCACGCCGGCCAGGATCAGCGGTGCCCGCGGGCCGTGGTTGGCCACATACCGTCCCGACCGCGGCCCGCCGAGCATGCTGGCCACCGCGATCGGCAGCGTCAGCAGACCGGCCTTCAGGGCGCTGTATCCGAGCGCCTCCTGGAGATACAGGGTGTTCATGAACAGGAACCCGGACAGCGCCAGGAACCCGGATATCGCCATCAGCGTCGCGCCGGCGAACGGCAGGCTCCCGAAGAACCGGGGATCGATCAGCGGCTGCTCGCGCCGCATCTCGTAGCGCACGAAGCCGGCCGCCGAGGCGAGGGCCACCGTGAACACCGCGAACGTGCGCGCCGACAGCCAGCCCGCGTGCGGCGCCTCGATGATCGCGTAGGTGACGCCGGCCAGGAACACGATGCCCAGGACCTGCCCGACCGGGTCGAAGCGCCGGGCGGTCGGCGCCTTGGACTCCGGCACGAACAGCCGGGTCAGCACGACCGCGGCCAGGCCGATCGGGACGTTCAGCCAGAAGATCGCGCGCCAGCCGGCGGCGCCCAGCAGCAGCCCGCCGACCACCGGCCCGACCGCCATGCTCACCCCGGCCGCCGCCGACCACAGGCCGATGGCCTTGGCCCGGTCCTTGGCCTCGGTGAACACGTTGGTGATGATCGACATGGCGACCGGGTTCATCATGGCGCCGCCGACGCCTTGCAGCACCCGGGAGGCGGCCAGGACCCCGAGGTTCGGCGCGATCGCGCACAGCGCGGACCCGGCGGTGAACACCGAGAGCCCGGTCATGAACACCTGGCGCCGGCCGAACCGGTCGCCGAGCGAGCCGGCCAGGATCAGCAGGGACGCGAGGGTCAACGTGTAGGCGTCGACGGTCCACTGCAGTCCGGAGATCGGCGTCTTCAGGTCACGCTGGATCGACGGGAGGGCGACGTTGACGGCGGTGTTGTCGAGGCCGACCAAGAACAAGCTCAGGCAGCAGATGGTGAGGATCAGGTAACGGCGGTGATTCGTGCTCTCGGGCACGGTTCCTCCCGAAGAAAGTTGTGTCTACGTAACCATTGTAAGCACACAACTGTTGTGTCTGTCTAACTATTCCGCGCACGGTAGCCTGGTGGCCATGTCCGGCTCCGTGTCCCCAGCGACTTCCACCACGCCAGAACGCCGTACCGTGGCCCTGGTGACCCTGGGCTGCGCCCGCAACGACGTGGACTCCGAGGAGCTGGCCGGGCGCCTGGCCGCCGACGGCTGGGATCTGGTCGAGGACCCGAACGGCGCGGACATCGCGGTGGTGAACACCTGCGGGTTCGTCGAGGCGGCGAAGAAGGACTCGATCGACACGCTGATCGCGGCGGCCGACGCCAAGGCCGACGGCACAGCGGGGTCGAAAGGCCCGAAGGCGGTCGTCGCCGTCGGTTGCCTGGCCGAGCGCTACGGCAAGCAGCTCGCCGACGCGCTGCCGGAGGCCGACGCGGTCCTGGGCTTCGACGACTACCAGGACATCAGCGCCCGGCTGACGTCGATCCTGCACGGCGAGCGGCCGATCTCCCACGTGCCGCGCGACCGGCGCACGCTGCTGCCGCTGAGCCCGGTGGAGCGGCAGGCGGCTCAGGGCGCTGTGGCCGTACCGGGGCACGGGGACGCCGGCGATGACGCCGCCGCGGCCGTCACCACCGCCGAGCACCCCGACGACCCCACCCTGTCCCCGGTCGCCCCGCCGACCCGCCGGGTCCTGCGCCGCCGGCTGGACACCGGCCCCTCGGCCCCGCTGAAGCTGGCCTCCGGCTGCGACCGCCGCTGCTCGTTCTGCGCGATCCCCGCCTTCCGCGGCTCCTACCTGTCCCGCCGCCCGCACGACATCCTCGACGAGGCCCGCTGGCTGGCCGGGCAGGGTGTGCGCGAGCTGGTGCTGGTCTCGGAGAACTCCACCTCCTACGGCAAGGACCTCGGCGACATCAAGCTGCTGGAGACGCTGCTGCCGGAGCTGGCCGCCGTCGACGGCGTGGACTGGCTGCGGGTCAGCTACCTGCAGCCCGCTGAGATGCGTCCGACGCTGATCGACGTGATGGCCGGCACCGAGGGCGTCGTCCCGTACTTCGACCTCTCCTTCCAGCACTCGGCGCCCGGCGTGCTGCGCCGCATGCGCCGCTTCGGCGGCACCGAGCCGTTCCTGGAGTTGCTGGAGACCATCCGCACCCGCGTCCCGCACGCCGGCGTGCGCTCCAACTTCATCGTCGGCTTCCCCGGCGAGACCGAGGCCGACTTCGAGGAGCTGGAAACTTTCCTGTCCCGGGCCGGTCTGGACGCCATCGGCGTGTTCGGATACTCCGACGAGGACGGCACCGAGGCCGCCGGCTACGACGACAAGCTCGACGAGGACCAGATCGCCGAGCGCGTCGCGCGGCTGACCGACCTGGCCGAGGAGCTGACCGCGCAGCGTGCCGAGGACCGCCTCGGCGAGCGGATCGACGTGCTCGTGGAGTCCGTGGCGCACGACGGCGTGGCCGAGGGCCGCGCGGCGTTCCAGGGCCCGGAGGTCGACGGCTCGGTGCTGCTGGTCCCGGCGCTGGAGCCCGGCGGCCCGGCGGTGGAGCTGGTACCGGGCGCGATCGTGTCCGCGAAGGTGGTGGGCAGTGAAGGGGTCGATCTCCATGCCGTGGCGATCACTCCCCTAAGCTTGGTCGGGTGAAATCCGCCCCCCCGGACCCGCTGACGCAGGAGGCTTCCCCAGCGGGTCTGTGGAACATGGCCAACATCCTCACGATGGTGCGGCTGCTGCTGGTGCCGGTGTTCGGCGCGCTGCTGGCGCACGACAGCGGCCGCTCGACCGCGTGGCGCTCGGTGGCCTGCGCGGTGTTCGTGGTCGCCAACATCACCGACACCCTGGACGGCAAGGTCGCCCGGGCCCGCAACCTGGTCACCGACTTCGGCAAGATCGCCGACCCCATCGCCGACAAAGCCCTGATGGGCACCGCGCTGGTCCTCCTCAGTGCGCTCGACGAGCTGAACTGGTGGGTCACGATCGTGATCCTGGTTCGCGAGCTGGGGATCACACTGCTGCGGTTCTGGGTGCTCAAGTACGGCGTGATCGCGGCCAGCCAGGGCGGGAAGCTGAAGACCTTCCTGCAGGGCTTCGCGATCCTGTTCTATCTGCTGCCGATCTCGGCGGACTGGTGGCACTGGGTCAGTGTTCTGACGATGGCCGCGGCGCTGGTGCTGACCATCGTGACCGGAGCGGACTATGTGGCTCGGGCGATGAGGCTGCGGTGGAGCGGGACGAAGAAGTAGGCGCGGGCGCCGGGCGGATCGCCGAGGCGGCGCGGGACCTGGTCCAGCGCGCGACCGCGGCCGGCCGCACGCTCGCCGTCGCCGAATCCCTGACCGGCGGGCTGGTGGCGGCCTCGATCACCGCCGTCCCCGGGGCCTCGGCGGTCTTCCGCGGCTCGGTCACCGCCTACGCCACCGCCGCCAAGGCCTCGATCCTCGGCGTGGACGCCGGCCTGCTGGCCCGCGCGGGTGCGGTGGACGCCGAGGTGGCCCGCCAGATGGCGGCCGGCGTGCGGCGGCTGTTCGGCGCCGACATCGGCCTGGCGACCACCGGCGTGGCCGGGCCGACCGAGCAGGACGGCAAGCCCGTCGGCCTGGTCTACGTGGCCTGCTTCTTCGGTGATGCCGCGCCGGTGGCCGTGGAACTGCGCCTGGACGGCGACCGCGAGGCCATCCGCACCGAGACGGTGTTCCAGACTCTCGCGCTCGCGCTCTCAACCTTCTGACGCTGAATCCCGTTCATCTAGGCAGGCGCCTAGAACGGGGAGGGACATTGGCACGGCAGGCGGAGGAGGACATCAGCTTCGACGAGTTCGTGGCCGCGCGGGCCCGCAGTCTGTTCCGCACGGCCTACCTGCTCGTGCACCACCGCGAGACCGCCGAGGATCTGGTGCAGTCGGCACTGGAGCGCGCGTATCCGCGCTGGCGGCGGATCCAGCGGACCGGCGCGCCGGAGGCCTACATCCGGCGCGTCATCATCAACCTGGCCAACGACATGTGGCGCTCCGGGCGGGGCGTGCAGTGGCAGGAACTCGACGAGGACCACCTGCCCCGGCTGGTGCCGCAGGCAGCGGCCGACCCGGCGGAACGGGTCGCCACCCGCGACGCCTTGATGCGGGCCCTGCGGTCGCTGCCCTTCGGCATGCGCGCGGCGCTGGTGCTGCGGCACTGGGAGGGCCTGAGCGAGCGCGAGACCGCCGAGGTGCTCGGGGTCTCGCTCGGCACGGTGAAATCCCAGACCAACCGGGGTCTGGAACGGTTGCGGGCCGCGGTCGGCGCGCCGCCGGCGTCGGCCCTGGCCGGGTCTGTTTCTGGAAAGGGGGCGTTGTGAACGACGACGACGACTTCCTCCCGCACTTCGATCTCGAAAGCGAGTTGTACACGGCGATGGCTGAGGAAACGGATGGGCTCGGGTCGCCCGAGCTGGATATGGACCGCGTCCACGGGGCCGGGCGGCGACGGCGGATGGTGCTCGTCGGTTCCGGGGCGGCGGTGGCGGTGATCGGGGTGGCGGCGGTCGCGGTGGCGGTCGGCGGGTCTGGAGGATCCTCGAATACCGGGACCGGCGGGACGCAGATGGCTGCCGGGAACGCGTCCTCGTCGAGCGCGACCTCGACGTCCACGCCGAGCGGCGCGATGGGGGCGACGCCTTCGTCTTCCGGGCCGGCCACGAGCCTGCCGGCCGTCCCGAGCAGCAGCGCCGGCGCGGGACCGTCCGGGCACTGTGACAGCATCCCGAACAAGATTCCCGTGCCGCCCGGATCCTCGTCGATGTCCGCGAGTTCACGCCCGTCGCCACCGGCGTCGTCGTGGTCGTCGCCGTCGGCACCGCCGCCGTCGTGGCCACCGTCGTCGTGGTCGTCGCCGCCGGCGCCGCCGCCGTCGTGGCCACCGTCGTCGTGGTCGTCGCCGCCGGCACCGCCGCCGTCGTGGCCACCGGCGTCGTCGTGGTCGTCGCCGTCGCTACCGCCCCCGTCGACGGCCACGACCGGTGGCGGCGCCTGCCCCGTCGTCGTGCCGTCGCCGCCCTACTCAAGCAGCCTGAGCACGTCGTCTAGCCGCTCCGCGCCGAGCTTGCCGCCCCCGCCGGGGTCGTCGTCGTCATCGTCCCGCTGACCCGCGCCACGACGAACAGCGCGGCGCCACAGAGCGCGTACGAGCCCAGTACGTCCGACAGCCAGTGGTAGTTCATCCACACCAGCGAGAAGCCCACCGCCAGGGCGAGCGACGTCATGGCGGCCGCGATGGCCCGGCGTGCGTGGCGGCCGGTGAAGACCGACGCCAGGATCAGCGCGGACGTGCCGTATCCGATCATCGTGTTGCCGGTGTGGCCGGACGGGAAGTAGCCCAGCCTGTCGGTCAGGGCCTGGCCGGCCATGCCGGGGCCGGGCCGGTCGCCGATGGCTTTGAGGAGCAGCACCAGCCCGAGCGCCGCGAAGCCGATCGCGGCGGCGGCCAGGGGACGCCAGTTGCGGCGCACCGCCGCGCAGATCAAGGACACGACGGTCATCGCCGCCATCGGCAGCTGGATCTGCACCGGCACGCCGGGCACGGTCACGCCGCCGCCGAGGTCGGCGACGCTCTTGATGAGCGGCCAGCGGTGGGCACCGTCCACGTCGGAGCGTGCCGTGTTCTGCACGTGGTCCCGGACCCGGACATCGAAGGAGGTCAGGAACGTCGGGCGGGCCAGGACCAGGGCCCAGAGCACCAGGAAGACGCCGAGCAGCGCCAGCGGGACCCAGACGTCCGGCCGGCGCAGCGCGCGTCGCCAGCCGGAAGCCGGTTCCCCGAGCGGGGAGCCGGGACCGGCGGCGGTGTCCGATGCCATGCGCGTGTCAGTCATCAAGGGAAACTGTTCCACAGCCGACCGGCTAGCGTGACCATATGGATTCCCGTGTCACGATCATCACCGGCGGCGGCCGCGGTATCGGCCGCGCCACGGTGCTGCGCCTGGCCCGCGATGGGCATGACATCGCCTTCAGCTACCTCAGCGACGCGGCGGCCGCCGAGGCCACCGCCGACGAGGTGCGCGAGCTCGGCCGGCGCTGTGTAGCGGTCAAGATGGACACGGCCGACGAGGCGGACGTCGAGCGGCTCTTCGACACCGCTCTGGCCGAACTCGGCGGCCTGACCGGCCTGGTGAACAACGCCGGGATCACCGGTCCGCTGACCAGACTTGTCGACGCCGACGTGGCGGACATCCGCCGGGTCGTGGACGTGAACGTGGTCGGCTATCTGCTGTGCTGCCGCCGGGCGGCCAAGGAGATGAGCCGGCGTGGCGGCGGGGCGATCGTGAACGTCTCGTCCGGCGCGGCCACGCGGGGCTCCCCGAACGAGTACGTGCACTACGCCGGCGCCAAAGCGGCCGTCGACTCGATCACGGTCGGCCTGGCCCAGGAGCTGGGTTCGGAGGGGATTCGCGTGAACTCGGTCCAGGCCGGCGTCACCCGCACCCGCATCCACGCCGACATGGGCGATCCGGATCGTGCCGAGAAACGCGGCGCGCTGGTGCCGCTCGGTCGGCCCGCCGAGCCCGAGGAGATCGCCGCGGCCATCGCCTGGCTGCTGAGCGACGAGGCGAGTTTCACCACCGGTGCGGTGCTGCGGGTCGCCGGCGGGAACTGATCAACCGCGAGGTCCCCGCACCACCCCGCCCTCATAGGCGCGGATCACCAGCTGGGCCCGGTCCCGCGCGCCGAGCTTGGCCAGCAGCGCCGACATGTGCGTCTTCACCGTCGACATCGACACGAACAGCTCGGCGGCGATCTCCGAGTTCGACAGCCCGCGGGCGACCAGGGCCAGCACCTCGCGTTCGCGCGCGGTCAGGCCGGCCAAAGAGGTCGTGTCCGCCGACCCGCCAGGGGCCTTGCGCCCGCGGACGAACTCGGTGATCAGCCGGCGGGTCGCGGCCGGGGTCAGCAGCGCCTCGCCGCTCCGGATCACCTCGATCGCCTTGACCAGGTCGGCCGGCGGCGAGTCCTTCAGCAGGAAGCCGCTGGCGCCGGCGAGCAAGCCCTCGTACACGTACTCGTCGAGGTCGAAGGTGGTGAGGATCAGGACCCGGACGCCGTCGGCGGCGGCCGTGATCCGCCGGGTGGCCTCGATGCCGTCCAGCACCGGCATCCGCACGTCCATCAGCACCAGGTCCGGCCGCAGCTCGGCGGCCAGCCGCACGGCCTGCGCGCCGTCCCCGGCCTCGCCGACCACCTCGCAGCCGTCGTAGCCGTTGACCAGCGCGCGCAGCGAGGCGCGCAGGAGCGCTTGGTCGTCGGCGATCAGGATGCGGCTCATGCCGGGAACCCCGCGTGCACGACGTACCCGCCGTCGTCCGACCGCCCGGCTTCGAGCGTGCCGCCGAACAGCGCCGCGCGCTCGGCCATCCCGCGCAGGCCGTGGCCGGGCGGACCCGGCGGCCGGGACGGCAGGCCGTCGGGCGGCGGCGGATTGGCGATCGTGACCGTCACCTCGTGCGGCTCGAAGCGCAACAACACCGAGCCGGACGTGGTCTGCGCGTGTCGCAGGATGTTGGTGAGCGACTCCTGCACGATCCGGTACACCGCCAACCCCACCGCGGTCGGCAGCGGACGGGGCTCGCCCTCCTCCCGCAGGCTGATCCGCAGACCGGCCTGCGCGGTCTGGGAGATCAGGGTGCCGATGTCGAGGAGGTCCGGGACCGGCGCGAGGTCCGACGGCGTCTCCGACGCCAGTGGCGATGCCGACCGCAGCACTCCCAACAGCTGCCGCATGTCCACCATCGCCGTCCGCCCCGTCTCCTCGATCGCCGCCAGCGTCGCGCGCATCTGCGGCGCCTGGTGCTCCCGGAACACGGCGACGCCGGCCTGCACCGTGATCAGGCTCAGCGCGTGCGCCACCACGTCGTGCAGCTCGCGTGCGATCCGCAGCCGCTCCTCGGCCAGCCGCGAGGTCACCTCGGCCTCGATCTTGCCGGCCTCCTCGGCGGCCATCGCTTCGTGGTGCAGCCGCTGCTGCCGCACCGCGTAGCCGGCGAGGGCCGGCGCGAAGGCCACCGCGCAGGCGCTGAGCAGCGCCGTCGAGGGCGGCGTGTGCAGTTGCACCAGTACCGCCAGGGCGACCGCCAGCACGCCGCCGGAGGCCAGGGCCGTGACGCGGGCGGGCCGGGTGTCGGCCACCGAGTAGAGCGCGAACATCATCGCGAAGGGCTGATAGGAGTTGTAGGGCGCCGGAGACAGCGCCAGCGTCACCGTCCCGGCGGTCAGCAGTAGGAAGACGGTCAGCGGGTAGCGACGCCGGGCGAAGAACGCCACGGAGAGGGCGACGGCGAGCAGCGACAGGCCCACGTTCTCGGGGAGTGGACCGGGGGAGCGCGACGAGCCGAACGGGACCAGGAACAGCAGCGCCACCAAGCCGTCCATCGCGACCCGCTGCCACGGGCGCAGGCCTCCCGCGAACGGGACGCGGCGCCGGCGTCCGGACGGCGGCGGAGTGGGAATCGCCGCGGTGTCGGCCATGAGCCGAAGGTAAGCCCGGCGGTCGAGAGCGATCAACCCGCGGCCGGAAAACCATACCCGGGTAGGAGGAGCCGGACCGGTCTCGGCTCCGATGCGCGCTCCCCGGGCTCCTGCCAGCGTGGAGGCGTGATCGAGATCGAGAACTTCAGCAAGCGCTACGGGGACCGGTACGCCGTCCGGGACCTGACGTTCGCCGTCCATCCCGGGCGCGTCACCGGCTTCCTGGGCCCCAACGGCGCCGGCAAATCGACCACCATGCGCGCCGTCCTCGGCCTGGACCTGCCGACCGCCGGCCGGATCAGGGTCGACGGCCGGCCCTACCCCGCGCTGGACCGTCCGCTGACCCACGTCGGCGCGCTGCTCGACGCCGGCGGCGTGCACCCCGGCCGCAGCGCGCGACAGCACCTGCGGGCGGTGGCCGCCGCCGGCAAGCTGCCCGAGCGGCGGGTCGAGGAGGTACTGGCCCGGGTCGGCCTGACCGAGGCGGCCGGGCGCCGGGTCGGCGGCTTCAGCCTGGGCATGCGCCAGCGCCTGGGCATCGCCGCGGCGCTGCTCGGCGATCCGGGGATCCTGCTGTTCGACGAGCCGGTCAACGGCCTGGACCCGGAGGGGATCCGCTGGATCAGGGACCTCATGAAGGCGCTGGCCGCCGAGGGCCGCACGGTGTTCGTCTCCAGCCACCTGATGTCGGAGATGGAGCACACCGCCGACCATCTGATCGTGATCGGCCGTGGCCGGCTGATCGCGGACATCGCCACCGCCGAGCTGATCGAGCGCTCGGCGGGCGGCTTCCTGAAGGTGCGCACCG
Source organism: Catenulisporales bacterium (assembly GCA_019510485.1). Taxonomy (GTDB): domain Bacteria; phylum Actinomycetota; class Actinomycetes; order Streptomycetales; family Catenulisporaceae; genus Catenulispora. The sequence goes on from JAEKKI010000188.1 coordinate 45,790, forward strand.
ACGAGCCGGGCAAGCTGATCACGCTGCTGGCCGAGGCCGGCGCACAGGTGACGCCGGAGGGCCGCGACACGCTGCGGGTGGTCGGCCTCGACCGCGGTCGAATTCCGAGGAGCGCAGACGTGATCAAGTCCGAGTGGATCAAGCTGTGGAGCGTGCGCTCCACTTGGTGGGCGCTGTATGTGGCGGCGGCTGCGATGATCGGGATCGCCGCGACCTACTCGCTGGTCGTCAAACCGCCGGAAGCCACCCCGGCGGACGCGTTGCAGGGCGCGGCGTTCGGCCAGCTGGCGTTCGGCGTCCTGGGCGTGCTGGTGGTGTCGACGGAGTACAGCACCGGCCTGATCCGGACGACCTTCGCCACCGTGCCGCGGCGGCGCTCGGTCATCGCGGCCAAGAGCGGGCTGTTGTTCGCGGTGCTGCTACTGGTCGGACAGGCGGCGGCGTTCGCGGCGTTCTTCACCGCGCAGGTCCTGTTGGGACACCGCGGCGTGCACTTCTCCCTGGGCGACGACGGCATGCTGGTCTCGGTGCTGGGCGCCGGGTGCTACATCACCTTCATCGGCATGTTCGGGTTCTGTCTCGGGGCGCTGCTGCAGAAGACCACAGCCGCGATCGCCACGTTCTTCGGGATCGTGTTCGTGGGGATGGGCATCGTCCCGAACCTGCTGCCGGACCGGTTCCGGGACGATGTCACGCGGCTGACCTTCCTCAAGATCGGCGAGGTGATGTCGAATCCGGCGCGGCCGCTGAAGCCCGGCGCTCCCGGCGAGCAGTTGAGCACCGGCGCGGCGTGGGGCGTGTGCGCGCTGTACCTGGCGATCGCGGTGGTGGTCCCGTTGCTGGTCGTCACGCGGCGGGACACCACCTGAGAGCCCTTATAGGGGTACGGCACCGGGCGCGTTCGGGTCGATCTTCGGCGCGCCCGACCGGTACAGCAGGAAACACGCGACCATACCGACCACGAAGAACGCGGCCGACCAACGGTATGCGGCGGCGTAGCTGTGCAGATTCGCCTGTGCCGTCACCAGCGCCGAGGCCTGCTTGCCCTTGGCGTAGTTCGCGGCGGCGGTGGCCGCCAGGCTCGACAGCAGCGCGGTGCCGATGGAGCCGCCGACCTGCTGGCAGGTGTTCACCATCGCCGAGGCCACGCCCGCGTCGTCCTCGTGCACGCCGTAGGTGGCCATCGCCATCGCCGGGGCGAAGATCAGGCCCATGCCGAAGCCCAGGACCAGCAGCGGCGGCAGGACGTGCGCGGCATAGGAGCTGTGCAGGTCCAGGCTCGTCATCCAGAGCATTCCGATCGCGCCGAGCGCCATCCCCAGCGGCACCAACGGTTTCGGTCCGACTCTGGGCAGCAGCGTGATGGTGGCCACCTGCGCCGCCACCATCAGCGCGGCGACCATCGGCAGGAACGCCAGGCCGGTCTTGACCGGCGAGTACCGCAGGATCAGCTGCATGTAGTAGGTCAGGAACAGGAAGACGCCGAACATGCCGGCACCGGTGATGAACATGCCGAGGAACGACGCGCCGCGGTTGCGTTCGCCGGGCACGCGCAGCGGCAGCAGCGGATGCTCGGCGCGGGTCTGCCACCAGCCGAAGAAGGCCAGCAGGATCATGCCGATGATCAGGCTCACCCAGCACTGCGGCGAACTCCAGCTCTTCTGCTCGGCCCGTGAGAAGCCGAACACCAGCAGGAACAATCCAGTACAGGCCAAAGCGGTGCCGGGCAGGTCCAGGGCGGGCCGGCCCTCGGGCCGGTGGTTCGGCACGAACATCCGGGCCCCGACCAGCGCCACCGCGGCGATCGCCAGGTTCACGAACAGGGTCCAGCGCCAGTTCAGATACTCCGTGAGCAGGCCGCCGAGCAGCAGGCCGACCGCGCCGCCGGCGCCGGCCACCGCCCCGTACACGGCGAAGGCCCGGTTGCGCTCGGCCGGTTGCGTGAAGGTGGTGGTCAGCGCCGACAGCGCGGCCGGGGCCAGCAGCGCGCCGAACAGTCCCTGCAACGCGCGGCCGGCGATCAGCACGCCGACGTTCGGCGCGATGCCGGCCAGCGCCGAGGCCACCCCGAACCCGGCCAGGCCGCCGATCAGCGCGGTCCGCCGCCCGAACAGGTCGGCGAAGCGGCCGCCGACCAGCAGCAGCGAGCCGAACGCCAGCGCGTAGGCGGTGACGATCCACTGCCGCGATCCGTTGGTGAAGCCGAGGTCCGCCTGCGCCGAGGGCAGGGCGATGGTCACGATCGTCGCGTCGAGCACCACCATCAGCTGGGCGAGGCTGACCACGGCGAGGATCATCCACTCGTGGGGAACACGCGGTCCGTATTCGGCGTCTTGCAGACCCTGCCGCTCGGCCGTCGCCGGGGTCGCGCTCTCTGCCCGGGCCATCTCGGTCCCTTCCTGGGCGACAAGATCGGTGATCACGATGCTGGGTCCGGACGTGTCGCCCCGCGACCGGAAGCGTTGGGCGTGCCCGGATCATGAGCGGCTAAACGATGTCGTCTGCGAAAAGCGGGCTGAGCTGGACTCCTTGGAGGAGAGCCACGCGGCTATCGGCGGCCAGACCAATATCGCGGCCGTAACGCCGCGGACCACCCGGCGCTCGCCGGGTGGTCCGCTTGGAGAAGCCTCACGGTGTCGCGTCACACCGCCGCGAAAGCCCCCTCGATCACCGTCAACCCGTCGTCCAGCAGCTCCTCACTGATCACCAGCGACGGCAGGAACCGCAGCACGTTGCCGAACGTCCCACACGTCAGGATCACCACCCCCGCCGCGTGGCACCGCTTCGCCACCGCGGCGGCGAGCTCGGCGTCCGGCTCCTTCGTGCCCGGCTTGACCAGCTCGACGGCGATCATCGCGCCGCGGCCGCGGACCTCGCCGATGCGGACGTCGGCGGCGGCCAGCTTGACCAGGCGCTCCTTCATGACCGCCTCGATCCTGCGTGCCCGGGCGGCCAGGTCCTGCTCCTTCATGGTCTGGATGGCGCCGAGCGCGCCTTCGCAGGCCACCGGGTTGCCGCCGTAGGTGCCGCCGAGTCCCCCGGGCAGGGCCGCGTCCATGATCTCGGCGCGACCGGTGACCGCGGCCAGCGGCAGCCCGCCGGCGATGCCCTTGGCCGTGGTGATCAGGTCCGGGACCACGCCCTCGTGGTCGCAGGCGAACCAGTCGCCGGTGCGGCAGAAGCCGGACTGGATCTCGTCGGCGATGAACACGATGCCCTTTTCCCGGCACCAGTCGGCCAAGCCCGGCAGGAAGCCGTCCGGCGGGACGATGAAGCCGCCCTCGCCCTGGATCGGCTCGATCAGGACCGCGGCCACGTTGTGCGCGCCGACCTGCTTCTCGATCAGGGTCTTGGTCTGTGCCAGGGCCTCGGCGGCGGCGTTCTCCGGACCGGTGGGCCAGCGGAAGGGGTACGCCATCGGCACCCGGTAGACCTCGGGGGCGAACGGGCCGAAGCCGTCCTTGTAGGGGACTACCTTGGCGGTCAGCGCCATCGTCAGGTTGGTGCGGCCGTGGTAGCCGTGGTCGAACACCACGACGGCCTGGCGCTTGGTGTGGGCGCGGGCGATCTTGACCGCGTTCTCCACCGCCTCGGCGCCGGAGTTGAACAGCGCCGAGCGCTTCTCGTGGTCGCCCGGGGTGAGCTCGGCCAGCGCCTCGCAGACCGCGATGTACGACTCGTACGGCGTCACCATGAAGCACGTGTGGGTGAACTTCGCCAGCTGCTCGGAGGCGTTGCGGACCACGTTGACGTCGGCGTGCCCGACCGAGGCCACGGCGATGCCGGTGCCGAAGTCCAGCAGCTGGTTGCCGTCGGCGTCCAGCAGGATCGCGCCGTCGGCGTCGGTGATGAACACCGGCAGCGTCGTGGAGATGCCACGCGCGACCACCTTGTTGCGGCGCTCGAACAGCTCGCGGGACTTCGGGCCGGGGATCTCGGTGACGAGACGCCGTTCCTGCTTGAGCTCGGTCATGGTGCCTCCTACGGCGGGCCGGTCGCGGGGTTCCCTCGCAGCCTAAGCGCGCCGTGACCGGCCGGCACCGGACGCGATGGCGGGTCCGATCGCGGCGTTGAGCCGAATTGGCGAGTGAGCTCTCTTTCGCCGACTCGTAGTTCTGATACACAGAACGTGTGACGACTGAAGGCCAGGGCCCCGCTCCCCTCCCGCCCGGCTGGTACGCCGACCCCGCCGGCCACCCGCAGCTGCGCTACTGGACCGGCTCGAAATGGACCGAGCGCACCCGCCCCGACGTGACCGCCTGGGTGCACGGGCCGCGCCTGGTGGACGTGCCGGGGGTCTTCGCCTACGGCCGCGACCCGAAGCAGGCGGCCGCCGCCCGGGTCAGCCGCGAGGCGCGGCAGCGGGCCCTGCGCTACCTGCTCTACGCGCCGCTGGCGGCAGTGATCCTGGCGGTGCCGGCTTCGGTGATCCTGACCGCGATCGGCCTGCACGGCGTGCTGCTGTGGATCGTGTTCCTGATCGGAGTGCTGGCCGCCTGCGGCTGGGCCGGCGGCTGGATCCCGGTGGGACGCACGCTCTGGGAACAGTACGGCGACCGTCTGAGCGCTCTGAAGGGACTCACCGGTGCGTCCCGCAGGCGCCAGGCCGCCCCCGAGCCGAAGCCGGACCTGTGGGAGGACCTGCGGCAGGCCGGGCACGTCGCCGCCGCCACCAAGTTGGACGCCGCCGCCGACCACGGCGACCTCACCGACGTCGACTACGTCCGGGTGACCCGGGTGATCCGCCAGGCCCGTGGCGACGAGGACCGGCTGGCCACCGTCGCCGCCGAGATCGAGGACGCCGGCCCGCACGCCTGGCTGCACACCTCCGGCCAGCGCGACCTGCCGGCCCGGATCGGCGAGCACGACCTGATGACCGGCCAGGTGCGCCTGGGCATCGCCTCGGCCAGCGCGAAGAACCCGGCCACGCACGCCGGCCAGACCTTCGCCCTGGACGCCGAGGTCCTGCGCACCTCGCTGCTGGTGATAGGGCCGCCCGGAAGCGGCAAGACGCGCAGCTTCGCGCGTCCCATCGTGGAGCTCCTGGGCCTGCAGACGCTGACCAACATGGCCTCGGTGGTGGTCATCGACCCGCGCGGCGACTACGCGCTGCCCGGCTTCTTCGACGTCGACATCGACCCGGTCGACCCGGACTCGCAGTGGGGCTTCGACTTGTACGGCGGCGCGCGCAACCCGGCCGAGGCCGCCGACCGGCTGGCCGGTGCGCTGCTGCCGCCCGGGGTGGAGGCCGAGGCCGACGCCGCCGCGCACAACGCCCTGGACGCCGCGCTGAGCTGGTTCCGCGAGCGCGAGGGCCGCTACCCCACGCTCAGGGAGCTGATCGCCGAACTGGAGCAGGGCGGTCCGCGGCTGCTGGTGGAGAGGCTGCGGCTGCTGGACCGGCCCGCCCTGATCGAGCTGTTCGACGGCCACGGCGGCAAGAAGTTCTCGATGCGCGAGATCGACAAGCCGCTGCGGGTGCGCATCGCGCTGCCGGAGGGCGCCCACCCGCAGGCCGCGCGGATCCTGGCCCGGCTGGCGGTGTCGCAGTTCGTGCAGACCGTCTCGGCCCCGGACGTCGACCGCTCGATCTTCAAGGGCCTGGTGGTCGACGACGCCGGCCGCTTCGTGGACGAGTACGTGGTGCAGGGCCTGCAACGGGCGCGCGCGGCCAACGCCGGCCTGATCCTGCTGGCGCAGTCGATGCGGGAGTTCCCCGAGGACCTGCGGGCCACCGTCTTCGCCAACACCGGCTGCAAGGCCGTCTTCGCCGGGATCGATCCGCAGGACGCCGCCTACATCGCCGATTTCTGGGGCAAGCAATGGGTTCCGGAGACGACGGTGACCACCGGCCAGGAGAACACCACCCGCACCGGCACCATCACCGGGCCGCCGGAGCGGAGGCGCAGCGTGCAGTCGATGGGGCGCAACGCCAAGCGGCCCGGGCAGCTGCTGGCGCTCACCGGCGGCTCGTCGGTGGCCCAGCAGCGCTCTGTCTCGACCCGGCCGGTGGAGCGCTACGTCTGGTCGCCGTCGGAGATCATCAACGAGATCCCGACCGGGCACGCGCTGGTCTCGCTGGCCACCGCCGACGGATTCCGCACGCCGCCGGTCCTGGTCGATCTGCGGGGGTGACCGGCGGCCTGCCCGGATGATCGGCGACTCGGAGTGAGCGCACCCTGCCGTGTCAGTGCTCGATTTCAGTTTTGTAACCTCATTGTGATGAAGTTCCTATGAGTCGACCGGGGGGTCGACTGGATACCGAATGATGGGGACTTCGCTATGAGCAAGAACCGTCCGCTCGCCATCTCCGCCCTCGTGGCCTCCGCCGTCGCCGCCGGCGGCGTCGCGGCCGCCCCGGCGATGGCCGCCGACAGTGGTGACTCGGCAAGCACCAACACGGTGGGAACGAACGCCGCGCCGCAGCTGGGCCGGATCGGCGGCGTCGACCGGTACGCCACCGCGATCGGGGCCTCGAAGGCCGACTTCCCGGTCGACGGCTCGGCCCAGGGCGTGGTGATCGCGCGCGGCGACATCTACGTCGACGCCCTCGCCGGCACGCCGCTGGCCGCCAAGACCGGCTCCTCGCTGCTGCTGACGGACTCCAAGCAGCTCACCCCCGGCGTCGCCGACGAGATCAAGCGCCTGCTGGGCACCGGCACGGCCGCCAAGGCCAAGACGATCACCATCCTCGGCGGCGAGGTCGCCGTCACCCCGGCGGTCGAGACCCAGCTCAAGGCCCTGGGATACACCGTCAAGCGGATCGGCGGCTTCGACCGCTTCGCCACGGCCCTGGACATCGCCGGGACCACCAAGGCCAAGAACGCGATCGTGGCCACCGGCATGAACTTCGCCGACGCGCTGTCGGCGGGGCCGCTGGCGGCTGCTTCGCAGGACGCCGCGATCGTGCTGTCCAACGACTCCATCGTCACGGACGCCGCGACCGCCGCGTTCATCAAGGGCGCCGGCACCGTGACCTCGGTCGGCATGCCCGCCGTGAACGCGGTGGACAAGCTCGGTGTCAAGGACGCCGAACTGGCGGGCGTGGACCGTTATCAGACCGCCGCGGCGGTCGCGACCCAGTCGATCCTGAAGGACAGCAAGACCGCGGTCGTCGCCGGCGGTCTGATCTTCTCGGACCCGCTGGTAGGCGGCGTCTACGCGGCTCACAACCACGGCGCGCTGCTGCTCACCAACCCGTCTTACCTGTCGCCGAGCACCGCCGCCGCGCTCGTCGGTTTCACCACCCCGCTCCGGCAGGTCACGATCTTCGGCGGGCTCCAGGCCGTTTCGCAGGGCGTGCAGAACACCATCAGCAGTGTGCTGAACGGTGGTTACAGCCTCTACATCGGTCAGCTCAAGGACGCCGTCGCCAAGGCGCAGACGGCCGTTGACGCGGCGCAGCAGGCGTACGACGCCGCGGTCGCCGCTCCCGGCACGGCCCTGGCCGCCTTCGACACGGCTGTCCAGAAATCCACCGACAAGGCGGTGACCGACGCCGAGCAGGCCCTGTTCGACGCCGCGAAGGTCTCGACCGACGCCAAGGTGCAGGCCGCTTACGACGCCTACGCCAAGGCGCTGGCGGCCAACCCGGGCCCGGCGATCGGGACCGCGCTGGCGAATGCCCGCTGGAGCCTGGAGTCGGCGATCACCGCCACGACCGACACCGCCGTGAAGCAGGCCGTCACCACCCTCGACGCCAAGGTCGCGGCGACCACGGACCCGGCGGTCACGGCCGCCGAGGCCGCGGTGACCAAGGCCGTGCAGGACAACCCGTCCGCGGTGAAGGCCGCCACCGACAAACTGGCCGCCGCGCAGGCCGCGCTCGCCCAGGCGCAGAAGGCGCTCGCCGACGCGCTGGCCTGAGCCTTCGCGCACCTTCGCGCGCCACAGCTTTCCCGCCCCCGACACCCCCGGGGGCGGGGAACGCCGGGGCCCGGTTCCGCCCATCACGCGGAACCGGGCCCCGGCCCTTTCTTGGAGCTCTCAGTGCTCGATCAGGCCTCGATCAGCTGTGCTTCCACGCGACGCTGAAGGTCCCGCCGGAGATCGAGCTCGGCACCGCCTTGGTGGTGCTGCCGCCGGCCATCGTGATCTTGTCGGGGGAGAAGTTCGCCAGCGGGGAGCCGTTCGCGGTCGAGCTGCTGAAGCGAGCGGTGCCGAAGTTCGCCAGCGGCAGTACGCCGCTGCTGCTGGACGGCGCCTCGGCGATCACCTCGGCCGAGGCCAGGGCCGGGTTGTTGAGCGTGGCGTTGATGGTGTGCGACCAGCCCTTGGTCTGGTCGGACAGGACCAGGGTGAAGCCGCCGCCGCCCTTGTAGGTGACCGAGGCGTGGAAGACGTCGCCGGGGGAGACCGGGTTCGAGAAGTTGACCGGGTACTTGGGATACATCTCGTACCAGGACGAGTACACCGCCCGGCCGCCGGAGCAGTCGGCCTCGGAGCCGGTCTGCTCCACGGAGTTGCTGCCGTCGCCGTCCAGGCCGACCCAGAACGAGGAGTACGTGGTCTGCGATCCGCAGCTCACGGCCGGCTGGGTCCAGGTGGCGCTGACGGAGGTGAACTGTCTGCCGGTCGCGGCGTAGCCGGACCAGTTGGACGAGGTGCTGTGGAACGTGTGCGAGATACCTTGCGCGGTGCCGTTGAACACGGCGGCCGATGCCGGGGACGAGAGGGAGGCCGCGGATATCGCTCCGGTCAGGGCGAACGCGGCCGAGGTCCAACGGCGGGCAGAAGACATCCTGTGTCTCCAATCTCTGTGGGGTGAGACGGAGACTAGAAAACGACTTAGGGGATGTCTGCCCTAGAAAAGGTAAAATCCTGATCCGCTCCGGATACGCCATGTTTCGCCGCCGACGCACCGGGTTTCCGGCGCGTCCCGGTTCCCCCTCGAACCGGGACGCGCCTCAGGCCCGCCGCGAGTGCGAGGCCAGTCCGCGCAGCATCAGGTCCAGCCCGAACTCGAAGCGGCCGTCCGGGCCGCCGCTCTCGAACATCGGCTCGGCCAGCGCCACCAGGTTCGGGTAGGTCTCGATCGGCAGGCCCTTGATGAAGCCCTTCATCTGCTCCGCCCACTTCTCGACATCCTCCATCGAGGCGTCGCCATGTGCGGAGTACCGGATGTCCTCCTCGAAGACGCTGGCCACCACGTACAGCGAGACCACGTCCCCGGCCCAAGCGGCCACCTTGTCCGGCAGGTCGCCGGCCCGCACCAGCCCCATGAAGCCCTCGATGATGAGCAGCCCGTTCGGGCCCATCGGCACCCGGCCCAGCATGGCGCGCGCCAGGCCCGGATGGGCTTGGAAGATCCGCCGCGTCCCGCGCATGACGTCGCGCAGCTGCTCCACCCAGTTCTCCGGATCGGGCTCGGGGAACTCGAGCGTGCCGAAGACCCGGTCGATGGCCAGCTTCAGGAGTTCGTCCTTGCTGGCCACGTGCGCGTACAGGGATGCCGCCCCGGTGCCGAGCTCGGTGGCGACGCGGCGCATGGACAGTCCGTCGTAGCCCTCGGTCTCCAGGATGTGGAGCGCCGCGTTGACGATCGCCTCCGTGCTCAGCGGGGTGCGCGCCGGCGCCTTGGGTTTGCGGGTGCGCTCCCACGGGGGCACCGGGACGTCCGGGATCTCGTGCGAGGCGGCTGCCTTGGCCATCGTGGTGGCCTCCCTTCCTTTACCGAACACTGTACGCCTGTCGAACGACGTTCGTGAAGTCGAACGGCGTTTGACACGAACGGCGTTCGGATGTAGAACGGTGTTCGTAGAACATCGAACGCTGTTCGTGGCGATGAGTTCGCGTACCGGTGCTCGTCAGACCGGTGGCAGTCACGCCGCGAAGCCGAGGTTCGCGATATAGCTTGACATCGCGAACACGAGATATATCGTAACTCTTGCGAACGCCGTTCGGGCCGCCGAACCCCGTTCCACACCACACTTCACCGGAGGGGATCACCTTGACCGCCACACTCGACAACGACAGCCAGACCTTCGACCCACGGCGCGGCGCGCCGCCAGACGCCGGCGACGGCGAGTCCAAAGCCAAGGCCGGACTCGGCAAGGCCGTGATCCTCGCGCTGTTCGCGATCATCGGCGCCGACATCATGGACCTGCTGGACGCCACGATCATGAACATCTCCGGCCCGGTCCTGCAGCGCGACCTCGGCGCCTCCAGCTCCGCGCTGCAGTGGATCGTCGCCGGTTACACCCTGACCTTCGCGGTGATGCTGACCACCGGCGGCCGCCTCGGCGACGTCTTCGGCCGCCGGCGGATGTTCCTGGTCGGCATCACCGGCTTCCTGGTCGGCTCGATCGTGTGCTCGCTGGCACAGACCTCCGGGGAGCTGATCGGCGCGCGCATCCTGCAGGGTGCCTTCGCCGCGGTCATGATCCCGCAGGGTCTGGGCATGCTGCGGGCGATGGTCCCGGCCGAGCAGATGAACGCGGTGTTCGGCATCTTCGGCCCGATGATGGGCCTGGCCGCCACCTTCGGCCCGATCCTGGGCGGCTGGCTGGTCGGCGCCGACCTGTTCGGGCTGAGCTGGCGTGCCATCTTCCTGGTCAACGTGCCGGTCGGGATCGTGGCGCTGTTCGCCGGTGTCAGGGTGCTTCCCGCCGACGACCACATCGACGCGGCGAACAAGCCCAAGCTCGACATCGTCGGCATGCTGGTGGCCACCTCCGGCATCATGATGCTGGTCTACCCGCTGGTCCAGGGCCGCGAGGCCGGCTGGCCGGCCTGGATGTTCGCGCTGATGGCCGCCGCGCTGCCCACCTTCGGGGTCTTCGCCTGGCACCAGCGCCGCCGCAACGCCGCCGGCCGCGATCCGTTCGTGGTGCCGTCCGTGTTCCGCAAGCGCTCCTTCAACAGCGGCATCGCGGTGCTGTTCGCCTTCGGCGCGGCGATGGGCGGGGTGTTCTTCGTCTACACCCTCTTCCTGCAGGTCGGTCTGCACTACAGCGCCCTGCACGCGGGCCTGACGATGCTGCCCTGGTCGGTCGGCATCATGGTCTCCATGGGCGCCGGCCAGGCCCTGATGCCGAAGATCGGCGCGCGTCGCACCCTGCAGTCCGGCATGGTGGTCATGGCGGTCGGCACGGCGATCGCCGCGCTCCTGGTGAACGCCTACGGCAGCACCACGACCAGCTGGACGCTGATCGCCCCGCTGCTGGTGTCCGGCCTGGGCATGGGCCTGATCTTCGGCCCGATCTTCGGCACGGTCCTGGGCGACCTGGACGACGCCGAGGTGGGCTCGGCCTCGGGCCTGCTGAACGCGGTCCAGCAGCTGTCCGGCGCCTTCGGCGTCGCGGCCCTGGGCACGGTGTTCTTCGACAAGGCCGGCACGATGATGACCAGCGTCCCGGCCGCCGCCACCCTGGTCTTCGTGATCAGCGTCGCGGTGCTGGTGCTGGCCTGGGCGGTGGCCTTCTCGATGTCGAAGCACACCAAGGAGGCCGAGGGGCACTGAGCGGCGCCGGTCAGTCCGGCGGATCCCCTCCCAGGAGTCCGAGGAAGGCTTGTCCTTCCTCGGACTCCGCCCATTCCGCGTGGCCCAGGAACCAGTCGCGGTAGGCGATCTCGGCGTTCTTCTCGCTGCCGCCGGGGACGACCGAGAGGAAGTAGTCGATCTCTGAGAGCTCGTATTCGGCGTGGGCGAGGGGGAACAGCAGGGGGAGGGCATAGAACTCGGCGCCACTGATCGGTCGGACCGCTGTGTAAGCATGCAGAAAAGACCGGAGCTGGCGCGTCGGAACGCCGGCCGGGCCGCCGGCCCGCAGCGCGACCCAGTCGACGGCGAACCGTTCGACCGCGATGGCCAGATCGTAGGCGGCGGTGGTGCGGTCGGCCAGGCCGAAGTCCAGGACCGACGTGATGGCCAGATCGTAGCCGTCGTCGGTCCACAGCAGATTGGTGCCGTGCCAGTCGTTGTGCGTCCACAGCGGCTGGAGATGGTCGCGCAGCGGCGCCAGCCGTCGATGGAACGGGAGCATGAGCCGCTCGACGTCGGAACGCCAATCGCGGGCGGCGAGGAAGTCGGCGAGTTGCGGCCGTTCCCCGGCGATCCCCTCGATGGCGGCGATTGGATCCGCCGCGCCGAAGAGCGAGAAGCCCGATTTCAGCGGCCGCCAAGGCCGGGGCGGGGCGTCGTGATCGGTGGCGGCGATGTGGAGACGGCCCAGCAACGCGCCGGCTTCGCCCGCATGAAAGCTCGGGTTGTAGGGCGTCCAGGAGAATACGTGCTGGTACATGTCGTCGCCGACTCCCAGTTCCTGAACCTCGTACACGAAGTCGCCGTGCGTACCGGCGGTCCATGCCTGCGGCACCGGGATTCCGCGCTCACGCAGATGGTCCATGAATCCGTGCTCTTCGGCCAGCGCCTCCGGCGTCCGCAGCGTGTGCGGCAGCCGCTTCACGATCAGCCGGCGGCCGTCAGCGGTCCGGATCCGCGCCGTCGTCGACAGCGGCCGCGGACTGCGCCACTCGATATCGGCGATCTCCTCGCCGAACACCGCTTCGACCTCGTCCGCGGTCAGGCTCGGCCAGTCGCGGCGCACGACCGACTCCGCGCCCATGCCGAACACGAGGTCGTCGTCGCTCACGTCAGTCGCTTCCGATCCCAGACCACGATGCCCCAGGTAACCAGCGCCGCCGCCGCGAACGAATACAGCGAAGCCGAAGCCCACCACCCCGGATGCACGCCGACCCAGTCCTGGACACGCGTCCAGCCGTGCGCCCACCAGCTCACCGAGCCAGGATTGAGCACCTGATACACCACGAACCCGATCGCCCACGGCACCAGCATCACCGGCCGCGCCGGCGAGCGCTCGGACAGGTCCCACCGGCCGCTCTTCCCCCGCCCCAGGAAGTAGTCCACGCCCACCACCGCCGCCAGCGGAACGAACACCGAGCCGATCAGCCCGAGGAAGTTCGAGAAGCCGCCGAGGTCGTGCACGAACAGCGCGATCACGGTCACCAGCGCGCCGACCCCGCCGGACAGGATCCGCCGGTCCACCCGCGGCAGCAGGTTCTGGATCGACATCGCGGTGGAGTAGACGTTCGCGAACGACTGGTCGGACTCGCGCAGCACCAGCACCAGGAAGAAGAGCCAGCCGGCGGTGACGCCGAGCATGGTGTGGAACACGTCGCCGTCCGGCCCGGCCTGGAGCAGCGCCACGATGCCGATGGCGTAGGTCCAGAACTGCGTGATGCTGTAGCCCAGCACGGCCGCGCCGCCGGCCTGGCGGGTGCTGCGGGCGTGCCGCATGTAGTCCGCCGCCATCGGCAGGAACGAGACCGACAGCGCGAGCGCGGCATCCACCGCCGGGAAGAAGCCGCTCCAGGAGGTGCCGCTCTGATGCGGGACCGGGTTCCGCAGCAGCTGCACCGTGAAGTAGAGCATGGAGATGCCGACCAGGACGGTCACGTACTTGCGCAGGATCCGCAGGATCGACAGCGGCCAGATCGCCATCGTCGTGCACAGCGCCCCGGCCGCCACCACGACGAGCGGACGGGGTATCCGCCCGGTCAGCGCGTCGACGCCCTGGACGATGACGGTCAGCTCGTACACGCCCCAGCCGATCAGCTGGAAGACGTTGGCCAGGCTCGGCAGCCAGGACAGGCGGGTGCCGAACAGCCCGCGCAGCACCGCCATCGCCGGGGCGCCGGTGCGGGTGCCGACCACGCCGGCCAGCGCGGTCATCACCATGCCGGCCACCGTGCCCAGCGCGATCGCCAGCAGCGAGGCCGGGATCGGCAGCGGGGAGTAGCCGGTGGGCAGCAGGACCACCGAGGCACTGGAGAACCCGATCAGGCTCACGCCGAGGTTCGCCCAGAACGCGGCCTGATCGCTGAAGGTGAGGCTGCGGGGCGCCTCGGTGGTGAGGCGCAGCGGCGCCTCGGCGGGGGCGGCGGTGGCCGGTGCGGTGGTCGTCATGGCGTGCCCATCGTACGGTTCGGGCGCACCGCCGTTCGAACTGCTCACAGGGTGATCACGGGCTCATCTGCCCGGACGGCGGGGCCGGTGCGCGCCGTAGGCTGGATCCGTGCCCCCGACGATCGCCTCCCTGCTCGCCGACCGCCCCCTGGGCCTGCGCCTGCTCACCTCCGAGGGCCCGGCCGGCGACACCGCGCGCGAGGTCCGCTGGGTGCACACCACCGAGCTCAACGACCCGGCGCCGTTCCTGGAGGGCGGCGAGCTGCTGCTGACCACGGGGCTGCGGCTCGGCGACCCGGACTTCGACCTGGAGGCGTTCCTGTCCGGGCTGGTGCGCGCCGGGGTCGCGGGCCTGGGCTTCGGCGTCGGGCTGAACAACGCCACGGTGCCCGAGTCCTTCGTCACCGCTGCCGAGGCGCACGGCCTGCCGGTGCTGGAGGTGCCCAAGGCCACGCCGTTCATCGCCATCGCCAAGTCGGTCTCCAAGGCGCTGGCCGCCGAGGAATACCGCGCCATCACCGAGGGCTACCGGACGCAGCAGGAACTGGTGAAGTCGGCGCTGGCCCACGAACCGCAGCGCTCGCTGGTGCGCTCCCTCGTGCGCGGCCTGGGTCCCGGAGCATGGGCGGTGCTGTCCGCCGCCGACGGCTCGGTGCTGCACAGCGCCGGACCGTTGCCGCCGGGCGTGGAGCTGGTGCCGGAGTTCGCGCGGCTGCGCGGCGGCTCGCTGCCCAGCAGCGCGTCGATCCTGACCGACTCCGGACACGTCGAAGTCCACGCGCTCGGCATCGGCAAGCGCGTCATGGGCTTCCTGGCCGTCGGCCTGCTCGGCCGCACCACCGGCCCGGACACCACCGGCCGCCAGATCCTGGCGGTCGCGCTGACGCTGCTGACCCTCGGCGTCGAGCAGCCGACGAAGGACGTGACCGTCGCCGAGCTGACACTGCGCCGCACGGTGGTGCGCCTGCTTCTGGCCGGCCATGTCGACGCCGCCTGGGAGGCCGCGGGGGAGCTGCGGGTGCCGCTGCCGCCGGAACCGGTGCGGGTGATGCGCGCCTCGGCCCGCGATGAAGACGGAGCAGCGCCGGACCGGATGTTCGCGCTCGAAGAGGAGGGCGAGCGGCTCCTGGTCGCCCCGGCCGACTACGAGGGATTCACCGGCGGCGTGTCCGACGCGGTCGGCTACGCCGACTTCGGCCGCGCCTACCGCCAGGCCGGCGAGGCACTGGCGACGGCCCGGAAGACCGGTAAGTCGCCGGTGTACTTCGCAGAGTCCGGATCCGGGCTCGCCACGCTGTTCACGGACCAGGCGGTGCGAGACTTCGCGGCGGGCGTGCTGCGGCCGTTCCTGGACACGGATCGGTCCACCCTGCTGCCGACGCTACGGGCCTGGCTGGCGCACAACGGCCAGTGGGACGCCGCGGCCGCGGAGCTCGGCGTACACCGGCATACGGTGCGGGCGCGGATCGCGCGGGCGGGGGAGTTGCTCGGCAAGGACCTCACCGCCGCCGATTCGGCGGACGCGCGGATGGAACTGTGGCTCGCGTTGCGGGTGCGGGACGGGGAGTAGGAACCAGCTCGACCCGGGCGGCCGACGAAGCTGGCCCGAACGGCGCAGCCCTCGCACCCGACTGGCCACCGCGTACATCAGCGCCCTTCGCGCTCCGCGCCTACTCTGAGTCCTATGACTGAGCAGGCAACGCCGTTCTGGATCGCGGGCAAGCAGGCCACCGGCACCGACAGCTTCGAGGTGACCTCGCCGTTCGACGGCCGGGTCGTCGGCACGGTCTCGGTGCCCACCGACGAGCAGGTGGAGCAGGCGGTGGCGGCCGCCGCCGCGGTCGCGAAGGAGACCGCGGACCAGCCCGCCCACGTCCGCGCGGCCGCCCTGGACCACCTCTCGCGCCGCATCGCCGAGCGCGCCGAGGAGATCGCCGAGCTCATCACCGCCGAGAACGGCAAGCCCCTGAAATGGGCCAAGGCCGAGGTCGGCCGGGCGGTCTCGGTGTTCCGCTGGGCCGCTGAGGAGGCCCGGCGCTTCGGCGGGGAGCTCCAGCGGCTGGACACCGACGCCAACGCCGTCGGCCGCACGGCCGTCGTCCGCCGCTTCGCGCGCGGGCCGGTGCTCGGCATCGCGCCGTTCAACTTCCCGCTGAACCTGGTCGCGCACAAGGTGGCGCCGGCCATCGCGGTCGGCGCGCCGATCATCGTCAAGCCGGCCCCGGCCACGCCGCTGACCGCGCTGCTGCTCGGCGAGCTGCTGGCCGAGACCGACCTGCCGGCCGGCTCCTGGTCGGTGCTGCCGGTCCCGAACGAGCGCATGGCCGCGCTCACCGCCGACCCGCGGCTGCCGGTGGTCAGCTTCACCGGCTCCGGGCCGGTCGGGGCGATGATCCAGGAAGCCGTGCCGCACAAGCACGTCACCCTGGAGCTCGGCGGCAACGCGGCGGCCGTGGTGATGGCCGACTACGCCTCGGACGCCGACCTGGACTGGGCCGCACAGCGCATCGCGACGTTCTCGAACTACCAGGCCGGCCAGTCCTGCATCTCGGTGCAGCGGGTGTTCGCCGACCGCGCGGTGTACGACCGGCTCGTGGCGAAGGTGGTCGACGCGGTCAAGGCCCAGAAGACCGGCGACCCGGCCGATCCGAGCACTGACGTCGGCCCGATGATCAGCGTCGCCGCCGCCGAGCGGGTCGAAGCCTGGGTGGAGGAGGCCGTGGGCGCCGGGGCCACGCTGCTCACCGGCGGCGGCCGTGACGGCGCCGACTACGAGCCCACCGTCGTCGCGGGCGCCCCGGCGCACGCCAAGATCGTCGCCGAGGAGGTGTTCGGCCCGGTGCTGGTGCTGCACGCCTTCGACGGCGTGGACGAGGCGGTCCGGCTGGTCAACGACTCGGAGTTCGGCCTGCAGGCTGGTATCTTCACCCACGACCTGCGCACCGCGTTCCGAGCGCACCGGGACTTCGAGGTCGGCGGCGTGATCGTCGGGGATGTCCCCAGTTTCCGCGCCGACCAGATGCCCTATGGTGGCGTGAAGGGCTCCGGCGTGGGCCGCGAGGGCGTCAAGTACGCCATGGAGGACTACACCTATGAGCGGGTACTGGTGCTGACCGGGATCGATCTGTAGATTCCGGACAGCAGACCGGCGCACGCTCAGCCCCCTGATCCGCTTCCCTCAACCGGATCAGGGGGCCTTTCGCGCCGTCTCATCGGCTCTGCGCGTCGGCTTGGACCCCCTCCCGGTAGGACGGGTGCCGCGGCTTCCAGCTCAGTTCGTCCTTCGCCTTGGCGTTGCTGATGATGTAGCGGCCGGTGACGAACGCGTTCAGATAGGGGAGCGGCTTGATCATCCAGGCCGGGACGGTGCGCGGCGTCTTGGTGTGGAAGGCCTTGGCGATCTCCAGCGCCACGTTCGCGAACGACGTCGGGGTGTCGTCCACGATGTTGTAGGCCTGTCCGGCCCGGCCGTGTTCCAGGGCGGCCACCGTGGCGCTCGCCGCGTCGGCCAGGTGGATGAAGCTGTTGGTCCCGGCCTTGACCAGGGGCAGCTTGCCGGCCTGGAGGTACTCCACGTAGGCGTCGGTGGCTGGACCGCCGTAGAACAGGCCGTAGCGCAGCGCGATCCCGTCGATCCCCGGCTGGGAGAAGGCGATCTTCTCGTTGCGCAGCATCGCCGCGCCGTGTTCGGCGAACGACTTGCGCGGGGACGGTCCGAAGTACGCGGCCTCGGTGATCGGCCCGGGGCCGAGATCACCGAATCCGTAGCCGAAGATCATCGACTGGGTCAGGAACCGGGTCGCGCCGACCGCTTTGGCCACTTCCATCAGGTTCTCGGTGCCGACGGTGCGCAGGAGGTTCGTGCCGCGCATGTCCTTGTTGCGCATAGGCGCCTTCTTCAGCGCTGTCAGCTGGCTGATCACCGCGTCGAAGTGCCGGCCCGCGACGGCGGCGAGCAGCTGCTGCCGGTTCATGACGTCGGCGACGATCGCGGCGGCGCCCATGGCCTCGATCGTGCGGACGCCGTCCTGCGTCCGGGTGATGCCGACGACCTCGTGACCGGCGTCGATCAGGGCCGGGGTGAGGACGCGGCCGAAGACGCCGCTGGCACCGGCGAGGAGGATACGCATGATGTGCTCCTTATGGTCTGCTTCGCTGGGGTATCTCCGCGCGTTCTGACCACAAGGACGGGGTCGTACCGGGTTCTGTGACTCCTTTCTGTGTGACCTACGTCACATCTCCAGGGCCCGCACGCCGGCCAGCTTCGCCGGGTTGGCCATGCCGTAGATCGTGCGGATCCGGCCCTCCTCGTCCAGGTCGAGCGTGTAGACGTAGAGCACCTTTCCGTCGGCGAACGCCACGATCGCCGGGGCGCCGTTGACACCGCTCGCCACGACCCCGATGCGGATGTCGGTCCCTTGCTGCATGTACTTCGCGTACTTGTCGACGATGCCGACGAGGAACCGTGCGACGTGGTCCTGGCCGACCACCGGGCGGCGCGCCGCGGTGACCACGCCGCCGCCGTCGGCGACCAGCGTGATGTCCGGCGACAACAGCTCGAACAGTGGTCTGATGTCGCCGCCGACGCAGGCGTCGAGGAAGCGCTGGGCGATGCTCTGGCGCTTGGCGTCGTCCAGCGGATAGCGCGGGCGCTTTTCGTGGACGTGGTTGCGGGCCCGGACCAGCAGCTGCCGGACCGCCGGCTCGCTGCGGTCCAGCATGGCGGCGATCTCGGCGAAGCTGTAGTCGAAGGCTTCGCGCAGGACGAACACGGCGCGCTCCAGCGGCGACAGGGTCTCCATCACCAGAAGCATGGCCAGCGAGACGGTGTCGTCCAGGATCACGCGGTCGGCGGCGTCCGGGGCGGTGCCGGTGCCGTCCCGGGTCAGCACCGGCTCCGGCAGCCAGGGGCCGACGTAGGACTCCTTGCGGGTCTGAGCCTTGCGGAGCTGGTCGATGGCCAGCCGGGTGGTGACCGTGACCAGGAACGCCTTCGGATCCTCGACCTTGGCGTAATCCGAGCCGCTCGGTGCTGGTTGAAGACTTCTGCGGCCCGTGTGTCGTCCCAGGTGGGCAGGTCTTGGTCCACGGTGCTCAGCCTATTACCACTGTGATGGAAAGCAGCTGGGCCGGGTGCCTGATGGCCATGGACGCTTGGAGCGACCTGCCCTACGGTGCGCGCATGTTGGCTGACGGCAAGATCGTGGTGGTGACCGGCGGCGGCAGCGGTATCGGCCGCGCCACCGCCGAGCTGTTCGCCGCCGAGGGCGCGGCGGCGGTCGTGGTGGTGGACCGGACCGAGGCCGGGGAGTATTCGGGGCCGGAGACGGTGGAACTGGTGCGCAAGGCCGGCGGGACGGCGTTGTTCGTGCGTGCCGATGTCACGGTGGAGCCGGAGGTCGAGGCCGCGGTGGCGGCGGCGCTGGCCGAGTTCGGTCGGCTGGACGCGGCGGTGAACTGCGCCGGGATCGCCGGGTCCGGGGCGAAGATCGCGGATATGGCGCTGGAGGAGTGGAACCGGGTGGTCGGCGTCGACCTGACGGGGACGTTCCTGTCGCTGAAGCACGAGATCCGCGCGATGCTGCCGAACCAGGCCGGGACGATCGTGAACATCGCGTCGGCGGCGGGGCTGGTGCCGGTGCCGTACCTGTCGCCGTACTGCTCGGCCAAGCACGGGGTGCTCGGGCTGACGAAGACGGCGGCGAAGGAGTACCGCAAGGCGGGGTTGCGGATCAACGCGATCTGTCCGGGTGTCATCGACACGCCGATGATCCAGACCTCGGCGGCGGAGCGGCCGGAGGTCGCGGCTCAGTCGCGAGAGGCGGCCGGGGGTGCGGCGCTGGGGCGGCCCGAACAGATCGCTTCGGCGGCGGTGTGGTTGTGCTCGGAGGCGGCGTCGTTCGTGAACGGGGAGTCGATGGTCGTGGACGGCGGGACGGTGACGCGCTAGTAGGGACGCGCAAGTAGCTTGGAATCATGCGCATCGACCTCCACGCCCACACCACCGCGTCCGACGGGACCTATGAACCGGCCGTGCTGGTCGCCATGGCCGAGGCCGCGGGCCTGAACGTCGTGGCGATCACCGACCACGACGGCACCGCCGGCTGGAGCGAGGCGCTGCGGGCGCTGCGCTACGGGCAGGACGCGGGCGTGTGGTCGCACATCCGGAACGTGGTGCCGGGCGTGGAGATCAGCTGCAAGATCCACGGCGTCGGGCTGCACATGCTCGGCTACCTGTTCGACCCCGAGAACGCTGAGCTGGACGCCGCCCTCGACGAGATCCGGACGTCGCGCACCCACCGGGCCGAGGCGATGGTGGCCAAGGCGCGCGGCCTCGGCGCCGAGATCACGTGGGAGCGGGTGCTGGAGATCGCCAACGGCGGCGTGGTGGGCCGGCCGCATGTGGCGGCGGCGCTGGTGGAGGCGGGCATCGTGCCGTCGGTGGCGGAGGCGTTCACCCCGGACTGGCTCGGCGAGGGCGGCCGGGCCCGCGTGGAGAAGCTGGACATGGACCCGTTCCGCGCGATCGAGCTGGTCCGCGCCGCCGGCGGCGTGACGGTGATGGCGCACCCGCTGGCCTGGCGCCGCGGCCCGATCGTGACCGACGAGGACATCGCCGCCTTCGCCGCGGCGGGAATGACCGGCATCGAGATGAACCACCCGGACCACGGTCCGAAGGAACGCGACCGGGTCCGCACCCTGGCGAAGGAACTCGGATTGGTGCCGACCGGCTCGTCGGACTGGCACGGGACCCGCAAGTCCACGCCACTCGGCGCGGAGACCACCGACCCGGAGGCGTTCGAGCAGCTGGTGGCCGGTGCGACCGGGATTCAGATGTTCTGACCCCAGAAGTCGAGCAGGAGCCGCACGGTCGCGGCCGGATTCTCGGCGGCGGGGGAGTGCGCGGCGTCCTCGATGAGGACGATGTCGGTGCCCAGGCGCGTGGCCATCTCCTTCTGGAGCCCGACGGGCCATGCCTCGTCGCCGACGCCGGCGGCGACCAGGACGGGGAGCGCGGTCGCGGCCAACTCCGCGGTGCGATCCGGCGCTTCGAGGATCGCGGTGCCCATGCCGACGAGCATGGCGGTGTCGTTGGCCTCGAAGCGTTTCTGGAGGAACGCTCGAATACGCGGATCGGGGTGCTGGGGCGCGCCCTCGGCTTCGGCCATCTTCTGCATCTCGACCCAGATCTGCGCCGAGGTGAGGAACCCGGCGGCGAACACGAGGGCCTTCGCCCGCTCCGCGGAGCCTCCGGGCACCGCGGCGGGTCCGGAGTCGAAGATGGCGAGGCTGCGCACGCGCTCGGGACGTGCGAGGGCGTATTCGCGGGCGACGAGGCCGCCGAAGGAGTGGCCCAGGAGGTGGATCCGGCGCTGTTCCGTGCCGGCGATCTCGTCGACGACGTCGGCGAGATCTGTGGCGAGCCGGGCGATGGTGTAGGCGGCGGGATCGTCGGGGCCGGAGGACTCGTGCTGTCCGCGCTGGTCTAGGGCGACGACCTCGTATCCGGCCTCCGCCAACGGCGCGAGCACCGCGATGAAGTCTTCTTTCGAGCCGGTGTATCCGGGCACGAGCACGGCGATCCCCCGACGCTCGATCCCGTCCGGCGGCACGGCCCGCAACGCGGCGAGCGGACCGCCCGCGGTCGGCAGCCGCACCGCGCTGGTGTGGGCGGGCAGGTCGACGAAAGGCGGCGTGCTCATGGTGATGAGGGTAGTTGACCGGTCGGCGCGGGGTTGGTGCGGTCCAGAGGCCGCCGGTGGTGCTCAGGATCGGGGCACCGGAACTCGCGCGGCGTGCACGCTTGAGCCACGCGGGCACTTGCGCTGCGGGTTGTTGCAAGACCGCGAATACACCGCTGGCCCGGATCCCAAAAGAGATCCGGGCCAGCGGTGAACGCGGTTACGAGTTGTAGTTGCCGGTCGCGGCCACGCCGGTCGCGGTCAGGGACGCGGAGTCCGCCGCGCCACGCGCACGCTTCGGCTGAGCGGCGGGAGCCTCGGCGGCCTTGCGGGGAGCCCGGGTGCGCTTCGGCTTCTCGGCCTCAGCGATCGCCGCCACCACGTCGGCCGTCGTCGTCCGGCTCTGCTTCGGCTTCTCAGCGACCGGAGTCGCCTCCGCCGCTACCTCGGGGACGACCGAGTCGGCCTCGGCGGTCTTGCGGGTCTGCGTGCGCTTCGGCTTCTCAGCCTCAGCGGTCGGAGTTGCTTCCGCAGTCTGCACAGCAGCGTCGACAATCGTCTCGACGCTCGCTCCGCCACGGCTTCGCGTCCGCGTGCGCTTCGGCTTCTCGGTCTCCTGAGTCGGCGCGGCCTCGGCGGTCGGAGCCGCTTCCGCAGCTTGTCCGGCGGTCTCGGCGATCGTCGTCTCGACCTTCGCCCCGCCCCGGCTCCGGGTGCGGGCCCGCTTCGGCTTCTCCGAGTCCCCGGAAGCTCCGGCCATGGCCTCGGTCGCCGCGTCGGAGGCCATGGCCTCGTCCCCTTCGGCGAGCCGCTGCCCGTTGCGCGTCCGAACCCGCTCGCGCTTGGCCCGGGCGGGACGCTCCCGCTCCCGCTCCCGCTCCTTCTCCGGACGCTGCGGACCGCGCGACCGCACACCCGCGCCGCGGCCGGTCTCGCCGAGGTCCTCGACCTCCTCGGCGGCCAGGCCGGCCCGGGTCTGCTGCGACTTCAGCAGCCGGCCCTTGGCGTCGGCCGGGATGCCGAGCTCCGCGAACAGCCACTCCGAGGTGGAGTAGGTCTCGCGCGGCTCGTGGTGGCCCAGGTCGAGGGACTTGTTGATCAGGTTCCAGCGCGGGACCTCGTCCCAGTCGACGAAGGTCACCGCGACGCCCGAGGCGCCCGCCCGGCCGGTGCGGCCGATGCGGTGCAGGTAGGTCTTGTCGTCCTCGGGGCACTGGAAGTTCACCACGTGGGTGACGCCTTCCACGTCGATGCCGCGGGCGGCCACGTCGGTGGCGACCAGGACGTCGACCTTGCCGTTGCGGAACGCGCGCAGGGCCTGCTCGCGCGCGCCCTGGCCGAGGTCGCCGTGCACGGCCGCGGACGCGAAGCCGCGCTCGTCGAGTTCCTCGGCGACCTTGGCCGCGGTGCGCTTGGTGCGGCAGAAGACCATGGTCAGCCCGCGGCCCTCGGCCTGGAGCATGCGGGCCAGCATCTCGGTCTTGTCCAGCGCGTGCGCGCGGTAGACGAACTGCTTGGTGTTGCGCACCGTGGAGCCCGTGTCGTGCGGGTCGGAGGCGCGGATGTGCGTCGGACGGCTCATGTACTGCCGCGCCAGCGCGATGACCTGGCCGGGCATCGTCGCGGAGAACAGCAGCGTCTGGCGGTTGTTCGGGACGTACTTCAGGATGCGCTCGACGTCCGGCAGGAAGCCGAGGTCCAGCATCTCGTCGGCCTCGTCCAGCACCAGCATCCGGACCCCGCCCAGGTCCACGTGCCCCTGCTTGGCCAGGTCCAGCAGCCGGCCCGGAGTGCCGACGACCACGTCGACGCCGGCCGACAGCGCGGCGATCTGCGGCTCGTAGGCGCGGCCGCCGTAGACGGACTGCACGCGGGCGGCCATGACCTTGCCCGCCGCGGCCAGGTCCGCGGTGACCTGCACGGCCAGCTCGCGGGTCGGCACGACCACCAGGCCGAGCGGACGGCCCGGGACGCCGGTCGGCGCCGGCCCGCCGGCCGGCTTGCGGCCGTTCCGGTTGCGGGAGCGGCGGCCGCGCGCGGAGGGGGAGGAGGGTGCGGAAGAGGCGTCGTCGGCCGCTTCGGAAACAGCGTCCGCGTCGGCGGCCGCGGCCTGAGTAGGTACAGCCGCGTCGTCCAGCGTGCCGGCCGCGGCGTTCTCGTTCGCGAGCGCGGCGGCCGCGATCTCGCGGACCATGCGCTGCAGCACGGGGATGCCGAACGCCAGCGTCTTGCCGGTGCCGGTCTTCGCCTGGCCGATCACGTCGGCGCCGGTGAGGGCGACCGGGATGGTCGCGGACTGGATCGGGAACGGCGTGGTGATCCCGCCGGCCGCCAGGGCCTCGGCGATCCGCTCGTCCACGCCCAGTTCGCGGAAGGTCTTCTCGACGACTTCGGGAGTCTCGGCGATCTCGGTGGTCGCGGGAGTCTCGGAAGTCTCGGGGATGTTGTCGGTCCCGGCCTGGCCGGGACGCTCTTCTGTGTCAGGGGTGACAGCGCTGATGATGTATGCCTCTTCTGTAGAGCGGCACTGCGCGAGGGGGCAGCACGGTG
>JAEKKI010000016.1 GCA_019510485.1 Catenulisporales bacterium
GTTGAGGTTGCTGTAGGTGGCCAGGGTGGAGAGCACGCTGCCGGAGGAGTTCAGCACCTGGACGGTGAGCTTGTCGTAGGCCGTGCTGGTCGTGGTCTCGGCGGTGTCGACGTGCAGGTAGAAGGCGAAGGTGGCGGTCGTGCAGGCGGCCGGGATCGAGACCTGCTGGGACAGCGTGTCGGTGTGGGTGCTGCCGTAGCCGTCCATCCAGGCGTCCCAGCTGCCGGAGTGAGCCGGCTCGGAGCTGGTGTCGCTATTGACGATGCCGGAGGACGCGGTCCACGGCGTGGCGCTACCGGTCTCGAAGCCGGGGTTGCCGAGCAACTGGGCCGCGGAACAGCCGCCGCTGACCGGGTTCACGGTCCAGCTGAAGCTCGTGCTGCCGGAAGCAGTGCCCGAGGAAGCCGTCACCGTGACGCTGAAAGTGCCAGCCGTGGTCGGCGTCCCAGTGATAGCCCCAGAAGCGCTGATCGACAGACCGGCCGGGAGCCCGCTGGCCGAGTACGTCAGCGCCTTCCCGGCCGAGTCGGTCGCCGAGACCTGCAGGGTGCTGATCGCCGTGCCCACCGTCGAAGTCTGATTGCCGGGGCTCGTCACCGAGACCGTCTCGGTCGGCGTGCCGGTGCTGAACACGTCGGTGATCGGTGTGGCCGAGGAAGCGGCGCCGGCGTACGGCAGACCGTACATATCCTCGATGGTGCGCAGCACGTTGTAGTGGTTGATGTGCTCGCTGTACCTGCCCTGCTTCACGTTCGCGCCGTAGAACAGCGTCGGGATCTGGTTGCTCGCCGAGGAGTCGTCCTCGTCCCAGGTGACGATCAGCAGGCTGTTGTGCGTCTTGGCCCACTGCGCGTAGGCGTCGAGGTTGTTCTTCAGCCAGGTGTCGCCCTGCGCGATGGTGCCGTCGTGCATGTCGTCGTTCAGGTTCGGGATCACCCACGACACCGTCGGCAGCGAGGCGAAGTTCGCCGGGCTCGGGAAGTTGGTGAACGGCTGGTTGTCGCTGGTGGGGACGTTGCTGAAGTTCGCCCACGGCACGTGCTTGCGGGCGTATGAACCCGAGGTGCAGGCGGTGGAGCCGACCGACGGCAGGCCCTCGGAGTAGCCGGAGAACGTGTCGCCGGCGGCGATGAGCTGCGCGCCCTCGTTGGCGGTGCTGAAGGTGTGCGGGCAGGAGTCGTTGGTCACGCCCTGGTTGGAGCCGGAGAACAGGTCCAGGTAGTTCGGCTCGGAGGGGTGCTCGATCGCGAACGACTGGGTGAACGAGGCACCGCCGGCGGCCAGGGTGTTGTTGATGTACGGCGCGCTGGAGGAGCCGATGATCTCGTCGTAGGCGTGGTTCTCCTCCAGCACCAGCACGACGTGGTCGTAGCGCGGCACGCCGCCGGCGGCGTGCGCGGGCGCGACGGCGGCGGCCAGGCCCGCCACGGTCAGCGCGGCACCGGCCGCGGTGGCGGCGGTGCGGCGCCAGATGGTACGGCGATCGAGCTGTCTGGGGGTGTGATGGCTCTTGCCGGACACGGGGTCTCCTCCTCGAAGGCAGACATACGGCGCCCGAGGGTGGGCGCCGCAGTAATCAATAGTCTGCGATCATGGCGAGGAGAAGAACCGGGACTGAATCCTTTGCCGGGTTATTGCCGATCATCCCGATGTCATGGGGAGTGGTCCGGCCGTCCGCTCACGGCACGTCGACCTTGAACAGATCGTGCTCGGCGAGCAGCTTGTCCAACCGGGCCTGGTCCACCCGCCCGATCAGCTGGCTCTCCTCCTGCTTGTCCCGCACGACCTTGGCCAGCGTGATGGCCGAGGTGATCGTGTACAGCAGGCCCAGGCCGAGGAAGGCCCGCTCCCAGGCGTTCACCGGGAGGTAGGCGATGCCGAGGACGGTCGCGCCGGTGGACACGACGAACGAGGCGACCGCTTGGAAGTAGTACGCGGCCGTGTTGCGGGTTCTCAGTGGCGTACTCATGCTTCGATGATGGCCGCGGCCGGGCCCGGCCGACCTGAGTACGGGCACTCATTCGGCTACCTATTCCGCGCGCCGATACCCGAGTACCTGGCCGCCGGCCGTCAGCACGTACACCGCCGGGCTGTCCGGATCCGCCACCAGGAGGTCGGCGCTGCTCGCGGTGGGGCCTTCCGGCATCGGGTACTGGCGCACCGGTTGCCCGTCGGAGCGGTTCAGGACGGCGAGCGCCAGGGGCGTGGCGCCGGTCGGCGTGTGCACCTCGACCCAGATCTTGTCGCCGACCACCACCGGTGCTCCGCGCAGACCGTTGAACTGCTTGGACTGCTGCCACACCGTCGCGCCCGAGGGTGACTTGGCGAGCGCGTCGAGGGCGATCACGCTGCGCGCGTTGGTGGCGTACACGACGCCGTCGGCCTCGGCCACCGGACCGGTGTAGCGCTGCTCGTCGGCCATCGTCACGTGGTCCGGGGCGTCGGGGTCCGGGTGGGTCCACTTCCAGGTGCCGCTGCTGTCGTAGGCGTGGATGGAGCCGCTGTGCATGTCGGTGAGGTAGACGTGGCCGGCGGTGCCGGTGACGGTCGGGGTGCCGCTGGCCTCGTTCTGGGTGCGGCGGGTGAACCCGGTGTGCCAGACGTCCTTGCCGGTCTGCGGGTTCATGGCCTTGAGCACCCGCATCGACACCGGGTCGGAGAGCGCCAGGTAGAACAGGCTGCCCGCGCGCGGGACGGTGACGGCGATGGACGCCGTGCTCTGGGGTACGTCAGAGGGCAGATATGTGAGGAGTTCGGCGGGCTTGCGGATCCAGGCGGTGGTGCGGGTCGAGACGTCGAATCCGGCCAGGCTCGGCGGGTTGGACGGGTCGATGGCCGGCGCGCCGATGATCAGAGTGCTGCCGATCAGGCCGAGGACGCCGGTGAGGGGGGCCGAGCTGTCCGGCTGGGCGGCCGGCAGGCCGCTGCTCTTGCTCCACGCCTTCTGGCCGTCGCTGAGGTTCCAGGCGTAGACCGTGCCGGCGCCGTAGGTGTAGATGTGCTGATCGTCCACGGCGATGCCCGCGCCGCCGACCGACGCGACAGCCGGGACGTTCTGCGGCGGCCAGGCGCTTTCGCCGTTGCCGGTGTTCAGCGCGACCAGGACTTGCTGCTGGCTCGGGTTGTCGGAGGTGGCGGTGTAGACGCCGAGCAGCTTGCCGTCGCGTACCAGCGCGCCTCCGGCTCCGCCGCCGAGGTCGGTCGAGGACGACCAGTTCTCGCCGAACTTGCCGGTGGGACGCACCGTCGGTGTCGGTGTCGGCGATGCCGGGGAGGACGGCGCGCCGCCGGGGGTCGGCGACAGCGAGCCGCCGGCCGACACGTTCTGCGTTCCCGGCGTTGTGGTGGGCGAGGTGGTGCCGCCGTTCAGGGCCTCGTTCTTCTTGGTGTGCCGAGTCGCCGCGAACCAGGCGCCGCCGCCGGTGGCGGCCATCGCCGCCAGACCCGCCACGCCGGTCAGCATCCGGCGCCGGGTCGGGTTCGAGCCCTGACCCGCCGGCTCGCCCGGGACGGGAGTGGGGGCCGGGTCGGGCTCCGGCCGCGCGTGCGTCGGTATCTCGGTGGGCCCGGTCGACGGCGCGGCGGCGTAGTCGTGCAGATCGCGGTGCACGGCTTCGGGCAGCCAGTCCACCGCTCCCACCGCGCCGGGCGGCAGCAGGGTGTCCAAGAGCTCGTCGATGCTCGGCCGGTTGCCGGGCTCCTTCTCCAAGCAGGCCGCGACGATCGGGCGCAGCCCGCCCGGCACGCCGATCAGGTCGGGCTTCTCGTGCACCACGAGATAGAGCTGCACGTGGTCCGGTCCCTCGCCGAACGGCGGGACGCCGGTGGTGGCGAAGACCAGGACGCCGCCGAGTGCGAAGACGTCGGAGGCCGGCAGCATCTCCGGGTCGGCGCGGCACTGTTCGGGGCTGGCGTAGCGGGTCGAGCCGACGACGACGCCGGTGGCGGTCAGGGAGGTGCCGCCGACCGCGTGGCTGATGCCGAAGTCGATGACCCGCGGGCCGTCCGGGCCGCAGATGACGTTCGACGGCTTCAGATCGCGGTGGATCAGCCCCGCGCCGTGGATCGCGCCCAGCGCCTCGGCGATCCCGGCGCCCAGTACCCGCGCCGAGTGCTCGGGCAGCGGGCCGTGGTCGTGGACGACGCGCTGCAGGGACGGCCCGGGTATGTAGGCGGTGGCGAGCCAGGGCGCGGCGTCGTCGGGTCCGGCGTCCAGGACCGAGGCGGTGTACAGGCCGTTCACCGTGCGCGCGGCCTCCACCTCGCGGCGGAAGCGGTTGCGGAAGCGCTCGTCCTCGGCGTACTCGGCGCGGATCACCTTCACCGCCACCGGCCGGCCGCCGCGCGAGCGGGCCAGGTAGACGCGCCCCATACCGCCCGCGCCGATGCGCGCCAGCGGTGTGAACGGCCCTATACGCGCGGGATCCTCGGGCTTGAGTGCTTCCATGGGGCCCCCTTCCGAGGGGAAATCGTATCCGCCGGTCCGAAATGCCGCTGGTGCCACTGCGCGTAAGGTCACACATTCGCGTAACCCGTTATCAGAGCACGTGCGCACCAGCCGCAGGTCCCAGAGCCCGGCGCACCGCCCGCACCGAGGGCGCGGCCTCCAGCGCGGCGGCGATGGCCGTCGCCGACACCACGTCGGCGGCCAGGAACGCGCACGTGGGACCGGAGCCGGACAGCAGGGTGCCGACCGCTCCGGCATCGCGGCCGGTCCGCAACGTGGCGCGCAGGTCCGGACGCAGCGAGGTGGCCGGGCGGGTGAGGTCGTTGCGCAGGGCGGCGCCGAGCAGTCGGGAGTCGCCGGCCCGCAGTGCGCGCAGGAGTTCCTCGTCCACGCCGGGCGCCGGCGTCTGCTCCCCGGCCGCGTCGCGGAGGCGGTCGAGCTCACGGAAGACCGCGGGGGTGGACAGGCCGTCGTGGGCGAAGGCGAAGATCCAGTGGAACTCGCCGCGGGCCAGGACCGGCGCGATCTGCTCGCCGCGTCCGGTGCCCATCGCGGTGCCGCCGTAGAGGGCGAAGGGGACGTCGCTGCCCAGCCGCGCGGCCAGGGCGTGGAGTTCGTCGCGGGACAGGCCGGTGCCCCACAGCGCGTCGCAGGCCACGAGCGCGCCGGCGGCGTCGGCCGAACCGCCGGCCATGCCGCCGGCGACCGGGATGCCCTTGGCGAGGTGGAGGCGCGCGCCGGGACGGCGGCCGGTGGTCTCGGCGAGCAGAGCGGCGGCGCGCCAGGCGAGGTTGGTGGCGTCCAGCGGGACCTCGGTAGCGCCCTCGCCTTCGCAAGTGAGGGAGAGGGTGTCGGATTCGGCGGCGGTCACCTCGTCGAAGAGGCCGACGGCGTGGAAGACGGTCGCCAGTCCGTGGTAGCCGTCGGGTCGCAGGGGGCCGACGGACAGCGCCAGGTTGACCTTGGCCGGGACGCGGACGGTGACGGACAAGACCGAATCAGTGGCATGCGGGCGGGGGTCGTCGTCGGGGGTCAGGGCGGAGGAGGTCATAGCTCTGCCTTCGGCCGCTTCTGCGCCAACCGGGCGAACTCCTCGACCGTCAGCGTCTCGCCGCGGGCGCTCGGCTCGATCCCGGCGGCGACCAACGCCTCCTCGGCCGCCGCCGGAGATCCGGCCCAGCCGCTCAGCGCCGAGCGCAGGGTCTTGCGCCGCTGGGCGAACGCCGCGTCCACGGCCGCGAAAACTTGGCGGCGGTCTCCCGGCGGGGCCGGGTGGCGGTCGAGGCGTACCAGGCCGGAGTCGACGTTCGGGGCCGGCCAGAAGACGCTGCGGCCGATCGATCCGGCGCGCTTCACATCGGCGTACCACCGCGCCTTCACCGACGGCACGCCGTAGACGCGGGAGCCGGGTTCGGCCGCCAGCCGGTCGGCGACCTCGGCCTGCACCATGATCAGCGTGCGCTCGATGCTGGGGAAGCGTTCCAGCATGTGCAGCAGGACCGGCACCGCCACGTTGTACGGCAGGTTCGCGACCAGCGCGGTCGGCGGCGGGCCGGGCAGCTCCGTGACGCGCAGCGCGTCAGCGTGCACGAGTTCGAACTCGACCTCCCCCGCCGCGATCCCCGGCGCGTATTCGGCGAGCGTCTCCGGCAGCGCGGCGGCCAGCGTCGGATCGATCTCGACGGCGACGACGCGGCGCGCCACATCGAGCAGCCCCAGCGTCAGCGACCCCAGACCCGGGCCGACCTCGACCACCACGTCGTCGGCGGTGACATCGCCGGCCCGCACGATGCGCCGGATGGTGTTCGGATCGATGACGAAGTTCTGGCCGAGTTTCTTCGTCGGCGACACGCCGAGCCGCTCGGCGAGCCGGCGCACCTCGGCCGGGCCGAGGAGGCGGGCCCGGTGGCGGTCGGAAGCGCCGGGCTCACTGGCCGGCGGCGGTGCGGAGCG
>JAEKKI010000189.1 GCA_019510485.1 Catenulisporales bacterium
AGATGCAGCGCCGAGGCCCGGCCGAGTTCGCGCTCGGACATCCAGGGCGTCAGGCGCGCGGCGTAGCGGGCGTAGTCAGCGGTCTGCAACAGCGGCGGGATCATCGAGACGGAGAAGGAACGCAGCACTCTGGTGTTGCGCTCGCGCTCGGCGATGGCGTCGAGCAGCGCCAGGCCCCGGCCGTGCCGGCGGCGGTCGGCGGCGTCGTCGACCGCGCGCGACAGCAGGTCGCGCAGGTCGGCGCGGTGCTCGTCACCCAGGCCCAGGACGCCGAGCACCCGTTCCAACACCTCTGCCGAGGGCAGCATCATGCCGCGTTCGATCTTCGACACCGAGGGCTGTGTCACACCGGCGCGCGCGGCGACCTCCAGACCCGACAAGCCGAGGTCCAGTCGGTGCCGACGCAGACGCCGACCGAGTTCTTCAGCTAATACGCTGCGTGCTGGGCTCATTCCCACAGTGTGGCCGGACGGGTGCCCCTTGGGTGGGGGTTTCCGAGACTAATGCCGTTTGTATCACCCGGTCGAGTTACCATCATTCGATGCGATCATGGACTTCCGCCGACGGAGGAGGACGAGAGCCGCGCCGGGCCCGCTGCGGGCTCGCGACTCCTCGGGCCGAGCGGTAGGTTGACGCCCGTGAGCGCCTCGTGAACGCGGCCGCCCTTCTCACCGCCTTCGGGGTGGTGTTCCTGGCCGAGCTGCCGGACAAAACCGCCATCGCCTCCCTGGTCCTGGGGACCAAGTACCGCCCATCCTGGGTGTTCAGCGGGGTCGCGGCGGCATTCGCCTTGCACGTGGTGCTGGCCGTGGCCGCCGGCTCTCTGCTCTCACTGATTCCGGAACGGCCGCTGCAGGCGATGGTGGCCGCGCTGTTCCTGCTCGGCGCGGTGCTGATGCTGCGCAGCCATGGCAAGGAAGAGGGCGAAGAACAAGCCGAGGAGGTGCCGGACCTCGGCGCCCGGCCCGGCTTCCGCAAGGTGGCCTCGACCGCGTTCGGCGTCATCCTGGTCGCCGAGTTCGGCGATCTGACACAGATCGTCACCGCGAACCTCGCCGCCAAGTACGGGGACCCGCTGGCCGTGGGGATCGGCGCCACGCTGGGCCTGTGGGCCGTCGGCGGTCTGGCCATCGTCGGCGGCCGCAGCCTGCTCAAGGTGCTGCCACTGCACCTGATCGTGCGGATCGCCGCGCTGGCGATGGTGGTGCTGGCCGGCGTCAGCCTGTGGAAGGCGATCGCCGGCTGAGCACCTCCGGTCGGGAACCGGCGGCGGCTGCCTGCTCGCCGTCCAGCGCGTCGGCCAGCCGGCGCAGCCCGGCGGCCAGATCGGCGCCGGTCGGCGTCCGGTCGGCGTCGGCGAACCGCTGGATCAGCAAGCCGGCCATCAGCGAGTAGAGCACGGCGCCGGCCGACATCTCCATCTCCCGATCCACCTGGGCTTCCGGGATTCCGAGGATGAGATCGACCAGACCGGTACGGGCATCCGGCAGAGCTTCCATGAACATCTTGCGCGCGCCGGGGATGCGGTCGAGTTCCATGATCAGCTCGAAGCTGGCCATCCACAGCTCGCGGTTCTCGTCGAACGTGGCGGAGACTTCGTCGAAGACGCGCGCGAACCGCTCGGCGACCGGCAGATCGGGGCCGGCCTTGGCGAATGTCTCCTCCACGTGATCGCCCCACTCCACGATGGCCTGGAACATCGCCTCGTTCATCAGCGCGTCCTTGGACCCGAAGTGGTAGCCGATGGCGGCCAGGCTCACGCCCGCGGCCTGGGCGATGTCCCGGGCGGTGGTGCGCGCGTAGCCCTTCTCCAGCAGGCACTTCTTGGCACCGGCCAGCAAGTCTTCACGGTTGCTCATGCAGCGAGCCTACAGCGGTCTTAGACGATTGTCTTGCTCAATCGTCTTGAACATACGTCTTGCACGATCGTCCAAGACGGTTGTACGGTCTTCCCATGACGACGACCCAGAGCACTGAAAACGCCGCCCCGGCACCGCGCGCCGGACGCAAGGAGTGGATCGGCCTGGCCGTCCTGGTCCTGCCGTGCCTGCTCATCTCGATGGACATGTCCGTGCTGCTGTTCGGCCTGCCGTTCATCAGCGCGGACCTCAAGCCGAGCGCGACCCAGCAGCTGTGGATCATGGATGCCTACGGATTCGCCCTGGCCGGACTGCTGATCACGATGGGGGCGATCGGCGACCGGATCGGCCGCCGCCGGCTGCTGCTGATCGGCGCCGCCGGCTTCGGCGCGGCATCGATCACCGCGGCCTACTCCGGCAGCGCGGAGCTGCTGATCGGGACCCGGGCCCTGCTCGGCGTCGCGGGCGCCACCCTGATGCCGTCGACGATGGCGTTGATCCGCAACATGTTCCATGACGCGAAGCAGCGGCAGACCGCGATCTCGATCTGGACCGGCGGTCTGATCGGCGGCGTCTCGCTCGGCCCGATCGTGGGCGGCGTGCTGCTCGACCACTTCTGGTGGGGATCGGTTTTCCTGATCAACCTGCCGGCGATGGCCCTGCTCCTGCTGATCGGCCCCTTCCTGCTGCCGGAGTACAAGGGGCCGAGGAGCACGCACCGCTTCGACGTGGCGGGTTCCGTGCTGTCGATGGCCGCGATCTTCCCGACCGTGTACGGCGTCAAGCAGTTGGCCGTTGACGGCTTCAGCACCACTGCGGCCGCGGCGCTGGCGTTCGGTGTGGCGCTGGGGATCGCGTTCATAGTCCGGCAGCACACTGCGAAGAACCCGCTGCTGGACATGGAGCTGTTCCGCAAGCCGAACTTCCGGGCGCCGATGCTGGTGAACCTGTGCGGCAACTTCGTCCTGATGGGCTTCAGCCTGTTCAACACGCAGTACCTGCAGTCGGTCGCCGGGATGCGGCCGTTCACCGCGGCTCTGTGGTCGCTGGCGGTGATGCCGTTCATCAGCCTCGCCATGGGCCTCACCGGCGGTCTGACCAGCAAGGTCCGCCCGGCGAAGATCATCGGCTACTCGTTCCTGGCCTCCGCGGCCGGCGCCTTGGTGCTGGTCTTCGTCGACCCGGGCAACCCGGTCGTGGTGCTGATGATCGGTGCGGGCATCGCCGCCGGCGGTGTGGTGTCGGCCCAGAGCATCGTCGGGAACATGGTGATGGCCGCGGCTCCGCCGGAGCGCGCCGGCTCGGCCTCGGCGCTGAACGAGACCGGTGCCGAACTCGGCAGCTCGATGGGTATGGCGCTGCTGGGTAGCCTGGGCGCCGCGATCTACCACCACAAGATGAGCACCGTCGGGGCGCCCGGCGTCCCGGACAGTGCCGTGCACGCCACCCACGAGACCATCGGCAGCGCCGCTGCGATCGCGGAGCAGTTCCCTGGTACTGCGACGCACAGCCTGTTGACGACTGCTCGCGACGCCTATTCCTCGGGACTGCACTTCGCGGCGATAGCCGGCTCGGTGATCCTCGCACTCACCGCGCTGTACGCCCTGCGGGCTCTGCGCGACGAACCGGTTCTGCCGGCTGCACCGAAGAAGCCCAAGAAGACGTCAGTCTCTACGCCGGCCGAGCCGGTGGGCGACCACGCCGCAGCCGTATAGCGCTGCCACGCCAAGGATGGCGAAGCCGAGGAACGGCAGAGCATTGGGAACCGCGGCACGGACAGAGCTTCCGCCGGTCATCCTCCGAAGCATCGGGGAGACCGGCGGAAGCTCTTTGATGAGCAGCACGCTCAGAACGAGTGCTATCCCGGTCAGCGTCGAGACGCCGGTACGCACGATCACCGGCCGCGCGCACAGTAGTCCCAGACCCGTGCCGACAGCCGCACATGTGAGCTCTGCCGCTGCGCCTATCCCGAGGGCTGAAGCGGAGACCGTGTGGTGGCCCGACACCAACGGATACAGCAGGCCGACGATCCCTAGCGCTGCCTCATATAGGAGAGCGGCCACTGCGGTCGCAGCAGTGACATCGGATGTGCGCCGAGCATTGGCGAGCGCCACCCAGCGTGCCGCGGGGTCTTCGGCATTGGCGACCGCAACGGCGATCCAGACGGCTGCTGCCAAAAGGGATCCGGCCGTAGCCGCATAGACTCCGACCAGCGGGCCGGAGTCGTTGCTCGTGAGGACGGCCAGAAGCGCCAGGTAGAGAAACGTCGGGGCGACAAAGCGCTGCGAGACGAAGAGGTTGGCCAACGTATACCGGATCAACGCTTTCATCGGTGCCCCTGGCGACGCTGGAGCGACTTGCGGACCCGGCCGCCGTCGATCTCGTAGCGCTGTGAGGTTTCGACGCGCGCTATGGATTCGCGGTGATCGGTGAAGACGACAGAGCTTCCGGCAGCGGCGGTCTCGGCGATGATCGCGGAGAGGGTCCCGTGCGCGGAACTGTCGAGCCCGGACCACGGTTCGTCGAGGATCAACAGCTCGGGACGTTCCATCAGGGACTGCGCTAGCGCGACCTTCTGCGCGTTCCCCTTTGAGAGATCACGTATAGCGAAGTCGGGACCGGGCTCAAGCCTGAGGCGTTCGAGGAGATCCTCCGTACGCCGAGCCGCCTGAGATGTGGACAAGCCCCGGATCCGTCCCATGTGGCACAGATACGCGTACGCCGACATACGTGTGGTCGCGGAGAACCGCTCCGGTACGTAGCCGATGCTGTGGGGAAGATCCTTCAGCTTTCCCCTCGTGGGCAAGGTGATCCCAGCCAGGATCCGGAGCAGCGTCGACTTGCCCGAGCCGTTTCCCCCGACGACCGCGACGGTCTCACCGGCGTGCACCGTCAGGTCGACGTCTGTCAGAACCGGGTATCCGCGGCCGTACTGCTTACCGATCCCCACCAGTGTCACCACGCGCCGAGTATGCAACAGCGGTGTCCGCCGACCCAGGGGCCGGCGGACACCGCCGCCAGTAATTTATGCAGTTTTCAGCGTTCAGCCCTTGAGCGCCTCGGCGACCGCGTCGGCGACCGTGGTGGTCGGCCGGCCGATCAGGGTGCGCAGTGTGTCGGTCACCTGCGCCAGTGCGCCACCGGCGATCTGGACGTCCGCGTCGGCCAGGCCCGCGGCCAGGTACGCCGGCAGTCCGAAGCCCTCCAGCGTGGTGCGGTACACATCCGGGTCCAGGTTCACCGCGGCGATCTCCTTGCCGGTCTGGCGGGAGACCTCGGCGGCGATCTCGGCGCTGCTGAAGGCCCGGTCGCCGGTGAGCTCGTAGACCTTGCCCTCGTGGCCCTCGGTGGTGGCGACGGCGGCGGCCGCGGCTGCGTAGTCGGCGCGGCCGGCGTACGCGATCAGGCCCTCGCCGACCGAGCCGATGATGGCGCCGTGCTCCACAGCCACCGGCAGGCTGGCGGTGAGGTTCTCCCAGTACCAGTTGTTCCGCAGGAAGGTGTAGGGCAGCCCTGTCTCCTGGACGGCGATCTCAGTGTTCTTGTGGACGGACGCGAACCCGATGGGGTTGGTCTCGGCGTTCGGAATCGAGGTGTAGATCACGTGCCCGACGCCCGCTTCCTTACCGGCCTCGGCCGCGATCAGGTGCTGGCGCAGCCGCTCCTCGTCCGGGCCGAGACTGGAGATGAAGATCCACTTGTCGGCGCCGCGCAGCGCCTCGGCCAGGCCCGCGCCGTCGGTGTAGTCGCCCCGGACCACCTGCACGCCGCGCTCGGCGAGATCCTGGACCTTCTCCGGGGTGCGCACGACGGCGCGGATCTGCTCGGCCGGGACGCCGCGGCCCAGCAGGTCCTCGACGATGAGCCGGCCGAGGTGGCCGCCGGCGGCTGTGATGGCGATGGTCATGGCTGCTCCTTGTGGCACTTTCGATTGGTTGGCGCTGGACCCACGATGGCACTAACTTTTGGAAAGCGCAACCCAAGAGGTAGCGCTTTCTCGTGGTAAGTATCTGGGGTACCGTGGACCCCATGAGTACGCGCGCCGAACCGGAGACCGACGAGCGCGCCCTCGACCTGGCCTACGACGTTCTGCAGGCGCGATGTCCGTCGCGCCTGACGCTGGAGCACGTGACCGGCCGCTGGGGCACGCTGATCATGCTGGCCCTGTACGAGGGGCCGGTCCGCTTCAACGAGCTGCGCCGCCGGGTCGCCGGCGTCAGCGAGAAGATGCTGTCCCAGGGCCTGCAGGCACTGGAGCGGGACGGGTTCGTGGCCCGCGAGGTGCTCTCGACGATGCCGCCCCGGGTCGAATACCGGCTGACCGACCTCGGCCTTGAGACCCACCGCCGGCTCAAGGAGCTGGCGGTGTTCCTGGAGTCCCGGATGCCGGAGGTCGAGGCCGCTCAAGCGCGCTACGAAGCGGGCGGGAACGCGTAGCCGGCGCGCCAGTTGTGGCCGCGCTGAAGCCCCGGCTAATCGACGTCGAGGGCTAGCTCGATCGACAGCGGAACGAAGCCGTAGCGCTGATAGAAGCGGATCGCAGACCCGTTCGCTGCGTAGGCTGACACGTGCAGGCGGGCCGCACCCCGATCGCGACCCCAGGCGATGAAGTCCTCGACCAGGCGTCCGCCGATTCCCTGTCCGCGGTACGACGCGGCCACGTGCGTGCTTACCAATTCGGCGCGCGCCGCCGCCCACATCGAGGAGGCCGGGCTGAACGTGCCGACCAGGTGCCCGACCACCGCGCCGTCATAGACGGCCACCAACACCAGGGCGTCGGGTGCGGCGATGAGCCCCGCCAGCCGGGGACGGTCGTTGTCGCGGGGCCAGTCCGGGTCGCGCAGCCGGTCCCGCGTGACACCGTCCTCCGCGAACAGCTCGGCGCTGTCGTGGGCGAGCCCGTCCAGATCGTCCAGTGTGGCCGAGCGGATCTCGATGTCTGTCATTCTCAGGTGATACCCGTCAGCTGTTCTCCACGACCATCCGGGCGGCCAGGCCCAGCATGACGGTGCCGGAGATCTGTTCCATACGCCGGCGGACCTTGCGTCGGGTGAAGAAGCCGCGCATCCGCTGTACGAACCACACGTAGAGCGAGTAGTAGAAGACTTCGTATACGGCCCAGATCGCGGCCAGCAGGACCATCGTCGCCAGCTTCGGGGCGTGAGCCGGCACGAACTGCGGCAGGAACGACATGGCGAAGACGGCGGCCTTTGGGTTCGCCAGGTTGGTCAGCAGGCCGGCGCGGTAGGACCAGAGGGCGCCGTGGGTCCGTGCATCCCCGAGGTCGTCGGCCTCTTGGGCGTCTTCGTCGCGCTTCATCCGGCGCGCGGAGCGGAGGGACTGGACGCCGAACCAGACGAGGACGCACGCGCCGACGATGCGCATGCCGTCGTAAGCGATTTGCGATGCGGCCAGCAGCGCGGTGAAACCGAACGCCGCGGCGCAGCCCCACAGGAAAACTCCGCTCTCGTTGCCCAGGACGGTCGCGACCCCGGCGCGCTTCCCGCCGCGGATCGACTGGCGGATGATCAGCGCCGTGCTCTGTCCGGGGACGGCCGCGATCGCCGTGCAGGCGAGAAGGAAGGGCAGCAGAGTAGCCAACATGTCCTCATGGTTCTGGGTGCACGACGGTCCCGGCAACGGGATATCGCATCCTATGCGGCCGCGTGGAACGTCTCTATGGCTTGTTGCACACGGAGTCCCGCTGCGAAGTCGGCCAGTGTCGAGGGATATCCCCGCACTGCGCGGACGAACTCCGCGAGCCGGGTGTCCTCACCGCCCCGGGGACCGGTGAGTTCGACCGGCTTCCAGCCGTCGGCATCGCCTACGGACAGATCGCCCCAGTCCGTGATGCGGTAGGAGCGCTGAGAGCCGTAGAGAGTCCATGTGTAGGTCTCGGGACCGGCGGCGACGTCACCGGTGAGGCGGACCGGGATTCCGTCGGCGGAGAAGAGCCCGGTGGCTGTGCTCTCTCCGTTCTCTCCGTATGTGACCTCTGTATGCAGCGGAGTAAGCGGTCCCAGGACGCGGTCTGTCAGGAACACATAGTGCGAGCCGACTTCCCGGAGGAAGCCGCCCTGCTCGCGGCCCGCGACCCACAAGGCGTCCTTCTGGAACTCGCGCGGCCATTCGGGGAAGAGGAACCGGATGTCCACGCCGAGGATGTCACCGGCTTCCCCGGTGCGTACTGCGCGAAGCACCTCTACCGCTGCACTGCGATCAGACAGTGTGTAGTTGAGTGCGTTGACCAGATCCGTCGCCTCGGCGACGGCCACCATCTCTTCGCCCTCTTGGAAGTCCACCGCGAGGGGCTTCTCACAGAAGACCGCCTTCCCGGACTTCATAGCGGCGATCGCATAGCCGGCGTGAGTGACCGGAGGCGCTGCGATGTAGACCGCGTCGAGCTCGGGGTGCGAGACGACTTCCGTCGGATCGTTCGTCAGGGCTAAGCCCGGATGCGCTATACGGGTGCGCTCTAACGCGGACTCACTGGGATCCGCAGCGAGTACCACGGTGACATCGGGAAGAGCCACAGCAATGGCGAGCATCTCGGCACCCATGGCACCGAGGCCGATGACGCCGAGACGGAGCGGGAGGTCGGTCATGATCGTTGGCAACCGTGGTGGTTGCTTTCCTGTTCCCGCGTAGCGGCATCAGCCTGTCAATCGCGCGCCGCACCGCCCAGGTCGCGCAGGCCGCGGGCGAGCAGCTCCGGGCTGATGTCGCCGAGCAGCTTGTGGTCGACCAGGTGGCCGGCGACCATCGTGAACAGGACGGCGCCCACGGCTTCGGGATCCGCGTCGGGCGCGAGCCGGCCGGCCTTCCGCTCCCGGCTCGCGACCTCGGTCCAGAACGCCCGAGCCTGCCGCATGTTGGCCACGACCAGCGGGGCGAGCTCCGGATCATAGGTGGCCGCCGACCAGACCTGCGGCGCCACCGACATCGGGCCGTCGGACAGTTCCTGCACCAGCGCGGCGAAGCGGCGCATCACCTCGTGCAGCGGCACCGGCGGGTCCTCGGCCAGAACGCTGTCGAAGAACGGGGCGAGCAGCAGGATGGCCCGGCTCGTCATCGTGGCGATGATCTCGTCCTTGCTCTTGAAGTAGCTGTAGACGGCGCCCGCCGACAGTCCGGCCTCGGCGAAGATGTCGTTCATCGAGGTGGCGTGGAAGCCCTTGCGGGCGAAGCAAGCCTGGGCGGCGGCGAGGATCTGCTCCCGGCGGGCGGCGGCGTGCTCTTCGGAGACCTTGGGCATGTCTCCAAAATAAAACGAATGCTCGTTCTTGACAACGAGAACGGGGTGACGCCACGATGGCGACATAAACAAAACGAGCGTTCTTTTTAAGGAGTGGGGTCATGAGGCACCTCGTCCGCACCACCCGTTTCGCCCTGGCCGCCATCGGGGTTCAGGCCGTGATGGTGTTCGCCTTCACCGCGCCGGCCGCTCACACCGCCCCGCACCGGATCCCGCTGGCGGTGGCCGCCCCGGCCGCACAGCGTGCCGTGATCGAGCAGCGGCTGAACCAGGCAGCACCGGGCGCGTTCGCCGTCCGCGAGGTTCCGGACGAATCGGCGGCACGCACCGCGCTTACTGACCGCGACGCCTACGGCGCCGTCATCGCCACTGCGCAGGGCTCGCACATGCTGGTCGCCTCCGCCGCCAGCCCGACCGTCGCCGCGATGCTGACCGAGGTCGGTTCCCACTTGGCGCAGGCCACTGCGGCTACCTCGACCGCTGAAGTGACCGACGTGATCCCGGCGGCCGCCAACGACCCGCATGGTGGCGCCTTCACCTCGATGATCCTGCCGATGGTGATTTCCTCTCTAATCGGCGGCGTGCTGCTGACCCTCAAGCTGCCTCGCCTGCGTGACCGTGCTCTCGGCGCTGTCCTGTTCGCCTTCGGCGGCGGCGCTGCTGTGGCCCTGATCGCGAGCCACACCCTGGCCTTCCTGCCGGGCTCGTACCTCGCCCTGACTGCGGCGATCGCCGCTCCGGTCCTTGCCGTCGCAGCCTTCACCATCGCTATGGCCTCCCTCATCGGCCAGCGCGGCTTCGCCCTGTCCGGCCTGACCATGATGCTTCTGGCCAACCCCCTGTCCGCGGCGTCAAGCGCTCCGGAGATGCTTCCCACTCCCTGGGGAACCGTCGGCCAGGACCTTCCCGCCGGCGCTGCCGCCACTTTGATTCGCTCGACGGCGTTCTTCGACGGTCGCGGAAGCGTGCACGCCGTGGTTGTCCTCAGCCTGTGGATTGCCGCCGCGGGTGCGATGCTGACGGCGGCTGGGCTGCGGGCGGCGCGGGTTTCGCGGGCGGTTACGGCGGCGGAACGTGTGGCTCGGGCGGCTGAGACCGCAACGGTCTGATCCATCTACCTCATAGCCAAGGCACGCCGGTCCCTTACGGGCCGGTGCCTTCGTGTTCCAGTGCAAAAGGCGAGTGCCGCACCAAGAACCCGGGCTAGTTTGGCGGCCGTGAACGTTGATCCGAAGGCCATCATCGAGTCCGGATACGACGCGATGGCCGAGCAGTACCTCGCCACGTTCGTCAACGACATCCCTGACGATCCCCGCATCCGCTTCATCGGCGAGCTCACGGCACGCCTACCCGCCGGCGCGCGAGTCCTCGAACTCGGCTGCGGTGCCGGCATCCCCGGCACCGCTCTGCTGGCTCGCCACCATGACGTCCTCGGCATCGACATCAGCGCCACCCAACTGTCGTTGGCCGCCCGACACGTTCCCAACGCACGTTTTCGCAAGGCGGACATGACGAGCCTCGCCTTTCCAGATAGCAGCTTCGACGCGATCACAGCCTTCTACTGTTTCAACCACATCCCCCGCGCCGAACAACCGCAGCTACTGACCGACATCGCTCGCTGGCTTCGCCCCGGCGGCTACTTTCTCGCTTCCTTCGGCAACGGCGCGTCGGACGACACCGTGGAGACCTGGCTCGGCGTCCCCATGTTCTTCGCCAGCCACGCCCCCGCGGTCAACCGTGCCAATCTCTCCGCTGCGGGTTTCACTCTGCTCATTGATGAGGTGGTGACCACTGTGATGCCGCCCGGGCCGGAGGCGTGGCAGTGGGTGCTGGCTGCGACAGCGGGTCCGCAGGCAGGGGCGTGATGCGTCGACGCGGACTGTCGAAAAGCATGG
Source organism: Catenulisporales bacterium (assembly GCA_019510485.1). Classification (GTDB taxonomy): domain Bacteria; phylum Actinomycetota; class Actinomycetes; order Streptomycetales; family Catenulisporaceae; genus Catenulispora. Next base: position 11,010 of record JAEKKI010000189.1, read on the forward strand.
GGACTCTCGCAGGGCGATGCGGCTACCGTGCTTGGAGTCTGGTGGCGCGCACGACAACGTCGTGTAGAGGAGTCGCTTGACCGCTGTGCCCTGTGAGCGTTCGCAGGCGTTCTTCGGCGGTGGCTATCTCCCACTCGGTGTCGTCCAAGCGGGCGGTGATGGACGCGGCGGTGGTCGAAGCTTCGATTGGCGACTGATGCGCGTGCTCGGTGGAATCCGTGGTGTGTAGGTGCCCGACGATAAGTAGCGTGCCGCCGGCCGTCACCCATCCGGCGATGCGGTCGTAGAACTCCAGCTGGGGCATCGCAGGGTGGGCATAGTGCGTCATCACCAGGTCGAACTGCGTCTCCGGTCTCCAGAGACTCAGATCCGCCTCCACCCACCGCAGGCGATCATGGTCCGCGGCGCTCGTCGCCGCACGTTCGGCAGCGCGAGTCAGGGCCTCGGCGGAGATGTCGACCGCGGTCACGTGCCAGCCACGGGAGGCGAGCCAGATCGCCTCGGCACCCGCGCCGCAGCCCGCGTCCAGCGCCGTACCCGGCTTCAAGCTGCCGATCTCACGGGCGAGGTGTGGGTTCGGCGGGTTGCCGACCATGGTTGCCTGGCCACCTGCTCGCCCTTGTCGCCAGTGCTGTTCCCAGAAGTCCTTGTCGAATCCGTGCGTCATAGCTCGATGGTGTTCACGGCGATGGCGGATCAGCAAGCCTCGTTGCCGAATGGCAAAATGGCGGGATGAGCGAAACTGTCGACCGCACGCTGGACGCCGTCGGACCGAGGCTGAAACGCCTCCGGCTGCACCGCGGCGTCACGCTCGCCGACCTGGCGCAGGAGACAGGGATCTCCACCAGTACCCTGTCTCGGCTTGAATCAGGCTTGCGACGGCCCACGCTCGAACAGCTGCTACCGCTGGCTCGCGCTTACGGAGTCACCCTCGACGAACTTGTCGACGCCCCGCCGACCGGCGACCCGCGCATTCACATGCGTCCCATCCCCTGCGGCGACGGCTCGTTCATCCTGCCGCTGACCCGTAGACCCGGGGGAATCCAGGCCTACAAGTTCGTCCTCCCGTCTGGCAGCGACGACGCCCGACCCGACTTGCGCACCCACGAGGGCTACGACTGGGTTTACGTCCTTAACGGAATCCTCCGACTCGTCCTCGGCGAACACGACCTGATCCTCAAGGCCGGCGAGGCAGCGGAGTTCGACACGCGCACCCCGCACTGGTTCGGAGCTACTAGCGCCGGTTCCGTCGAGTTTTTGAGTCTCATCGGGAGACAAGGGGAACGCGCGCACGTCCGCGTGGCGCCGAGTGTGGGCGCGTAACGTCAGAGATCGTTTCTCGCGGGACGGTCAGCGTCCCATTGCTCACGGGAACTCGCGATGGCGCTCTTGTGTTGGCGGGACCAGTCGGCCAGCGAGGCGATGGCTGCCGAGAAGCTGCGGCCCATCGTCGTGAGGCGGTAATCGGTCTGTGGCGGGATCGTCGGATAGACGGTCCGCTGGACCATCCCGTCGCGCATCAGTCGCCTGGTGGTGAGGGTCAGCATTCGCTGTGAGATGCCGGGAATCGCACGGTGCAGCTCATGGAAGCGTCGAGTGCCCTTCGTCAACTCGACGACCACCAGCACAGACCAACGGTCGCCAAGCCGGTCGAGCACGTCGCGGATCCCGCAGTCGTCATCACAGGGATCGTGGGTGTTCGTGGTGCCGGAGGCTGTCCGGGGCGCGGCGATCGTCATGATTCTCCTCGGCATGGCTCGTCTTCATGGGCGCAACGAACGGTCGGGAATGCCGATTCCCGCCACGGTTCCGATGCCGAGACGCCGATCACACCGGCTGCCGAGAACCAGGGGTGACCTGTGGGGTTACGCCGGTGTACGCGACTGACACGGGAGTGCCTCCTTACGCCGCTCATCGGTCGCGGCGGATGCTCGGTGGCGTCTTCACCGAATGAGGACGACGACAGACGAGGGAGCAGGCGATGATTCTCACAACCGGTGTCTCCGGCGGACTCGGCAATTTGATCCTCCGCGGTCTGTCCGGCATCGAGGGCGTAGACGTCGTGGCGGGCTCCCGCTCCGGTGACGGCCGAGCGACCCGCCGTGTCGACTTCGACGACCCGGCATCGCTACCCGAAGCGTTCCACGGCGTCGACGTCCTACTGGTCGTATCAGCCGGATACGCCGAGGACGACGTGGTGTTCGCCCGCCACGGAGCAGTCGCCGACGCGGCGGCGACCGCGGGCGTGCGGCACGTGATCTACACCAGCCTGGCGTCCTCCGGCGAGTCGATGACCATCGCCCTACCGCATCGCTGGACCGAAGACCGCCTGGCCGCCGGACCGTTCAGCACCACCATCCTCCGCAACGGCCTCTACACCGAGGTCCCCGTCGGCCTGGCGACAGCCGGCGCCGGCGATGCGGCGGCCACCGGCGAGTTCACCGCGCCATTCGGCGCAGGAAAGATCTCGGTAGTCGCTAAGCAAGACTTGGCTGACGTGGCCGTACGAGTCGCCGCCGAGTCAGAGCGCGATCTCGCCGCCGGCCGTCCGATCCGCCACGCCGGGCGCGTCTACGAACTCGAAGGCGACACGCCGATCGGCGGCGCGGACATCGCCGAAATCCTGACGGCCACGCTCGACCGACCGATCACCTACCGCCCGTCCTCGCTGACCGAGACCCGGGCGGCACTACAAGGCAGTGGTCTGGAGCCGTACCAGATCACCCATGCACTTTCCCTGTTCTCCAACGTGATCGCGGGCCGGGCCCAGGCGCGCAAGTCCGACCTGCCCGATCTACTCCCCGCTCCGGCGCGCCAGGTCCGCGCGGCGATCGCGGAGGCGGTCGCCGCGGGCGGCTATCAAGGGCAGTCGATTTCGGCTACGCGGCGATAGGCGCGCTCTGCGACCAGCGCGATATAGCGAAGCAGCCCCGTGTCTCGGGCGGGCGAGTGCCGATCCGAGACACCAGGATGCTGGGACGTCAGAGACGTGGACGCCGCCTGCCGGCAGGACCCGCTGGATCTCGGCCAGGATCCTGGCATCGAGGCGGCTGGCGGAGCCGTCGGTCAGCAGCAGCGGGCCGTCCTTCTTCGCCGCCAGCGGTCCGCAGGATAGCGCGTCGGGGTAGTTCAGGCTGGTGGCGGCCAGCGCCACCGCCTTCGCCGACCCGCCAGCCGTCCAGCGCTGCTGTGAGATGCGCGATACCCGTCCCGATCCCGTCAACGCCGGCATCGCGGTAAACCTTCGGACCGCCGTAGCCGGGAATCGGGGTCGGCGTGCGCGCCGGTGTGGTCGGTGACGTTGCTGTCGGCGGCTTCAGAGGCGTACCAGCAGGCAGCGGAACCCAGCTGGCAGGAGATCGCAGCACCCCGCGATGGCGGCGTTGGCGCGCCTGACATGATGCGCTCCTACGTTCCGGAGGGGATCATGCCAACGAAAAGAGCGAGACGATTCACTGCGATGCTAGGGACGGCCATGTTGGCCGTTCCTCTTGTGGGCGTCAGTTGGGCAAAGGCGACGACCGGTAACGGGAACCCGTCGATCCAGCGCATCTTTGGCGATGATCGCTACACGACGGCGATCGCGGTCTCCCACCATGGCTGGGCAACTGCGGGAACTACCGGTTTGCCTGGCCAGCTTCAGGCTGGCGCTGTCGTGCTTGCCCGTGGCGACCAATATGCGGATGCTCTGGCAGGCGTTCCGTTTGCAGGGACCAAGAACGCTCCGATCCTGCTGACGGAGCCGACACTGTTGCGCGACGATGTCCGAGCCGAGATTCAGCGAGTCCTACCCGCTGGCGGAACGGTCTACATCCTTGGCGGCACCAGTGCCGTGTCTGCTGGGATCGGGCAGCAGATTGCCGGACTTGGATTCCATGTGGTCCGCTTCCAAGGGCCAGACCGCTTCCACACTGCGCTGGCCATCGCCGAACAGGGATTTCCGAACCTCCAGCAGCTCTATGTGGCGACCGGCATGGACTACCCCGACGCGCTCGTAGCCGGCCCGCTCGCGGTGAGCGGCGGAGCGTATGTCGGCGCCAGTGGGACTCCCGCCGCACCGCACGGGGCGCTCCTGCTCACCGACGACTACAGCATCGATCCCGATGTGGCGGCGTTCATCCGCTCGTTCGAAGCCGCGCACTCGCATGCAACGGTTGCCGTGGGTGGTCACGCGACTGAGGCCCTGAAGAAGATTGGGCCGGTCTACACGACGTTCACGTACATAGCTGGCAACGATCGCTACGGGACCGCTCAGGCAGTCGCGGAATCGATGGCCTTTGGTGTCCATTTGCCCACCGCGATCGGTATCGCCACCGGCACGGCATGGCCGGACGCCCTGACCGGAGGTGCCTACTCAGCGGCGATCAGCGCACCGATGTTCCTTCCTTCGCCTGCACTGATGGCCAACAAGTCCTGGGACTCCCTGACCGCCAACGACTCCTCCGGGAACTGGCCGATCGCCAACGTCTACGTCTTTGGCGGGACCAACGCCATCGACGCGGCCACGTTCGCGTACGTCAAGCGGGTGACCAATTCGCACTAAGCGAGCCGTGCCGGGTGTCGGCACACGAACGTTTGTCGACACCCGGTGGACTCAGCGGCTGTCGCTGGTGGAGGGCTTCGACATGGCGCGTCGATAGCGGGTGGTTCGGGAAACTACTCCGCGGTCAACACGTCGCGTTGGCCGGCCGTGAGTACGCCCTCGCCCCATACGACAGTTGCCGCCACCACGTAGTCGATCTCATTCTGGCTCTCCAGTAGGAAGACGCTGTAAGCGCCGGAAAAGCGGCCGTACAGCTGAGGAGTCTCAGCCTTGATGGCCGCAGCATGCTCCTCGGAGGCCAAGCGGATGACGAGGCCGCGGTATCCATCTCGGATCAGCATTCGCCTCGTGCCAATGAACTGGATGTCGATCGTCTTGTCAGGACCGCTCCGTGGGGTCCAACTACGCAGCAGGAACTCCGTGTGGCTGACTCCGTACCGCCATGGCCGGAAGCGGCGGTCGCTACGGAACAGCTCACTACCCGGCTCAGGCATGGTGTGCCTGGTGAAACCCGTTCGAGTCACGGCGGACATGATGACACGCCTGTGTGCCGAGACCGGGGTGCGCTGGCGCTTCGTCGGCGACCACCTCGCCGCCGCGAAGGCAGACCGCTGAAAAGCTGGACCCCGACCGGCTACATCACCGTCGAGGACAACGTCCTCCCGAAGCCGCCTGACCCGGCCAGAGGATCAACACGTAAACATCCCCGGGGAGCCTCAAGCCTGCCCGGAAACCGCCCAGAACCTCCCGAACCGCGCCGTCACGCCCTGCGAAGGGCATCAGACCCGGCCACACGGCCCCCCCAAAAAGCGATCAGGCCCGGTCCCTGGTGACTTTCGTCACCGAAACCGAGCCTTCTCGTCGGATCTCACAAGTGCGCGAGGGGGGAGTTGAACCCCCACGCCCTTTCGGGCACACGGACCTGAACCGTGCGCGTCTGCCTATTCCGCCACTCGCGCTCGCTCTTGCAGCACAAACATTAGCACGCGGCGGGCGGGCCTCCGGCCAATATCCGAGCCGCCCGCGGGGTAGCCCTCATCACATGTCGGAGTGCCGGGATGCCCCTTAATCTCGAACGGGTGTATGTGGGAACCGGGTGGGGTCGTCGCACGTCCTTGTGACGAGAGGGTGTTCGCCTCTGCTTTTCCGCGCGGGTCGCTGAGCTGCGTGGCAGCCGCCGGGCGGCTGATCTCGTGGCGATGTGGGTACGCAGCGGGGGATGGGGTGGTTACGATCTCATCCGTAACAGGCACGCGGGCTGGACGTCGCAGGCGGCGGACGGCGCGGGTGGCCGTGGGTCCGACGACGAGGGTGTATCCGCCCGGGTGCGCTGACGACAGAATGGTCTGCGAAGCCGGTCAACGCTAGGCTGGCGCGCCGGAAGGGGGTGTCCGTGGGAGTCCTACAGCGGTTCGAGCGACGCATCGAAGGGTTGGTCAACGGCGCCTTCGCCAAGGCGTTCAAGTCCGAGGTGCAGCCGGTGGAGATCGCCTCCGCGCTGCAGCGGGAGTGTGATGACCGGGCGGCCGTGGTCAGCCAGGGGCGGACCATGGTGCCCAACGACTTCACGGTCGAGCTGGGCGGTGTGGACTACGAGCGGCTGGCGACCTACGCCGGCCCCCTGGGCGCGGAGCTCGCTGAGCTCGTGCGTGAGTATGGCGCCGAGCAACGCTATATGTTCGTCGGACCCGTTGAAGTGAAGTTCGCGCGTGCGGCCGATCTCGACACGGGGATGTTCCGGATCCAGAGTCAGGCGTTGGCAGGAGTGGTGCCCGTGTCCTCGATGCAAGGCGAGCCCCAGGGCTACGACCCCTACGGCCAGCCTCCTCCCTACCAGGGCGGTCCTCAAGGCCCCGGCGGCCCGCAGGGCCCGGGCCCCGGCCCGCACGGTCCCGGCGGTCCGCAAGGTCCCGGCGGACTGCAGCCCGTCCCGCCGCCGAACCCGGTCCCGCAGCCCACGCCGTGGGGTGCCCCGCCGCCCCCGCAGTCCCAGGGCCAGCCCGGCTGGGGTGCGCCGCAGGGCCAGCCCGGCTACGACCCCTACGGCCAGCCGCCTCCCCAGCAGCCCGGTTGGGGCGCGCCGCAGCAGCCGCAATATCCCCCGCCCCCGCAGCAGCCCTCGCCGCAGACGCAGTGCTGGGTGGAGATCAACGGCGCCCGGCACATGCTGACCCGGCCGGTCACCACCATGGGCCGCGGTACCGACGTCGACCTGCGGGTGGACGACCCCTCGGTGTCGCGCCGGCACGCCGAGATCCGCATCGGCACCCCGTCCTACGTCTCCGACCTGGGCTCCACCAACGGCATCGTGGTGGACAACCAGCACGTGACGCAGGCCCCGCTGCGCGACGGCTCGGTGATCCACCTGGGCACGACCACCATCATCTTCCGGCAGCAGGGTTAGGCCGACAGGACCGATTACAGGACCGACGACGATGTCCCAGCTGACCCTCACGGTGATCCGGCTCGCCTTCCTGGTGCTGCTGTGGCTTTTCGTGTTCTCCGCGGTCGGGGTCATGCGCTCCGACCTCTACGGATCACGGCCCAGCAAGCGCCAGCAGGCCAAGGCGGCCAAGGCCGCGGCCGCCACGACCCAGCAGGTGGCCGCCTCCGGCGCCAGGCGCGGCGCCCCGGCCCCGGGCTTCGGCCCCGGCGGTCCGGGCGGCCACGGCCAGCGGCGCGGCGGCCCCGCGATGCCCACCCGGCTGGTGGTGGTCGGCGGCTCGCTGACCGGTACCACCGTGAACATCACCAGCGGCCAGCAGGTCACGCTGGGCCGGGCCCACGACTCCACCATCGTGCTGGACGACGACTACGCCTCCAGCCGCCACGCCCGGCTCTATCCGGACGCCTCCGGGCAGTGGATAGTCGAAGACCTGGGCTCCACCAACGGCACCTTCCTGGGGCAGACCAAGCTGAACGCGCCCACCGTCGCGCAGATCGGCGTTCCGATCCGCATCGGCAAGACCGTGCTCGAGTTGCGCGCATAGGGATAAGGAGAGGTGCCAGATGGCTCTAGTGCTCAGGTACGCGATCCGCTCCCATGTCGGGCTGATCCGGGAGGGCAACGAGGACTCCGGTTACGCCGGCCCGCGCCTGCTGGCGATCGCCGACGGCATGGGCGGTGCCGCGGCCGGTGAGCTGGCCAGCGCCGTCGTGATGGCGACGGTGGCGCGGCTGGACGCGGCACCCGGCGACCAAGCCGGGAGCGACGCGCTGTCGGCTTCCGGCGAGTCGCCGGCACTGACCCCGAGCGGCCAGCCGGCGAACGGACCGAACGGACCCGGCGCGCCGAACGCCCAGAACCCGGCGGGCGGTCCCGGCGGCCCCGGCGGCCAGGGGGGCGGCCCCTCCGCGACCGAGCAGACCCTGGACATCTCCCCACACGACATCGCCGCCCACGAGACCGGCCCGCGCTCCGCCAGCGACCCCGCCCTGGGCGAGCCCGACCTGGCGCTGCTCGGCGGCGCCGTGGTGGCCGCCAATGAGCGCCTGCGCGCGATCGTGGCCGAGCGCCCGGAGCTGGAGGGCATGGGCACCACGCTGACCGCGATGCTGTGGTCCGGCGGCCGCTTCGGCATGGTGCACGTCGGTGACTCCCGCGCCTACCGGCTGCGCGACGGCCTGCTGGAGCAGATGACCGCCGACCACACCTGGGTCCAGCGCCTGATCGACGAGGGCCGGATCACCGAGGAGGAGGCCGGCCACCACCCGCAGCGCTCGCTGCTGATGCGCGTCCTGGACGGCCGCACGCAGGTCGAGGCGGACATCGGCACCTTCGACGCCTACGCCGGCGACCGCTACCTGCTGTGCTCTGACGGCCTGTCAGGATTTGTTTCACAGGAAACATTGGCCGAGACCCTGGCCGCCTACCAGGACCCGCAGCAGGCCGTGGACGCGCTGATCGAGCTCGCGCTGCGGGCCGGCGGCCCGGACAACATCACCTGCATCGTCGCCGACACCATCGACGACGGCGTCATCCCCGGTGCCAGTCCCAACGAGGCCACGCAGCTGCTGGGCTCGCTGACGCCGGTGGTGGTGGGCGCGGCCAGCGAGGGCGTGGAGCGGCTGCCCCGCTTCCAGACCCCGGCCGGTGGCCAGGGCGGCCCGGCGCCACAGGACGATTTCCCCCAGAACCACCCGGCCGGCCGCGCCGCCCGGCTGCGCCCGCGGCGCAATCAGCAGCAGCAACCCCAGCAGGCCGTCGGGGCCCCGGAGCAGCACCCCGGCGCACCGCTGGCCACCGCGCCGCCGCACTTCGACCCGTCCGCCCAGACCACGGAAATGGACTCGGTGCCCGGACAGCGCATCGAAGAGTCCTCTCATCGCCGCAACTTCGGCAACGGTGCCGGACCCGACAGCCTGCCGCCGGGAGGTCCCGGTGGCCCCGGCGGCCCCGGCGCCCCGAGCGCCAAGCGCAGCAAGAAGGGTCTGATCATCGGCGGCGCCGTGGTCCTGGTCCTGGCCGGCGCGGCGGTCGGCACATACGTCTACAGTCAGGGCCAGTACTACGTGAAGCCCTCCTCCGACGGCAGGCAGGTGCTGCTGTATCAGGGCACGTCGCAGTTATCGTTCATGGCCTCCCAGGTCTCCCTGTCCGACTCCGGCGGCCCGCTGTGGCTGAACGCGGTCCCCAAGGCCAAGCGCGCAGACCTGGACAAGACGGTGTCCTTCGGTTCGAAGAGCGCCGCTCTGTCTTATCTGGACGAGTACCGCAAGGCGGCCAAGACCTGCGCGGACTTCCGCCACGGCCAGGGCGCGACTCAGGGCCAGCCGAACCAGGGCTCGCCGCAACAGCCGCTCCTGCCCTCCCAGCCCTCGGAGTCCAAGGGCGGCGCGCCGATCGGTGCCGACCCCGGCGCCACGCCGCCGTCGAGCAGCGGCGCGCCGAGCGCCCCGCCCAGCGAAGCCTCGACCGGCGGGGACACCGGATCGGCGGCGCCCCAATCCCCGAACCCCCCGTCGGCCTCGGCCTCCGTGCCCCCGGCGGGTGAATCGCAGCTGCAGGCGTACTGCGCCGGAACAACGGACGGTCCTCAGTAGTGTCGACGTCAGCCGCCCCGCCCCGGCCCGAAGAACCCGCGATCCCGAAGCGCCGCAATACCGAGCTGGCGCTCAGCATGTTCGCGGTCGGGATCACCATGTTCGCGTACGCCAACGTGGGCCTGGCCGATGACGGCAAGCTGCCGGCCGGCATGTGGGGGGCCGGCGCGGGCCTGGCCGCCGTGGTGCTGGTGGCGAACCTGCTCATCCGGTACGCCGCCCCGTACGCCGACCCGCTGTTCCTGCCGCTGGCCATCTTCCTGAACGGCATCGGCGTGGTGCTCATCCACCGGCTGGACTTGTACGACAAGCACTATTACGACGCGGTGCATCGCATCAACCCGGTGAAGCACCACATCCCGCCGCACCCGTCGACCACCAACCAGCTGATCTTCACCGCGCTGAGCATCCTCGTGTTCGCGGGCTTCCTGCTGTTGGTGAAGGACCACAAGGTCCTGCAGCGTTACGCCTACATCTCCATGGTCGTCGGTCTGATCCTGGTGGCGATCCCGGCGCTGCTGCCGGCCTCGATCTCCGGCGCGAACGGCGCCAAGAGCTGGGTCCGCTTCCCCGGCGGCGTCTCCATCCAGCCGGCCGAGTTCGGCAAGCTGCTGCTGG